>NZ_NEHH01000006.1:0-406532 GCF_002112305.1 Pseudomonas sp. R45(2017) | reverse complement strand
AAACATCGAACACGACCAGAAAATCCGCGTCGGCAACGAACGCCACGACGTCGTGGAAAAGAACAGCTACACGGAATTCAAGGCCGAAGAACACCACACCGTTTACGAAGACCGCAAAGTCGAAGCCCGCGCCAACGATCACCTGACCGTCGGTGTGAATCAGCACATCAAGATTGGCACCGGGCAGTTCATCGACGCTGGCCAGGAAATTCACCTGAGCAGCGGCATGAAGGTAGTGCTGGAGGCTGGGGCCGAACTGACGCTGGTCGGCGGTGGCAGCTTCATCAAGATCGATGGCGGCGGCGTGACCATGAGCGGGCCGGCGATCAATATCAACTCCGGCGGTGGACCGGGGAGCGGCACGGGAGCGGCGCCGTTGATGCCGGGCGTATTGAAACAGGCGGATGCCGACAAGGCCGGGAAGTTGTTGGTGCCGGCACAGCGGCAGGCGTTGATGCAGAAGAAGCCGATTTGTGCGGTTTGCGAGAAGGCCAAATTGGAGGCACAGAATGCTTAATCCTGAATGGCCGCTGGAAAACGGTCTTCCCGAAGGTTTGCCGTGGAATGGCACGGTGGGGTTGCTGCTCGACGGCGTGAGTGTCGAAAAGCTTCCCCAGCACTTGTACCAGTGGACCGATAACCCCGAATTCGAACCGCTCTACCTCGGAACACGCTGGGCGAAACTGGGCGACATTTCTCCATGCCTTGTACGCATAAAAGCCCAGAACGATCCGATTCTGGCCAAATTCCTGAACGCCTCGCGTCAGGAATGGGGTCACCTGGTATTCAGTGATCAGCCATGGGACCAACTGGTCGCGCACTTTCGCTGGCTCACCAGCGTGATGCACCCGCAAGGCGAAGAAGTCCTGCTACGCGTCGCCGATCCCGCTGTGACTCACGCACTGCTCTCCCACGCCGAAACCATCAAAGACCCGACCCTCTTCGGGCCTTGCACACAAGTTGTCACTGCGGATGCCGCACTCGGCTGCTGGCATATCAATCGGCGTCAGGGCATCACCTCCGAGCCGAACCACAGCAAACGCTACCGCCTGAGCGACGAGCAACTGAGCCAACTGGATGAAGTGAATTTTCGCAATGTGGTCATGCGCCTCGACGAACACATGCACGAATACTTCCCGAGCTATCAGGCCCAATCGACGCCACCGCAACGCTGGGAACACCTGCACGCACTGGCCTCGACATCCTATGATCGCGGCTTCAACACCGAACTCGACATCACCCTCTACGCCAATATTCACGGGTTCCTTGGTGAACGAGCACTGGAAGAACACCCAGACCTCGACGCCATCCTCAAAACACCGTCGGAACAAACACCCGCACAACGACTCGAACGGGTCGCTGATATGGCCCAGGAGCGGGCTGCAGGATGAAGTCGAAGAATATCGTTTCAGAGAGTGTCACGCTTTGCCCGACAAGCTGCTTTTTGTGACACTGCGGCCCCACGTCAAAAGAGCCTTTGAAGAGTGCAACTGCCGGGAGACCAGAGAAAATCTTAGGATCTCGGCAAGAAGAAACAATCCGAACGCATTCAGCATTCACGTCATCACCAAAAATCGAGCACGCAGGGAAATATCAGCTTCGCTGCCAGTTGCCGGAAAGGAATTCCAAGCATGAGCCAACCCGCTAAAAACCCAAATGCTGTCGACCTGCCTCGTACCGACGGCAAATGCGCAACGGGTGGCTGCCCGCACTTGAAGGAAAAAGTGCAACTGATTCCGCTGCGTTATGGCCTTGTGGAACGTCTCGACCCTTCTAATGAAGTATTCCTGCCTTATAAAACAGCCTCCCGACCGATGGGTATTCGCCTGCTGAGAGATGGCTGGCTATACGTCATCGACAACAGCACTGGTTACATGCACGAGTACGAAGTCAAAGCAGGTGTCGTTACCAAGTGCATTTGGCAAGGCAAAGAAGCAGCCCAGGACAAACGCACCGGCTCTGCTGGCGAAAACGCACTGGTTTTTACACGTGGCAGCACGCTTCACGTTGCCTATGCCGAGGTGCAGTGGACTGCGAACAAATGCTCGCAAATGCTCAAATCATCAAAAGAGCGCGATCTGTTCATGCAGAAAGTGAAACCCGCCGGTGCCGATCCGGAAAAGGGTGGCAAGCATCTGTTGACTGACAAGCAGGCAGAAAAGTGGATTGCTGAAGTAGCAGAGAAACCTTCGACTGAGACCCCGCCAGAGGGCGCGCACCCCGAGGAAAGCAAGGACTACATCTGGGAAGACCAGAAGGATTTGTTTAAGGCAACACAAGTGGGCGCAATCAAAAAGTCACTACTGCCGATTTACGAGAAGGATCACTTTTTTCTGGTAATCAAAGACAGCATCGGAGTAATGCGAGATCTCGCTCAGGATCAGGACACCGTCGTTGGGTGGCTTGAACAATGGGCACTCAAGGAAAATAACGATCTCAGGTACTCCATTGGCAACTACATCGAGACGCTGATGGTCGTCAGTGAAAAGTCAGCCAAGCAGGCCGGCACCAGTGACGCTCTGTTTGAGAGAACAACGCCTGAGCAGCGTGAAAAAATTTATGATTACGTCAATGCAAAGAATGACCTGAGCGGAGTCAAGACAAGTCAGCCCGAGAAGGCGTACTACCCAGGGCGAGGCTTCGACGCAAAAACACGAGCAGCCCAGCAAAACGTCGCCTTGAAGAAACAAACTATGGAAGATTCTCTAGGCAAGGATCTGTACAAAGACCTGAAGGACGATATCGAGCTTCTTGAAGACAAAAGCCATGCTGCCGTTGAAGGCAAGGGGCTGGGAGCACGCGGAATTCATGATCTGGTCCGCTATGAAGAAATGACCAAGTACCTTGAGTCAGAACGCTCACATATTAAGCGTTGGACTGCGCGCTTAGATCATATTACTAATGATCGTGTTGGGTTATTTACAAAGAGCGAGTACCACATGAGCGCTTGGTATTTTGACTCAGACAATCCCGACCAGCTTGAATCGGCCCTAATCACCGAACAAAACTGCATAAGAGATCTATGCAGAACAGAAAAAAGTCTAGAGCTAGTTGGTGAGTATCTTCACGGTGCCCCCTATTACATTTTTCCTGCTTTTTCGACTCGTTTGAATATCGATTTTTTTGAGAAAAAGAAAGGCGATTTCGTTAAATGGCTGGACGATGCACGAAATTTAAATAGCGGATTGGAAGATACTAAAACACGCACAAAAATCCTTAATGAATTAACCAACAACCATTGGACTCTAACTCTTACCCCGAACAGCCTAAGTCTAAGCCAGGCCATTCAGGCTGCTTACTCCCCAGCGATTGCGATGCGCTTACAAACGTGGCTCTCCGACCTTCAAACGAAGTTGAACGGACCAGAACTTAAAGCACATCTAGATAAAATATCATCCTATAGCAATCGCGCGCATCGCTCGGTAATTATAAAAGCCTTGCAACATGAAGGCGTTTCTCTGAAAGTCTCGAGCACTCAAGACAAAACCATATTCCTAGATCGACTTAAAAGACTTGGGGAAATTCTAGAGACGCAAAACCACTTAACTCACGAGCGTAATCGCGCAAAAAAAGAGAGTAAGCGCCGTGTAGCCAGCAGCGACTCAGAAGGAAAGATAAGACAATCAAACGCGAAAGCCGAAAAATTAGAAATCAATCGACAGCTCTTCCTGCTACTACAAGAAAAACAATTACTGAAAAGTCAATTACAAGACAGTGTCATAATTACAAATACAACACCGACAGGCCACATGGGGGTCCAGTTAAATATTGACCCATCACAACAGACATTATTGAACGACGAAATAGAACGCCTAAAATCCGGCCCATTACGGGGATATGGAGAAAGCGGCACGAAACTATCTGCATTCAAAAGCAGCGCTATTCCAATGGCAGCTTTGTATTATCAGGCAATGAACCTGGGAGAAGCTTTGGAAGCTTGGAGAAGCGTTTCCGGCAACGCATCAGCGAAAGATATCGCAATCTTTGCAGGCTCACTTTCTGGAATCATTTCAACTGCAATGTCGGTCTACCAAAACGCGCACATCGCAGTCATTGATAAGGCACTCAAATCGATTGTCTCTTCTTCTTCCGGGCAAGCGGGAAAATTATTTGAAGCAAAACTTGGAAAGTTAGGTTTGGGCCTCGGCGTAATAATTGCCCCTCTCTCTCTGATAAGCTCTATAGGCACGATGTGGGATAACTGGGGTAAATGGACTGATGCTCTTCGAACCGGAACGAGTGGTGAGAAGGCAGGCGCGTTTTTGGCACTGACGGGAGATGTAGGAAATACCGGTGTTGCTGCAGCAACTACAGCTCGAGCATTTTGGGAAATAGGTGCGATCGGAAGAACTTATGCTACAGCCAACTCAAGCCCGAAAGCATTCGCAGTCAGTGTAGCGTGGGGGTCACGAGGTGTACGTTTTCTCAGCTTCTCGGCATCGTTGACTCCTTGGTCACTCGGTTTTACTGCCCTTCAACTCGGTGGTGAAACCTTGTACAACTATTTCAACCTAGATGATCAGCAGCGTTGGATGTTGAATTGCTGCTGGGGAAGAGAAGACAGTAAGTGGGAATTAGAAAAGCATTATCAAGGATTGGCTGAAGCCAATATGAGACCGATCATTACGGATGCCCCCACATCTTCGTCACCCTTAGAAAAATCTTACGCACACAACTTGGCAATTAACTTTCCAGGCATTAACTTAGGCAAGCTAAAGCAAAATCCAATTCGTTTTCAGGCAGAGCTTTCTGCCCAAATAACAGAACCCGCCAGGGATGTTGCAGAAGATCTACGCGAGCTATTTAAAATACGGAGTGCAAACCCACTCATTCTTGATCTGGAAATTCCAGAGGAGTGGCGGGGCGAACAGGCACAACTCAAGTTACGTTTGAGCGTTCAACCAGACATAGCGAGATCGCCTCTCAAGGAAGATGACCAGTTCCTCTATTATCCAATTTCATTACGGACGTCAGGCCTTAAGGAACCCGTGAAAGGTATCTCTTCTAATAAACCTGGTCGACTACCATTAAAATGGATTGCCATCTCTCCGGAGCAACTTGATGTTTGACAGTAAATACGATCGTTTACCGAAGGCCGGAGACTCCGAAACAAAATCCGGAGTGGACTTTATTTACCTCTCTCCGAAACCTCTACCAACCGGGGCACCACCGTTCAGCTCCAGAGACCTTCACCGTGAAAGTAATGACGTTTATTTAGACTTTGCTGTAGGGCGGGGCAATTTTGAGTTTATGGCACGAGCCGGCATTGGTTCGGTCGTGTTCATTGCATTATTTTTTTTATTTACCTCTGGATTTGGGGCGTGGCTTAGAAGAGATATTCAGCCATTCCTAACGACTTGGGTAGAAATTTTCACCAACACATACGTGCAGGGTTTCATATGGACTCTCTTCATTGTATATATTTTTATATTCTTCCTTGCTGTTCGACGAGTCAGCATCCATCCCCCAATCAGATTCAACAGACATCGTAGAGAGGTTGCCTTTGTCCCCCAAAAAGGTGACTCGCCATGTT
The DNA here is from genome assembly GCF_002112305.1 of Pseudomonas sp. R45(2017). Lineage (NCBI taxonomy): Bacteria > Pseudomonadati > Pseudomonadota > Gammaproteobacteria > Pseudomonadales > Pseudomonadaceae > Pseudomonas > Pseudomonas sp. R45(2017). The sequence continues at coordinate 400,999 of NZ_NEHH01000006.1, read as the reverse complement.
ATGTCGCCTGGGAGAGTGTCATCACATGCGTCTCATCAGGCCAACTGATAACACAATACGCGGTTCTCCCAGAACACAAACTCATGATCGGCTTAAGAGACACGAACACTGGCAATGTACTTTGGTCAACAATATCCACAGGAAGCTTTAATTTAGCCGTTTCTGAATGGGAAGCTATACGCACATACATGGAAGAAGGTCCTTCTATGCTGCCGGCTCAAAACACGGACGACCCTGAAGAAGGTAGTGTTGCTTTCTTTCACTTGTGCCGTAGATCATACCGAGCAGAAAACTCACTTTTACGGTACATTTCTGGATTTCTGGTAATTCAATTTCTTAGCGGCTGGACCGTGCCTTGTCATATTTCTAGATGGGTCAATACGCGACCAAAAGCAGGCTTTCCTAGAGATGTACTGGAATGGTCTAAACCTCTTCAACTGAACCAACAGATCAAACCAAGTGAAGATCTACTTCATGAAACTGCTGAAATTAGAAAATTCTTCTCAAAGGGTAAAACTTTACTAGATTATTTCAGAAGCAAATCACTTATCCCGGAAAAACAATCCAGCACAAGAGGAACAGAAGAAGAACGGAGAACAGATTAATTTTTTTAAATAATAGATTTGTCACCTTATCCCAAGCCCAGCGCAAAAAAAATCGACGACATCAGAATAAAAAAGGTGACAGATTCAATTTTTTTATTTAATCACTTACAAATAAATCTTTCACTTTTTCTCAATAACAGAATGCGCACCAGATATGCAGAGAACGTCAAATCGCTAGGTGCAAGAATGAATAATCACTGCACTTACTCCGTAGCTTATAACGGCCCTGCTTTTGCACCTATTCAAGAACTAAAGGCTAGCTACCAAGGACCAAACATTGATTAAGAAAATTCTTGCCGCAATTTTATGCTCGATTTTATTTTCCGGCTCAGTTTTTGCCAAACTAACTACTGAGCAAGAGGCCGCAAAAGAAAAAGGCATTTCACTTTACCAACAAAGTGACTGGTACGATTCCCAACCGCTACTCAAAATTGCGGCAGAGAGTGGAGATAGTGTTGCGCAGTACTATTTAGGAGAAGCCATTCGTCTTAGTAAACACTACATCACAGAAGACGCAAAAAAATGGTACGAGGCAGCAGCCAGCCAAGGTGACCTTTACGCAATGCTACGTCTAAGCAACACAGATGATCTATGTAAAGAAATAGGTAGCTGTGCCGGTAAAAGCGGTGAAGAGTGGCGAGAGCATGCTTTGAAGATTGCAAAAGAAAGTGCCGAAAAAGGCGATTCTGAAGCAATGACTGTTTTATTTACAGCGAAGCAAGGTTTGGAGTGGTTGGAAAGAGCGGCAAACGCTGGTAACGGATTTGCCCAGAAAGTCCTTGCAGGGGTTTACCAAGACGGTGGCGGATGGTTCCTGACTCCCGGTAGTCGCGAGAAAGCTGTTGAGAAATGGTTTAAAGCCTCAGCCGAGAGCGGTTATGCGCCAGGCATGTATCTTTATGCAAATTTCTTGTACGAACACAACGCAAGTAAAGAAGAAGTTGGATACTGGATTGAGAAGGCTGCTGAGATGGGCCATATCGATGCTGCGGGTGGTTATGCTTTGACGGTAGCCCATCTTCCTGACAGCTACGGTTTTCCATTGGATTTAGTGAAAGCTTACGGAATAACTTACCTTATTTCGAAACTAGATGGTGGTGGAGTTGCACCGGAAGATGCTCGCAGAAGCCTTCCAGAAATAGCAGAAAAGATGACTCCAGAAGAAATAAAGAAAGGGATAGCTTTCGCCAAAGAGTGGAAAGCAAAGCATCCTCCACTATCTTATTTTGCTCCACCTTATGGCTACTGACCTAAGAAAAAGGTGACAGACCTAAAAAAGGTGACAGACTTATTTTCTAAAAAAGCTCCTCCACCTTTTTTTCTTGTAATTCGTATATAGACAAGAAACGGTGACAGATTTATTTCCAGAATATAAATCCGTCACCTTTTTTTGACAGATTGAAAGCATGTATTCGAACCTTAAGAAAAACGATGAGTTTGATTTCAAACAAAACCGACCTTTTGCGGGAGAACGCCGGCGCTTCGCTACAGGTGAAGCCATTTTTTTGTCACCGAAACCAATTCCGACAGGGCAAACGCCCATGGATTTGGGAGGAAGCTTCATTGAAGTAAACGATACGGTTCTTGATGTAGGCAGCAGTAATGTGAACAAGGCATTCCAAGCGAGAGTGATGATCGCAAGTGTAATGCTCGTACTCATATCATGTTTATTAATCGTTCCAACGCTTGCAGGTCTCGCTGGAATCAATAATCCCTTTGGTCGCAGTTTCTGGTGGTACTTTAGCGATTTTTTTGAGTTTGGCCTGCGACTATCTATCTGGTGCGCTGGAGGAGTGGCAATCCTCGGTAGCTATGTAGTAATTAGCAGTACCCTCAAAAAATCGAGGGCTCGTCCAATTCGCTTTAATCGCCAACGGCGTGAAGTATGTTTTTTCCCTGACGGTTCTGATGAACCGATAATCCAACCTTGGGAAGATACTGTCGCCTGGCTTTCAATCAGTGCGGGCGTTACGGGAGTAGGTGTAATGAGAAATTATACCTTTGGCATGGCCATCGTAACCCCAAAGCTGATACGGTACACTTTCTGAATCAAGAAGTAATGACACCTACTCATGGGTTAGGAAAATGGGAAGCCATCCGCATCTACATGGAAAAGGGCACTCAATTCTGCCCCGGCAAGGCCCCTTTTGAGGGTAGTCATAGTTTCAATAAAGAACGCGATGACATGCGAGAGGAATACCGACACAAGGAGCGCTCTGCAACGGGTGTGGCATGGTGGTATTTGACTCATTTGATTACGTGGTGGCGTCTTCCGTACTGGATAGCGGAATGGGATTACCGCTACAGCATGAAAGGATTCCCCGAGTCGATTGAAAGATGGTCTGAAGAACTCCCACCCGAACAGTGGGCACAACCGAGCCCAGCATTGAAAGAAGAGTCAGCAAAAATCGAAAAAGCTTTTGCTCGTGGTCAGGATTTCATGAGTTACTTCAAAATAGATCTAGAGCGCTCATCGACCGAACAGGAAGCACAGCATAATTAAAGAGGCGTAGGAGCCAAGAGATTAAAAGATGACAGGGTGACAGATGTACTTTTTATAAAATAAATCTGTCACCTTTTCTTGCAAAAAAGACGACTTGGCGACTGTTGATGTTTAAGAACTTGTTAAAACGTAAAACCACGATTGCCGAACATGAGTCCGCCCCAGACATCCGCAGTCAGCGCCCCCGTGCAGGAGAAATTCGAGCCAGCGGTTTAAATGAAACCCTGTTCCTTTCACCATTACCTGTCTACACAGGCCAGACACAGTCATCTCGTCGTAATTTTTCGGAGATAACCGAGACCTATCTTGAGTTGGGCGGTAACAATTGGGGCATGGTTGAGCAAGGAAAAATATTTGCCGCGGGAATCTGGATGCTGCTGACCCTGGCGTTTATTGCGCCGGTTTTAATTGTTTTGTACGGGACACTTGCCTACCCGGAAAACTTCCCCACGCCCTTGAAAGATTTAGCAATGGGCATCCAGACGTTTTCAGGGGTTGCATCGTTAGGGCTTCTGCCTCTCGGCGCCTATGTCTACGGAATGTTTTCCAGCGTTTTCACCGCCGCAAAAACCTATCCCGTCCGCTTCAACCGCCAGCGCCGTGAAGTCTGTTACGTCGACAGCAAAACCCATCGCGTGCTGATCGTGCCTTGGGAAAGCGTGGTTGCCTGGGTTGCAAACTCCCAGGGCGTCACCAGTTACGGCGCTACTCGCCAATACACTTTGGGCATGGGGCTTGAGGATGAAGAGCAGGACAAAGTGCAGTTTCTGCTGCTACCACAACCCAGCGATGCCCACTCCCTGGGCATGTGGACATCCATTCGCAACTTCATGGAAGACGGTCAACTGGTCGATGTGCCGAACCCGATGCTCAAGGCACTCGGCCTGATCCCGACCGGGGATCGGCTCAAGCCTTATGAAGGACTGCACACCTTTGAAATCGAACGCGAAGATGCCCGTGCGATGGGGTCGCTGGACGAAGAAGGTGGCGAGGACCTGACTCCAGAACAACGGAGGGAATATGGATTCGCGGAGAAATCTCGGTGGCCATTGCGCCGCTGGTACATCGGGCGTGTGCTGACCTTCTGGAAAATGCCCTACATTCTCGCCGAATGGGCTCACCGCAAGGGCCGTCCCGTTCTGCCGGAACAGGTTCAGACATGGTCGCAACCACTGCCCCCGGAGCAGTGGGCCAAACCCAGTGCGGCACTGGTGAAAGCCAATCAGTTGGTAAAAAACGCCATGGACAGGAAAGGCGCGACCTTTGTCGAGGCCTGCAAGGCCGCAGGCTTGCACTGAAGGAAACCCGGCGAGCGATGCTCGATCCTCGCCGGGGACTCATCAAACCTTTTGGTTACGCAACAGCCACCCTCACCTGCCTCTCCAACTCCACCTTCAACCCCGGCTCCAGCTTCAACTGCCGCGCCAGTTCGTCCAGATAGCTCTTCTCCATGAAGTTCTCCTCATCAACCATCATCACGCTCGCCACGTACATCTCGGCAGCCATCTCCGGCGTGCTCGCCGCGCGGGCGACGTCGGTGGGGTCGAGGGGTTTGTTGAGTTCGGCGTGGAGCCAGTGCTTGAGTTCCTGATCATTGTCGAGTTTGGTGAATTCGCCTTCGATCAGTTGGCGTTCGCGGTCGTCGATGTGGCCGTCGGCCTTGGCGGCGGCGACCAGGGCTTTGAGGATGGCCTGGCTGTGTTGTTCGACTTGCGCCGGTGGCAGGCGATCGAGGGTTTGCGGTTCGCTTTGCGGGGCGGTGCCTTTCTGGGCGTTCCAGTTGCCGTACGCTTTGTAGGCGATCACGCCGAGGGCGGCGAGGCCACCGTAGAGGGCGACTTTACCGCCAACCTTGCGCGCTTTTTTACTGCCCAGCAGCAGGCCCATGGCCCCGGCTGCCAGGGCACCTCCGCCTGCGCCTGACAGCAAGCCGCCGAGTGCGCCATTACTGGAAGATCCGCCCAGCAAGCCGCCCAAACCACCGGCAGCCGGTTTGTTCTGCGCCCCGCCCGCCTTGTTCTGCAGCAGATCCTGGCCGGACTTGAGGAGTTGATCGAGCAATCCACGGGTGTTCATGTTCCGTCTCCAAACTGGGGTTATCCGGATCAATAAGGCCCTCAGCCTAGTTCGAAAGTGCCCGTTACCTGGGTGCGAGTGTGCTTCCAGATGTTGCCTGGCCCACCGCAGCCCTTCGCGAAAATAGATATACACTCGAGGCAATCTATAAAAACCGCCCACCGGGTAAACCTTCCATGATGACCTTGCGTCAGATCCGCCATTTCATCGCCGTGGCCGAGACCGGCTCGATCTCCGCCGCCGCGCAAACCGCGTTCATTTCCCAATCGACCCTGACCCTGGCCATCCAGCAACTGGAGGAAGAAATCGGCGTCAGCCTGTTCAATCGCCACGCCAAGGGTATGACGCTCACCCATCAAGGACACCAGTTCCTGCGCCAGGCGCACCTGATTCTGGCGACCGTGGACAACGCCAAACGCAGCCTGCAACAGAGTACCGATCAGGTTGCCGGGCAGCTGATCGTCGGCGTGACCAGTCTGGTGGCCGGTTATTACCTGGCGGATTTGCTCACCCGTTTCCAGCGTGCCTACCCCAATGTCGAGATCCGGGTGATGGAGGACGAGCGGCCGTACATCGAGCATTTGCTGGTCAGCGGCGAGATCGATGTCGGTGTGCTGATCCTCTCCAATCTCGAAGACCGCCACGCCTTGCAGACCGAAGTGCTGACCCACTCGCCGCACCGGCTGTGGTTGCCGGCCCAGCATCCGCTGCTGGAACACGACAGCATCAACCTCGCCGACGTCGCCCGGGAGCCGTTGATTCAGCTGAACGTCGACGAGATGGATCGCAATGCCCAACGTCTATGGCGCGGCGCCGGACTGCAACCGAAGATCACCCTCAGAACCGCGTCCACCGAAGCAGTACGAAGTCTGGTGGCGGCGGGCCTCGGCGTTTCGATCCAGCCAGACATGACTTACCGCCCATGGTCGCTGGAAGGCGACATCATCGAGGCGCGGCCGATTGCCGACCTCAACCAGACACTCGACGTCGGTCTGGCCTGGCGTCGCGGCACCGCCCGCCCCGCACTGGTCGATCCTTTCCTGACCGTTGCCCGCGAACAGCCTCACGGCGGACGCAAGCCATCTATTTAATCGAATGCCACCTTCAGTATTTAGAATTTGTCGACCCCGGAGCCGCGCACTAGTCTTGCTGCATCTATAAGACGGTCGGCTCCCGGAACAGGGAGCAACATGGCCATACAAGAAAAGAGATCACGGAAAATGGCTGGCGCGCAGACCCACATGCACACCGCGTTGCTGATCGACGGCGAACTGGTCGCAGGACAGGGTTTTGTCGAACCGATCCTCAACCCGGCCACCGGCGAAGTCCTGACCCAGATCGCCGAAGCCAGCACCGAGCAAGTCGAAGCCGCCATCCTCGCCGCCCACCGCGCCTTTGCCGAGTGGTCGCGCACCACCCCGCAACAACGCTCGAATTTCCTGCTGGAAATCGCCAACGCCGTCGAAAAACACGCTGACCACCTCGCCCGTCTCGAAGCCCTGAACTGCGGCAAGCCGCTGCATCTGGCGCGCCAGGACGATTTGACCGCCACCGTCGATGTGTTCCGCTTCTTCGCCGGCGCCGTGCGCTGCCAGACCGGCCAGCTCAGCGGCGAATACGTGCCGGGCTACACCAGCATGGTGCGCCGCGATCCGATTGGCGTCGTCGCGTCGATTGCGCCGTGGAACTACCCGATCATGATGGCCGCGTGGAAGATCGCCCCGGCCCTCGCTGCAGGCAATACGCTGGTGTTCAAGCCGTCCGAGCACACGCCGTTGTCGATTCTGGCGCTGGCCCCGGCGCTGGCCGAGATCCTGCCGCGCGGGGTGATCAACATCGTCTGCGGTGGCGGCGAAGGCGTTGGTAGTCACTTGGTCGGGCATCCGAAAGTACGGATGGTGTCGCTGACCGGCGATATCGTCACCGGCCAGAAAATCCTTCAGGCCGCCGCCAAAACCCTCAAACGCACGCACCTCGAACTCGGTGGCAAGGCTCCGGTGATCGTCTGCAACGATGCGGATCTTAAAGCCGTGGTCGAAGGCGTGCGCACTTATGGCTATTACAACGCCGGGCAGGATTGCACGGCGGCTTGCCGGATCTACGCCCAGGCCGGGATTCACGACAAATTGGTCGCTGAGCTTGGCGCGGCAGTCAGCAGCCTGCGCTTCGCCGGCAAACGCGACGCCGACAACGAAATCGGGCCGCTGATCAGTACCCGCCAGCGCGACCGCGTGGCCAGTTTCGTCGAGCGCGCCCTCGGTCAGCCGCACATCGAACGGGTGACCGGCGCAGCGGTGCATTCCGGCGCAGGGTTCTTCTATCAGCCGACGCTGCTGGCCGGTTGCAAACAGAGCGATGAAATCGTCCAGCGCGAAGTGTTCGGCCCAGTGGTGACCGTGACCCGCTTCGATGAACTGGCGCAAGCGGTGGACTGGGCCAACGACTCGGAATACGGCCTCGCCTCGTCGGTGTGGACGCAGAACCTGGACAAGGCGATGCAGGTCGCCGCGCGCCTGCAATACGGCTGCACCTGGATCAACAGCCATTTCATGCTGGTCAGCGAAATGCCCCACGGCGGGTTGAAACGCTCCGGTTACGGCAAAGACTTATCCAGCGATTCGCTACAGGACTACAGCGTGGTGCGGCACATCATGGCCCGCCACGGCCAGCATCTCTGACTACGCTAATAACAAGCCGACCACGGCATGCTTCACCGCGTTCACAACTGCCCCGACCATAATTTAAAGAAGAGGGTTCACCATGTTCGTGCACAAGACCGCACTGCTCAGTGCAATCACCACGGCCCTGCTGGCCAGCGCCAGCCTGCAGGCCGCAGAGCCGCTGAAAGCCGTCGGCGCCGGCGAAGGCCAGCTGGATATCGTCGCCTGGCCCGGCTACATCGAACGCGGTGAAAGCGACAAGGCCTACGACTGGGTGACCGGTTTCGAGAAGGAAACCGGCTGCAAGGTCAATGTGAAAACCGCCGCTACCTCTGACGAAATGGTCAGCCTGATGGCCAAGGGCGGTTACGACCTGGTGACCGCGTCGGGCGATGCGTCGTTGCGGTTGATCGTCGGCAAGCGTGTGCAGCCGATCAACACCGCGTTGATCCCGAACTGGAAGTCCCTCGACCCTCGCCTGAAAGACGCGCCGTGGTACGTGGTCAACAGCCAGACCTACGGCACCCCGTACCAGTGGGGCCCGAACGTGCTGATGTACAACACCAACGTGTTCAAGACCGCGCCGACCAGCTGGAACGTGGTGTTCGACGCGCAGAATCTGCCCGACGGCAAGCCGAACAAGGGTCGCGTGCAGGCCTACGACGGCCCGATCTACATCGCCGATGCGGCGCTCTATCTGAAATCCACCAAGCCTGAACTGGGGATCAAGGATCCGTACCAGCTCACTGAAGATCAGTACAAGGCTGTGCTGGAACTGTTGCGTGCGCAGCAGAAGCTGATTCACCGCTACTGGCACGACACCACGGTGCAGATGAGCGACTTCAAGAACGAAGGCGTGGTCGCGTCCAGCGCCTGGCCGTACCAGGTCAACGGCTTGATCAACGAGAAACAGCCGATCGCGTCGACCGTGCCGAAAGAAGGCGCCACCGGTTGGGCCGACACCACCATGCTGCACGCCGAGGCCAAGCACCCGAACTGCGCGTACAAATGGATGGACTGGTCGCTGCAGCCGAAAGTCCAGGGTGATGTGGCGGCGTGGTTCGGTTCGTTGCCGGCGGTTCCGGCGGCTTGCCAGGGCAGTGAGTTGCTTGGCGCTGAAGGCTGCAAGACCAACGGGTTCGATCAGTTCGACAAGATCGCTTTCTGGAAAACACCGCAGGCTGAAGGTGGGAAGTTTGTGCCGTATAGCCGGTGGACGCAGGACTACATTGCGATTATGGGCGGTAGGTAATCCCCCACACACACCGATCGTTCCCACGTCGAGGCGTCGAACCGTCCGCGTGGGAATGCATCACCGGACGCTCCGCGTCCATTCGCAAGAGCTGACGCAGAGCGTCACGGGCTGCATTCCCACGCAGAGCGTGGGAACGATCAATTCGAATACTGCTTTTCAGAAGTCCAGGCAGGGCCGCTGCGACGACCCTCGCCTTTTCGGAGCACCGCATCATGACGCTTGCAGTCCAGTTCACCAACGTTTCCCGGCAGTTCGGCGAGGTGAAGGCCGTTGACCGGGTTTCCATCGATATCCAGGACGGCGAGTTCTTTTCCATGCTCGGCCCCTCCGGTTCGGGCAAGACTACGTGCCTGCGCCTGATCGCCGGGTTCGAACAACCGAGCGCGGGCTCGATCCGCATTCACGGCGCCGAAGCCGCCGGACTGCCGCCCTATCAACGCGACGTAAACACGGTGTTTCAGGATTACGCGCTGTTCCCGCACATGAACGTGCTGGACAACGTGGCCTACGGTTTGAAAGTCAAAGGCGTGAACAAGAACGAGCGCCACAAGCGCGCCGAAGAAGCGTTGGACATGGTCGCCCTCGGCGGCTACGGCGCCCGCAAACCGGTGCAGTTGTCCGGCGGTCAGCGCCAGCGTGTCGCCCTCGCCCGCGCGCTGGTCAATCGCCCGCGAGTGCTGTTGCTCGACGAGCCTTTGGGCGCTCTCGATCTGAAGCTGCGCGAACAGATGCAAAGCGAACTGAAGAAGCTGCAACGCCAGCTCGGCATCACCTTCATCTTCGTCACCCACGATCAGACCGAAGCCTTGTCGATGTCCGACCGCGTGGCCGTGTTCAACAAGGGCCGCATCGAGCAGGTCGACACCCCGCGCAATCTGTACATGAAACCGACCACTACCTTCGTCGCCGAATTCGTCGGTACTTCGAACGTGATTCGCGGCGATCTGGCGCGCCAGCTCAGCGGTCATCCACAGCCATTCTCGATCCGCCCTGAACACGTGCGTTTCGCCGAGGGCCCATTGGCCAGCCATGAAATCGAAGTCAGCGGCCTGCTCCACGACATCCAGTATCAGGGCAGCGCCACGCGCTATGAACTGACCCTGGAAAACGGCCAGACCCTGAGCATCAGCCAGGCCAACAATCAGTGGATCGACAGCAGCGCGCAGCACCAGACCGGTCAGCGCATCAGCGCACGCTGGGCGCGGGAAGCGATGATTCCGTTGCACGACACCGTTGCGAGCGGGGTGTGACATGACCGCCCTCGCCCTCCCTCAATCGGCGCCGTTGCGCAGATTTTCCAACCTGCTCTATCGCAAGCCGAACCTGTATCTGTCGATGTTGCTGATACCGCCGCTGCTGTGGTTCGGCGCGATCTATCTGGGCTCGCTGCTGGTGCTGTTGTGGCAAGGTTTCTACACCTTCGACGACTTCACCATGGCGGTCACGCCTGACCTGACCCTGGCCAACTTCGCCGCACTGTTTCAGCCGTCGAATTTCGACATCATCCTGCGCACCCTGAGCATGGCGGTCGTGGTGTCGATCGCCAGCGCCATCGTCGCGTTCCCGATTGCCTACTACATGGCGCGCTACACCACCGGCAAGACCAAGGCGTTTTTCTACATCGCGGTGATGATGCCGATGTGGGCCAGTTACATCGTCAAGGCCTACGCCTGGACGCTGCTGCTGGCCAAGGGCGGCGTGGCGCAGTGGTTCATTCAGCACCTGGGGCTTGAGCCGGTTCTGCAGTTCATTTTGGGGATTCCCGGGGTCGGCGGCAGCACCTTGTCAACTTCGCATCTGGGCCGGTTCATGGTGTTCGTCTACATCTGGCTGCCGTTCATGATCCTGCCGATCCAGGCCTCGCTGGAGCGCCTGCCGCCATCCTTGCTGCAAGCCTCCGCCGACCTCGGGGCCAAGCCGCGCCAGACCTTCATGCAGGTGATTCTGCCGCTGTCGGTGCCGGGCATCGCGGCCGGTTCGATCTTTACCTTTTCGCTGACCCTGGGCGACTTCATCGTGCCGCAACTGGTGGGCCCGCCGGGCTACTTCGTCGGCAGCATGGTGTACGCGCAACAGGGCGCAATCGGCAACATGCCGATGGCCGCAGCGTTCACGCTGGTGCCGATCGTGCTGATCGCCATCTACCTGTCCATCGTCAAACGACTGGGGGCCTTCGATGCACTCTGACAAAGCATCCATAGGGCTGAGAATCGCAGCCTGGGGCGGGCTGGTGTTCCTGCACTTCCCGATCCTGATCATCTTCCTCTACGCCTTCAACACCGAAGACGCGGCGTTCAGCTTTCCACCGAAAGGCTTCACGCTGCACTGGTTCAGCGTGACGTTTTCGCGGCCGGATGTGCTGGAAGCGATCAAGCTGTCTTTACAGATCGCGGCCATCGCCACGCTGATCGCGATGGTGCTCGGCACCCTCGCTTCGGCGGCGTTGTACCGCCGGGACTTCTTCGGCAAACAGGGCATTTCGCTGATGCTGATCCTGCCCATCGCACTGCCGGGGATCATCACCGGGATCGCGCTGCTGGCGACCTTCAAGACGTTGGGCATCGAGCCTGGGATGTTCACCATCATCGTCGGCCACGCGACCTTCTGCGTGGTGATCGTCTACAACAACGTCATCGCCCGTTTGCGCCGCACCTCGCACAGTTTGATCGAAGCGTCGATGGACCTCGGCGCCGACGGCTGGCAGACCTTCCGCTACATCATCCTGCCGAACCTCGGTTCGGCACTGCTCGCCGGCGGCATGCTCGCGTTTGCGCTGTCGTTCGACGAAATCATCGTCACCACCTTCACCGCCGGCCATGAGCGCACCTTGCCGCTGTGGTTGCTCAACCAGTTGAGCCGCCCACGGGACGTGCCGGTGACCAACGTCGTGGCGATGCTGGTGATGCTGGTGACCATGCTGCCGATCCTCGGCGCCTACTACCTGACCCGGGGTGGCGAGAGCGTGGCCGGCAGCGGCGGCAAATGATTTCCCTGACCGTTCCCACCCTGAATTTGCAGTAGAAAGAGGACAACAACATGCAAACCAAACTCTTGATCAACGGCCAACTGGTCAACGGCGAAGGCCCGGCGCAGCCGGTGCTCAACCCGGCGCGCGGTGACGTGCTGGTGGAAATCAACGAGGCCACCGAGGCCCAGGTCGATGCCGCCGTGCGCGCCGCCGACAGTGCCTTTGCCGACTGGTCGCAGACCACGCCGAAGGACCGTTCGCTGTTGCTGCTCAAACTCGCCGACGCCATCGAAGCCCACGGCGAAGAGCTGGCGAAACTGGAATCGGACAACTGCGGCAAACCCTACAGCGCCGCGCTGAACGACGAGATCCCGGCGATTGCCGACGTGTTCCGTTTCTTCGCCGGCGCCAGCCGCTGCATGAGCGGTTCGGCCGGCGGCGAATACCTGCCCGGCCACACTTCGATGATCCGCCGCGACCCTGTGGGTGTGATCGCCTCCATCGCGCCGTGGAACTACCCGCTGATGATGGTCGCCTGGAAAATCGCCCCGGCTCTCGCCGCCGGTAATACCGTGGTGCTCAAGCCGTCGGAACAAACCCCGCTGACTGCGTTGCGTCTGGCCGAACTGGCGTCGGATATTTTCCCGGCCGGTGTACTCAATCTGGTGTTCGGGCGTGGGCCGAGCGTAGGCAGCCCGCTGGTGACCCATCCGAAAGTGCGCATGGTCTCGCTGACCGGCTCCATCGCCACTGGTTCGAACATCATTTCCAGCACCGCCGACAGCGTCAAACGCATGCACATGGAGCTGGGCGGCAAAGCTCCGGTGATCATCTTCGACGACGCCGACATCGACGCGGCGGTCGAAGGCATTCGCACTTTCGGCTTCTACAACGCCGGCCAGGATTGCACCGCCGCGTGCCGGATCTATGCCCAGCAAGGCATCTACGACAAGTTCGTCGAGAAGCTCGGCGCAGCGATCAGCAGCATCAAGTACGGCTTGCAGGATGATCCGTCCACCGAACTCGGGCCGTTGATCACCGCCCAGCATCGCGACCGCGTGGCCGGGTTTGTCGAACGCGCCGTGGCGCAACCGCACATTCGTTTGATCACTGGCGGCAAGGCTGTCGAAGGCAACGGCTTCTTCTTCGAACCGACGGTGCTGGCCGATGCGCAGCAGGACGACGAAATCGTCCGCCGTGAAGTGTTCGGGCCGGTGGTGTCGGTGACCAAATTCACCGATGAAGCCCAGGCACTGGAATGGGCCAACGATTCGGACTACGGCCTGGCGTCCTCGGTGTGGACCGCGGATGTAGGACGCGCCCATCGCCTGTCCGCGCGGTTGCAATACGGCTGCACCTGGGTGAATACGCACTTCATGCTCGTCAGCGAAATGCCGCACGGCGGTCAGAAACTGTCCGGCTACGGCAAGGACATGTCCATGTACGGGCTGGAGGACTACACCACGGTTCGGCATGTGATGTTCAAGCACTAAAAGCATCGCTGGCAAGCCAGCTCCCACAGGGTTCAGTGCAGCTCTTGTGGGAGCTGGCTTGCCAGCGATGGCGTCACTCCGGTTTCAGGAAGAAAACCGGCATTACGCATCACCAGGCATTCAAAACAATAACTACCGATCCGGGCGGCGCTTACCAAGCCCCGCCACGGTTTCGGCCATCCGAAATCTGCCGATTTCACGGAGCAAACACACATGAGTGCATCACCCGATCTCTCAGCCGCCGTTGCCGACAGCGATGCCGAACAACTGCGCCAGCTGGGCTACACCTCCAACTTCAACCGCAGCATGAGCCTGTGGGAAAACTTCGCGCTGGGCTTCACTTATCTGTCACCGGTCGTAGGGGTTTATACCTTGTTCGGCCTGTGCCTGGCCGCTGGCGGGCCGCCGATGTTCTGGGCCTATTTGCTGGTCGGTTGCGGTCAATTGCTGGTGTGCCTGGTCTTCGGCGAAGTGGTGTCGCAGTTCCCGATTTCCGGCGGTGTCTATCCTTGGGCGCGTCGCCTGGTCGGCAAGAAATGGGCGTGGATGGTCGGCTGGATCTACTCCATCGCCCTGTGCGTGACCATCGCCGCCGTTGCGGTCGGCGCCGGCCCGTACCTCGCGGCCATGCTGGGTTTTGAGCCGAGCAACAACACCAACATCGTCATCGCCCTGGTGCTGACGCTGTTCGCCACACTGGTGAACCTCAGCGGCACCAAAATGCTGGCGCGGATCGCCATGTTCGGCTTCCTCTGCGAACTGGTCGGCGCGGTGATCGTCGGCGTGTACCTGCTGATTTTCGAGCGTCACCAGCCGATCAGCGTGCTGTTCAACACTTTCGATATCAGCGTCGACGGCTCCTATCTGCCGGCCTTCCTCACCGCGTCGCTGGCGGGGATGTTCCTCTACTACGGCTTCGAAGCCTGCGGCGATGTGGCCGAAGAAACCCCGAACCCGAGCAAGAAAATCCCGGTGGCCATGCGCATGACCATCTACATCGGCGGCATCGCGGCGATGTTCGCCTGCCTGGCGCTGATCCTCGCCGTACCGGACATGCAAGCGGTGATCAACGGCACCGACAAGGACCCGGTCACCACCATCCTCAACAACGCCTTCGGCCCGATCGGTTCAAAAGTGGTGATGGGCGTGGTGATGATTTCCTTCATCTCCTGCGTCATCAGCCTGCAAGCGGCGGCGAGTCGTCTGCTGTACTCCTACGCTCGCGATGAAATGGTCATCGGCAGCCGACTGCTGAAAAAGATTTCTCCTACGACCCAGGTTCCGGTTGCCGCCCTGTTCGTGTCCGGCGTCCTGCCCGGCCTGATCATCGCCCTCGGCTTCTTCCTGCAAGACGCCGTAGCGACCATCGTCAGCTTCGCCGCCATCGGCATCTACCTCGCATTCCAGATGATCGTCCTCGCCGCCCTGTACGCCCGCAGCAAAGGCTGGAAACCGAGCGGCAAATTCACCCTCGGCGCCTGGGGCTGGCCGGTGAACATCGGCGCGCTGGTGTACGGCGTCGGCGCAATCATCAACATGGCCTGGCCACGCACCCCGGATGCGGCGTGGTACATCAACTATGCGATGGTGCTGAGCACGGTGATCGTGATTGGGCTGGGGTTGATTTACATGTGGATTGGCAAGCCGTATGACCATGGGAAGGCGCCGGCTGGGGATGCGTGGAAAGTTAGTCGCTAAGAAAAACAGCCCCGGATTTATCACAATTTCGGGGCTGATTTCTTTCAGCGTCAGTTACTCGCTTCCTACAGACCGAACCCTCAGCATTCAGTCCCCTTTCCTACAAATGGCGTCAGCAGAGTAGACTTGGCGCCGCTAGCGCCTGACCGATAGGCTTTGTCCCGTTGCAGCCCAATTATTAGCTGAGGTCGAAGCCGGAAATCTGTCAACACGGTGTTTGCCCTTCATTGAACTGTGGTTATTCCGAACCTCAGTTCTGCGTTATGGCGGGCCGCGTGGCGCGGGCCTTCCGGGCTTGCCGTGTTGACGGGAAGTAACCCGACTTCGAACGCCACTCGGTTCGCCACCCAACTTGTCGAAGGGGTGGATGCAACCGCAGTATCCCCGGTAAGTCTCAAGAATGAAAAAGGGGCGAACTTCACAGTCCACCCCTTTGGTTCTTCACTTCAAAACCGCGAAACACTCCTCATCGCATCCACCAGATACCGCATCGCAATCCGGTCGCTTTCCGACAACTCCCGGTAACGCTCCACCAGTTTCAGTTCGTCAGGACTGAGCCGGCGTCTTCGCCGGACGTTGGTGAGGCAGGGAAAGATGCCCAACATTTCGGTGATGCCTTGTCCTTTTGTCATGGACGATGTCCTTTTCCAGTACGTCAGAAATTTTCGAAAACCGCATCGCCCTGCTCCTTTAAGCAGCGATTTGAGCCCTGCCGGTCGGATGAGTCGTGACCGGCGATGCCCATAGAATAGAAATTAAATCGGCGCTGAAAAGCTGTTTTTAGAGTAATTAGTCGAAAAAAGCAGATATGCCCTATAAATCAGAAAAGTCTGTGAGATAAATAACCGTAACGTCTTGTTTCATTGAGACGCTGTCGCCGTGCTATCAATGAATTTTGCAAAATCGGCGAACCGATTAAGCTAGCGGGCATCTGTTACTAGTCCGTAGCGTTTGGCCGAAGGCTTGTCCGAACCGTAATTTCTGATCCAGTACGTGCCAGGAACGGCGCGGGATTGTCCACGACAGGTTGTATTTATGCACCGCAGGAATTTGCTCAAAGCGTCCATGGCCATTGCGGCTTACACCGGCCTTTCCGCCTCCGGCCTGCTCGCCGCACGCGCCTGGGCCGCCTCTGGCGGTGCCGCCGACGGTGAAGCCCAGGCCTTCGACTTCGAGACGCTGAAGCGCCAGGCCAAGCAACTGGCCGGCAGCGCGTATCAGGACACCAAACAGGTGCTGCCGCCGACCCTGGCGACCATGACCCCGCAAAACTTCAACGCGATCCGCTACGACGGCGAGCATTCGCTGTGGAAGGAGAACAAGGGTCAGCTCGATGTGCAGTTCTTCCACGTCGGCATGGGTTTTCGCCAGCCGGTGCGCATGTATAGCGTCGATCCGAAGACTCGCACGGCCCGCGAGGTGCATTTCCGCCCTCAGCTGTTCAACTATGAGAACACCTCGGTCGACACCCAGCAGCTCAAGGGCGATCTGGGGTTTGCCGGTTTCAAGCTGTTCAAGGCACCGGAGCTGGATCGGCATGACGTGGTGTCGTTCCTCGGCGCCAGCTACTTCCGCGCGGTGGATGCCACTGGCCAATATGGCCTCTCCGCCCGTGGCCTGGCCGTCGACACCTACGCCAAGAAACGCGAAGAATTCCCCGACTTCACCAAATTCTGGTTCGAAACCCCGGATCAGAACGCGACCCGCTTTGTGGTCTACGCCCTGCTCGACTCTCCGAGCGCGACCGGTGCCTATCGCTTCGACATCGACTGCCAGGCCGAGCGCGTGGTGATGGAAGTCGACGCCCACATCAATGCCCGTACCGCCATCGAGCAACTGGGCATCGCCCCGATGACCAGCATGTTCAGCTGCGGCACCCACGAGCGCCGGATGTGCGACACCATTCACCCGCAGATTCATGACTCGGATCGTCTGGCCATGTGGCGCGGCAACGGCGAGTGGATCTGCCGACCGCTGAACAACCCGGCGACCCTGCAATTCAACGCCTTCGCCGACACCGATCCGAAAGGTTTCGGTCTGGTGCAGACCGACCATGAGTTCGCCAACTATCAGGACACCGTCGACTGGTACAGCAAGCGTCCGAGCCTGTGGGTAGAACCTACAACCGCATGGGGCGAAGGCTCCATCGATCTGCTGGAAATTCCTACAACCGGCGAAACCCTCGACAACATCGTTGCGTTCTGGACGCCGAAGAAACCGGTAGCGGCCGGCGACTCGCTGAACTATGGCTACAAGCTCTACTGGAGCGCCCTGCCGCCGGTCGGCACGCCGCTGGCGCGGGTGCATGCGACCCGTTCGGGCATGGGTGGATTTGTCGAGGGTTGGGCACCGGGTGAGCATTACCCGCCGGTCTGGGCCCGTCGCTTTGCTGTGGACTTCACCGGTGGCGGCCTGGATCGCCTGCCGCAGGGCACCGGGATCGAACCGGTGGTGACTTGCTCCAACGGTAAGGTGCAGGACTTCAGCGTGCTGGTGCTGGATGACATCAAGGGTTACCGGATCCTGTTCGACTGGTACCCGACCAACGACAGCGTGGAGCCGGTTGAGCTGCGACTGTTCATCCGCACCAACGATCGCACGCTGAGCGAAACCTGGTTGTACCAGTACTTCCCGCCGGCACCGGACAAGCGCAAGTATCCTTAATGATTCTCTGGCGTCAGATCGGGCCTCATCGCTGGCAAGCCAGCTCCCACATGGATATCGATTGATCACAGCGTTTGTGTACAACCGAAACCTGTGGGAGCGAGCTTGCTCGCGATGGCGTCAGTCCAGGCGACAGTAAAAGTGGATATCGTGAGGTTCGAGTGCAAACAACTCGGGATCCGGTTGTGCCAGCAACCGGCAGCCCTGGCGCTGGTAGAACTCCACGGTATTGCGCGACTCGGTCGCCGACACGTACAACGCCGCTGCACCGACCTCCCGACCATGCTCGCAGGCCAGGGCAAACAATCGCCCGCCAAGCCCCTGCCCACGCCAGGCACGGCTGATGTGCAGAAACTTCAACTGCCGCATGTTCAGACCCTGATTGTGAATAACCCGGTTATCCACAACCACCGCCGCCACCAGTGTCTCTCCATCGAAAATCCCGTGTAGCCACCCGCCGCTGCGCCAGCACTTTTCCAATACCCGCGCATTTTCCGCCGCCTCCCCTTCGGGCCAGCCGCGCATGTCGAAACGCGCCGGATACAGAATCAGCTCACCGTTTTCCACGCGATAGCACTCTTCGACCAGTTCACTGCGGTCGATCAACGCAAGCAGCGGCAAGTCCGATTCAGTCAGCTCTCGTTCGATCAACATTGCGATCCATTCCTTCGCGATTCCAAACGACAGGCAAGAAAAAACCCGCCGGTTCAATGGCGGGTTTTATAGGCTTTGCGACCAGTCGGAATCAATCCCGCAGATCAGACTCGTGAATCGGCTGATCCCGATGAGTCGCACGTTGATACTGCGCCGGCCACACCGCTTTGCGTCCGCCCAGGTCATCGTCAGCATGCAGCGGCCAGTACGGATCACGCAGCAGCTCACGGGCGAGGAAGATGATGTCGGCCTGACAGGTTCGCAGGATGTGCTCGGCCTGGGCCGGCTCGGTAATCATTCCCACGGTGCCGGTGGCGATGCCTGACTCCTTGCGCACCCGTTCGGCGAAGCGTGTCTGATAACCAGGCCCCACGGGGATTTCGGCGTTAACCGCCGTGCCACCCGATGACACGTCGATCAGGTCAGCCCCCAAGGCCTTCAGGCGTCGCGCCAGCTCCACTGTTTCATCGGGATTCCAGCCGTCCTCCACCCAATCGGTGGCCGACAGGCGCACAAACACCGGCAGTTCTTCCGGCCACACCGCGCGTACCGCCTCGGTCACTTGCAGCACCAGACGAATGCGATTTTCGAACGAACCGCCGTACTGGTCGCGGCGCTGGTTGCTGAGCGGCGACAGAAACTGGTGCAGCAGATAACCGTGCGCCGCATGCACCTCGACCACACTGAAACCGGCGGTCAGCGCACGTTTGGCTGCGGCCACGAAGTCCTGAATGACCTGGGCGATCTGCCCTTCATCCAGTTGTTTCGGCTGGGTGTGTTGCGGGTCAAAGGCAATCGGCGAAGGCCCGACCGGCGTCCAGCCACCATCCTCCGGTTTCACGCTGCCATGCTTGCCGATCCACGGCCGATGGGTGCTGGCCTTGCGCCCGGCGTGGGCCAGTTGAATGCCGGCCACTGCGCCCTGCGCGTTGATGAAACGGGTGATGCGTTGCAGCGGTGCGATCTGTTCGTCGTTCCACAAGCCAAGGTCTTCGGCGGTGATCCGCCCGTCGGCCGTGATCGCCGTGGCTTCGGTAAATACCAGGCCAGCGCCCCCCACGGCACGGCTGCCGAGGTGCACCAGATGCCAGTCGTTGGCCAGGCCATCGACGCTGGAGTACTGGCACATGGGCGACACGGCGATGCGGTTGGACAGGGTCAGTTGGCGAAGGGTAAAGGGTTCAAGCAGCAGACTCATGGGGCACCTCTCAAATCAGTGGGCAGGCTCCAGGGTTCTGTTTGAAAAGTCGACGAGTGACAGGAAAAAGGTGCAGCACCCGCCCCCGCGGGCAAAAATTCGACAAGACGTCACAAGGCCAATCAAGCAGTGCTTAGAGCCTAGTCGACATCCGGAGATGAGGGAGGGTTCAGAAATGAAACAGCACAATTGAAGATGCCTGCGCCCCTTCAGTAAGGGGCGCAACGACCTTTAGCGCGGTTCGATGTGGGCGATCATCAACTGCACGGTCTCATTGCCGCGAAACTCGTTGAGATCGAGCTTGTAGGCCAGTTCGACCCATTTGATCGTCGGGTTCGGCCAGATATCGCGATCGATGCCGAAGGCGATGCCATCGAGCTTCACCGAACCGCATTCGGTCTTCAGCACCACTTTCAGGTGCCGCTCGCCGACCACTCGCTGCTCGACCAACTGGAACACGCCATGAAACAGCGGTTCCGGGAAATGCTGGCCCCAAGGCCCGGCGTGGCGCAGGGCGCGAGCCAGTTCCAGATGAAACTCCTCGACCGCCAGCGTGCCGTCCGATAGCAGACGCCCTGTCAGATCTTCCTCGCGAAGTTGCCTACGCACTTCGGCGTCAAAGGCCTCGGCGAACAACGGAAAATTCTCCTGCGGCAAGGTCAGACCGGCCGCCATCGCGTGGCCACCGTACTTGCTGATCAGATCCGGATGTTGTGCCGCGACCACGCTCAGCGCGTCACGAATATGGAAACCCTGCACCGAACGGCCCGAGCCCTTGAGCAGGCCGTCGCCGGCATCGGCGAAGGCGATGGTCGGGCGGAAATATCGCTCCTTCATCCGCGAAGCCAGGATACCGATGACGCCCTGGTGCCATTCCGGATCGAACAGGCAAAGACCGAACGGCATCGACTCAACCGGCAAGTCCTTGAGCTGGGCCAGCGCTTCACGCTGCATGCCTTGCTCGATGGATTTGCGGTCCTGGTTCATGCCGTCCAGTTGCGCGGCCATTTCCCGGGCCAGCGCAGCATCGTGGGTCAGCAGGCATTCGATGCCCAGGCTCATGTCATCCAGACGCCCCGCCGCGTTCAGGCGCGGGCCGACGATAAAACCGAGGTCGGTAGACGTAATGCGCGAAGCCTCACGCTTGGCCACTTCCAGGATCGCCTTGATCCCCGGCCGCGCACGTCCGGCGCGAATTCGTTCCAGGCCCTGGTGCACCAGAATCCGGTTGTTGGCATCCAGCGGCACCACGTCGGCGACGCTGCCCAGCGCCACCAGATCCAGCAGTTCGCCGATGTTCGGCTGTGGTTTGCTCTCGTACCAACCAAGGCTGCGCAGTCGTGCGCGCAAGGCCATCAACACATAGAAAATCACCCCGACACCGGCCAGCGCCTTGCTCGGGAACTCGCAGCCGGGCTGGTTCGGATTGACCAGCGCATCGGCCTGCGGCAGTTCATCGCCGGGCAAGTGGTGATCGGTGATCAACACCTTCAGGCCGTGACGTTTCGCTGCTGCCACACCTTCGACGCTGGAAATACCGTTGTCGACGGTGATCAACAGTTGCGGCTCGCGGGTCATCGCGACTTCGACGATTTCAGGGGTCAGGCCGTAGCCATATTCAAAGCGGTTCGGCACCAGATAATCGACATGCGCCGCGCCCAGCAGGCGCAAACCGAGCACGCCCACGGTGCTGGCCGTCGCGCCGTCGGCATCGAAATCGCCGACGATCAGGATCCGCTGACGCTGCTCCAGCGCCGTCACCAGCAGATCCACCGCCGCATCGATCCCTTTGAGCTGCTGGAACGGAATCAGCCGCGCCAGGCTCTTGTCCAGCTCCGCCTCGGACTGCACGCCCCGCGCCGCGTACAGGCGGGTCAGCAAAGGTGGCAGTTCACCGAGAAACGGCAGAGTGGCGGGCAACGGGCGAGGATCGATACGCATGGGGTGACAGAAGCTTCTCTTGAATACGTGGGATTTTTCGGGAGTAACGCGGACTTAACCGCGCTCGCCTTGCAGCCAGGTGAGCTGGACTTCGTGCTGGCCACGGTCGTCAGTGACGAAGATCGTGCCTTCGCTGATCATCACGTCCCACTTGATGACGCGGGGCATGTCCTGGGCCAGGGTTTCCAGCACTTCCTGCGGCACGGCGGCAATGTTGACGTTCTTCAGATTTTTGATCGCCGGGATCACCTTGCCTTCCCAGACACGCAGGCTGCCGTAGGCCAACAGGCTGGTGCGCTCGGTGCGACGGGAGCACCAGGTCAGGCGATCAGCGTCAGGCTGGCCGACTTCGATCCAGTGCAGGACGCGGTCATCCAGGCTCTTTTCCCACAACGCAGGTTCGTCCACGTCCGACAGACCACGACCGAACGACAGTTGCTCGTTGTACCAGAGCGCGTAGGCCAACAGGCGTACGGTCATGCGTTCTTCGGTTTCCGAAGGGTGACGGGCGATGGTCTGCTTCACGTTCTCGTAGACGCTGCGGTCGAGATCGGTGAGGTTCAGTTCGAATTTGTAGGTAGTGGACGGCTGGGCCATGAACGGGCTTCTTGATACGAGGAAAGTCGGCAAGTCTAACCGATGCTGTAGGCAATCCACGAATTGATGGCGATCAACCTTGCGCGACTGACAGCCGGCTATGTTAAAACGCTGTATCTGCTCAGCCTTGTCCTACAGGATCTCGCATGCCGTTCGCCAACAAACCGCTCAGCGGTCTGAAAGTCATTGAATTGGGTACTTTGATTGCCGGGCCGTTTGCCTCGCGCATCTGCGGCGAATTCGGCGCCGAAGTGATCAAGATCGAGTCGCCGGACGGCGGTGATCCGTTGCGCAAATGGCGCAAGTTGTACGAAGGCACCTCGCTGTGGTGGTTCGTCCAGGCACGCAACAAAAAGTCCCTGACGCTGAATCTGAAACACCCCGATGGCCTCGCGATCCTGAAAAAACTGCTGGGTGAAGCCGACATCCTGATCGAGAACTTCCGCCCCGGCGTGCTGGAAAAACTCGGCCTGAGCTGGGAAACCCTGCACGCGCTGAACCCGAAACTGGTGATGGTGCGCCTGTCCGGCTTCGGCCAGACCGGGCCGATGAAAGATCAGCCTGGGTTCGGTGCGGTCGGTGAATCCATGGGCGGCCTGCGCTACATCACCGGTTTCGAAGACCGCCCGCCGGTGCGCACCGGGATTTCCATTGGCGATTCGATTGCTGCTTTGTGGGGCGTGATCGGTGCGTTGATGGCCCTGCGTCATCGCGAGGTCAACGGCGGTCTCGGCCAAGTGGTCGATGTGGCGTTGTACGAAGCGATCTTCGCCATGATGGAAAGCATGGTGCCGGAGTTCGATGTGTTCGGCTTCATTCGCGAGCGCACCGGCAACATCATGCCGGGCATCACACCATCATCGATCCACACCAGCGCCGACGGCAAACACGTGCAGATCGGCGCCAACGGCGATGCAATCTTCAAGCGCTTCATGCTGATCATCGGCCGTGAAGATCTGGCCAATGACCCGGCGCTGGCCAGCAACGACGGGCGCGACACCCGCCGCGATGAGTTGTACGGCGTGATAGACCGCTGGGTGAATTCGCTGCCGCTGCAAACCGTGCTGGACCTGCTGAACCAGGCTGAAGTCCCGGCCAGCCGGATCTTCAGCGCCGAAGACATGTTCAACGATCCGCAGTACCTGGCCCGGGAAATGTTCCTGCACGCCAAACTGCCGGACGGCAAACCCTTCAAGATGCCAGGCATCGTGCCGAAACTCTCTGAGACACCCGGCTCGTCCGAATGGGTCGGACCGCAGCTCGGTGAACACAATGCGCAGGTACTCCACGATCTTGGCTACGACGAGAAGCAGATCGCCCGCCTGCGCGAAAACGGAGCCATCTGACCTGAAGCGCCTGATGCCCTCGGCTTCGAACCGCGCCCACCATTGGTGGACCTGGCGGTTGTTTGGCCTGTTATTCCTGCTGGTGCTACCGGCGTGGGTGCAGGCCAAGCCAACGCTGATCTGGCTATTGCGCGACCTGCCGCCGCTGACGATCTTCGAGGGTCCGAAAAAGGGCCAGGGCGTTATCGATCAATTGATGCCGATGCTGATTGCCGGCATGCCGCAATACGAACACACCTTGATGCGGGTCAATCGCGCCCGTGGCACTCAAATGCTGCATGAACATCCCTTCGCCTGCGATCCGTCGCTGATCTGGAACAAGGAACGGGCGCAATGGATCGCCTTCTCCATCCCTGCGTTTCGCGCGGTCAGCAATGGTCTGGTGGTGCGTCAGAGAGACCGCGAAGTGCTGGAGCCGTTTCTGGTCGAGGACGAAGTCGATCTGTCGGCGTTTCTGGCCAACGGTGAGCGAAAAGTCGGCGTGGTCGCAGAACGCAGTTATGGCGAGTACATCGATACATTGCTGCATCAGGCACCGAGCGGCGCGTTGACGCCGCATTACGGCAACGATGCGCTCAGCAGCCTGCTGTCGATGCAGCGCCTGGGACGTTTGCAGGTAGTTTTGGGTTACTGGCCGGAAATCCGCTATCAGGCGCGCCAGGCCGAGATCGCCGAGGACGAACTGCTGTTCTTCCCGATTCGCGGCACGGGCAAGTACCTGTCGGGCCATGTCGGCTGCACCGACACCACGGCGGGTCGACAGGCGATCACGGAAATCAATCAGTTGTTACGCACCCTGCCCCACGAGCATCTCAACCAGCTCTACGCCGACTGGCTCGACCCCGAGAGGCGCCAGGATTATCTGGAACAGGCGCGGATTTTCTTCGAGCAACAGGCCGCGCAGTGAAATCCGGGCAAAAAGAAACCCCGAGAAGTGGGGAGACGACTCGGGGTTAAACGTGGTCTGTATCAAAGACCCGTAGCAGCAAGCGACAAGCACCGGAGCACAATGCTTGATCCTGCTGTTACGGGGTCTGACTGACTTGGGTGCAGGAAGGTTCCCACAAATGAAAAATCAGTTTCAGAGGGTCGGGTGCTTGTCGAGGGCTGCGTTTCGCAACGCCGCGATCACACAGGGTTCCAGCCGGCCTTCGGCAATCAGGATGTCACGGTGCAGGCCGTCGACCACATCCGTCAGCTGGCGCTTGTCGCTCAATTGCGCCTGATTGAATTCGCGCTCCACCACGATCGCGCCGCTGCCGTTCTTCAAGGTCACCAGGCATTCGCCATGGCGACCGCGAGGGGTCAACGTCACTTGATACGGGCTCAGAGCCTCACCGAGCAATAGACTGATACTTTCCATCTCGATCTCCACTCAATAGTCCGAAAACACAGTGTCTGGGGCGTGTTCACAGTAAATGACCACCGGCCCGAGAAGAAAGTTCTGCTTGTCACCGGCCTCTCCCGGAGCGTCACCGGCCTATCGGAGCATGCATGGTGAAGATGACAGAAAAATAACCGTGGGGGTCAAGCGTCGACGGAATGCCTGGGGATGGTCATGTAGGTGTCCAGCAGTGCCCTCATCAATACCGCCGAAACGGGAGTGTGCAGGCGGCCCAGCAATATGATCCGGTGCTCGCCCAGCAAGGTTTCCAGATCGTCCAGCAGGGTGGGTGCCACAGCCCCCAGCAGAATCAGTGCACGTGCTTCCTGCCGGTCGGCCATATGCCGGATCAGCGCCAGCCCGTCACCGTTCTGCAATTGTGGATTGCACAGGGTGATGTCGACGGCTCCGCGACGTTCCAGTGAGCGCTTTGCCGAGCCCAGCGACGGTGCGGTCAGAACATCGTAGATACCAATGGCGTTGAGCATCTGGTGCAACGCCATCAGCTGGAACGGATTGGGTTCTAGAATCAGGATCTTGAGCGAGCGCATGGGACGACCTCTGGAGCGACAATCGCGGATTCACGCCGCAGTGGCCTGTCACTCTAGGGCAGTGGTCCTAAGCCTCCCATCAGAAAAGGAATCGCTGCTTATAGGACTTTTCCCATCTTTAATGCAGACATCGACACCCGCTCTCCTTCCGCCGCTCGGTGATGTCCGTCCAGCCCCCGAGCAGGCCTCGCAGTTTTCCATCGACACTGTAAAACGGCACCGTCCATTGATAGATCTGACGGGGGCCGCTCTTGAACATCAGTTGCCGCTTGCTGAAGCGTGTTTTACGCGTACCCAGCTGCGCCATGAATTCGTCGTGCAGCATCAATGCCGTGGCCTGTGGAAGTGCATCGAACTCGAACAGCATCCGGCCCTGCACCTGCTCCTGCCGGACCGACAGCGCATCTTCGTAACTGCGGTTGCACATGATCAACCGACCCTGCAGATCGCGCACGAACACGGGGTCGGGCATCGCATCGATCAATGCATGTTGAAAGGCCAGTTGATCACCCAGATTCTTTTCGGCTGCCCGTCGCTGCTTCACTTCTGCCGCCAGTCGACGGTTCCACATCAAAGGCAATAGCCCGAACACGCCAAGCCCGCCCATCGCCCAGCAACCCCACTTGATCAGGAGCGAGCCGATCGAGGGTGTCGGCGTAGGAGAGACGCCATCCAGCCACTTCAGGCGCATGGAACGAAGCTCCGCCGCGGAGAAGGCGCCCAATGCCTTGTTGAGGATGCTCACCAGCTCGGGCAACCCTTTGCGTACTGCCAGATGGTCGGCCTCCCACTTGCCCTCCACGAGACCACCGACCTTGAGCAGGCCGGAGGGAAACAGCTGAGCGCCGATCTCGTTTTCGATGGTGGCATAGGCCTCGCCACTTTCCACCAGCGCCCGAGCCTCAGCATAGGTCTTGACCGAACGAATCGGGATCGATGGGTAGTCGCGTCGAATGCCGTCCTCCAGCGCATGCCGGGCCGGCAGCACCAGGACTCGCTTGGACAGCATCTCGAGCGACCGTATTGCCGGTTCGCCTGAATGACCGACGAACACCCACCCTGCACCGCCGAACGCGTGACTGAAGTCCAGAAATGCCTTGCGCTCCTCGTTCATTGCCAACGTCGTGCTGATGTCGGCCACGCCACTCTGGAGCCGTTCCAACATGTGGTCGGTGGAAAACGATTCCTGATGAACGAACTGCAATCCGGTCATGGCGCTGATGTGCTTGAGCACATCGTTGTTCAGGCCGCTCCATTGGCCATGTTCGTCCTGAAACAGATACAACGGGTATTGCACAGAGGCGACGGTCACACGAGGGTTATCTCGAATCCACTGACGCTCATGCTCATCCAGCTCGATGGGCTGAATAGCCTCCACCGTGTCGGGGTGTCTCGCCAGATGGGCGGCTTCGACCCACGGTGACAACCCGAAGCTCCCCGATAAAAACAACCAGCACAGGGCTGGTTTCAATCCTGAAAAAAACCGCATTGCCACATCCTTCGTCATCGACTCGCCCGTCCTTCGTGGGCGAAACGCGCGCAGTGTGGCATGCAAAAACAAGAAAGCCCGTCAGGAGACGGGCTTCAAAATGTGACAGCTTTGCGGTCTTAAAGAGGCTTGCCGCGGTTGCCATGCTGGCTGACAAAGGCTTGTACGGCTTTGAGCTCGTTCGCCAGCACAGTGCAGCGCTCTTCTCTCTCAAACAAATCAGAAAGATGTGCAGGCAGTTCGAGAGCTTTTCCTACACCGGCTTTCTCCACCGCGTCCGGGAACTTGACCGGATGCGCCGTGCCCAGAATCACCATCGGGATGTCCAGGCTGCGACGACATTCACGAGCGGCCTTCACGCCGATGGCGGTGTGCGGATCCAGCACTTCCCCGGTCTGTTCGTAGACTTCGGCGATGGTTTCGCAGGTTTGCGCATCGTCCACAGCCAGCGAGTCGAACAGTTTGCGTGCCTCGGTCCAGCGTTCCTGTTCGACGCTGAAGCCGCCGCCCTGCCTGAACGAATCCATCAGCCCGGCAATCGCCGCGCCGTTGCGACCGTGCAGGTCGAACAGCAGGCGTTCGAAGTTCGACGAGACCATGATGTCCATCGACGGCGACAGCGTGGCGTGCAGGGTTTCCTTGACGTACTGGTTGCCGCTCATGAAGCGGTGCAGGATATCGTTGCGGTTGGTGGCGACGATCAACTGGTTGATCGGCAGGCCCATGTTGCGCGCCAGGTAACCGGCGAAGATGTCGCCGAAGTTGCCGGTCGGCACCGAGAACGACACCGAACGCGCCGGGCCGCCCAATTGCAGCGCTGCGTGGAAGTAGTAAACGATCTGGGCCATGATCCGCGCCCAGTTGATCGAGTTGACTGCCACCAGACGGGTGCCCTTGAGGAAGCTCTGGTCGGCGAAGCTGGCCTTGACCATTTCCTGGCAGTCATCGAAGTTGCCTTCGATGGCGATGTTGTGGATGTTCTCACCGAGAATGGTGGTCATCTGCCGACGCTGCACTTCGGACACACGGTTGTGCGGGTGCAGGATGAAGATGTCGACGTTTTCGCAGTGCTTGCAGCCTTCGATGGCGGCCGAACCGGTGTCACCGGAGGTGGCGCCGACGATGACCACGCGCTCGCCGCGCTTTTCCAGCACGTAGTCGAGCAAACGACCGAGCAGTTGCAGGGCGAAGTCCTTGAACGCCAGGGTCGGGCCGTGGAACAGCTCCAGCACCCATTCGTTGCCGTTCAGCTGACGCAGCGGCGCAACGGCGTTGTGGGCGAACACACCGTAGGTTTCTTCAAGAATCTTTTTGAAATCGGCGTCCGGAATGCTGCCGGTGACGAACGGGCGCATGACGCGGAAAGCCAGCTCGTGATACGGCAGGCCGGCCCAGGAAGCGATTTCTTCCTGGGTGAAACGTGGCAGGTTTTCCGGGACGTACAGACCGCCGTCGGTTGCAAGACCGGCCAGCAGGACGTCTTCGAAATTCAGGGCCGGTGCCTGGCCGCGGGTACTGATGTAACGCATAGGGGCAAACCTTCGGTTTGAGCCTCAAGCTACGAGTTACAAGCTTCAAGTAAAAGCCGGACTGCTTTTCTCTTGCTGCTTGCAGCTCGAAGCTTGCAGCTGTTTCTGTTTAGTTCAAGTGCTCGACGCGGATCCGCACAACCGGACCGACCACGCCCGCCAGCGCTTCGAGGGCGGCGATCGCATCGTTGATGTGCTGCTCCAGCACGCGGTGGGTCAGCAGGATCATCGGCACCAGGCCGTCGTGTTCCTCGACTTCCTTCTGCATGATCGACTCGATGTTGATGCCGCGCTCCGAGAGGATGCTCGCCACCTGAGCGAGTACACCCGGATGGTCCTTGGCCTGGATGCGCAGGTAGTAGGCGCTTTCGCAGGCTTCGATCGGCAGGATCGGATGGGCCGACAGCGAGTCCGGCTGGAAGGCCAGGTGCGGCACGCGGTTTTCCGGGTCGGAGGTCATGGCGCGAACCACGTCCACCAGATCCGCGATCACCGACGAAGCAGTCGGCTCCATGCCGGCGCCGGCGCCGTAGAACAGGGTCGAACCGGCAGCGTCACCGTTGACCATCACCGCGTTCATCACGCCGTTGACGTTGGCGATCAGACGATCGGCCGGGATCAGCGTCGGGTGTACGCGCAGCTCGATGCCGGCGGCGGTGCTGCGTGCCACGCCCAGGTGCTTGATGCGGTAGCCCAGCGCTTCGGCGTAGTTCACGTCGGCGGTGGTCAGCTTGGTGATGCCTTCGGTGTAAGCCTTGTCGAACTGCAGCGGAATACCGAACGCGATCGATGCCAGGATCGTCAGCTTGTGCGCGGCGTCGATGCCCTCGACGTCGAAGGTCGGGTCGGCTTCGGCGTAGCCCAGCGCTTGCGCCTCGGCCAGCACGTCTTCGAAGGTGCGACCCTTCTCGCGCATTTCGGTGAGGATGAAGTTACCGGTGCCGTTGATGATCCCGGCGACCCAGTTGATACGGTTGGCGGACAGGCCTTCACGGATCGCCTTGATCACCGGAATGCCGCCGGCGACCGCCGCTTCGAATGCCACGATCACGCCTTTCTCGCGTGCCTTGGCGAAAATTTCATTACCGTGAACGGCAATCAGAGCCTTGTTCGCGGTGACCACATGCTTGCCATTCTCGATGGCCTTGAGTACCAGCTCGCGGGCAACGGTATAGCCGCCCATCAGCTCTATGACGATGTCGATCTCAGGGTTCGTGGCCACTTCGAAGACATCGTTGGTAATCGCAATACCGGTCGTCTGGAACTGAGGCTTTGGCGTGCGCATGGCAATTTGTGCCACTTCGATTCCACGCCCGGCACGACGAGCAATTTCCTCGGCGTTGCGCTGAAGTACGTTGAAGGTTCCGCCACCGACGGTCCCTAACCCACAGATGCCTACTTTGACCGGTTTCACTGTGAACTCCCCATAAAACGGCCGACACGAGGCCGGCCGTGAAAACAACCGCAGGTTCGCGGCTCTCTGTTGATGGCCCGGCAATCCTGCCGCCGGACCACGCTCGTCACACCAGGGCGTGACGATGCGAATTACTTCGCGCCCAGCGCCAGTTTGGCGACTTGTGGCGCAGGCTGGTAGCCCGGAATGACTTGTCCGTCAGCCAAAACGATGGCCGGCGTACCGTTCACACCGATCGACTGGCCTAGGGCGAACTGTTTGGAAACCGGGTTCTCGCACTTGGCGGCCTTGATTTCCTTGCCATCGACCATTTTGTCCATGGCGGCTTTCTTGTCTTTCGAGCACCACACCGCTTGCAGTTGCTCGTCACCCGGCGAGCCGAGGCCCTGGCGCGGGAACGCCACGTAACGCACTTCGATGCCGCGCTTGTTCAGCTCAGGCACTTCGGCGTGCAGCTTGTGGCAATACGGGCACGTGGTGTCGGTGAAAACGGTGATGTGCGACTTGGTTTCGCCCACGGCCGGGTAAACCACGGTCTCGGCCACCGGGATCGCATTGATCAGTTTGGAAATGCCCAGGCGCTCGGTCTTCTCGGTCAGGTTGACCGGTTTGCCGTCCTTGAGCTGGAACATGTAGCCCTGAACGATGTACTGGCCGTCAGCGCTGGCGTAGAGCACGCGGCTGCCCTTGAGCTTGACTTCATACAGGCCTGGCAGCGGGCTGGCGGTGATGGTGTCCACCGGCACGTCGAGCTGGAGGTTTTCCAGGCTTTGGCGAATCGCTTTGTCGGCCGCGTCATCGGCGACGGCAAAGGTGCTGACCAACGCAATGGCTGCAGCGGCGAAAATCTGGGTCAGACGCATGAGAACTCCTGAAGGCGGACAAATGGAACGATCAGAACGCCCGTGCCGGAACACCGGGTCATAACCGCCCATCGTGCAAACCGGCAAAGCCTACCACATAAGGCTCCCGTGGCCGAATGCGCCTGTCGCAAGACAAATGGCGCTCAGCCGCGCGGGTGATGTTTGGCATGCAGATCCTGCAAACGTGCCCGGGCGACGTGAGTGTAGATCTGCGTGGTCGACAGGTCGCTGTGGCCCAACAGCATCTGCACCACCCGCAAATCGGCGCCATGGTTGAGCAGGTGTGTGGCAAACGCGTGACGCAAGGTGTGCGGCGACAGCGATTTACCAATGCCGGCGACCTTGGCCTGATGCTTGATACGGTGCCAGAAGGTCTGGCGGGTCATCTGCTCGCCGCGCTGGCTGGGAAACAGCACATCGCTGGGGCGCCCGCCCAGCAGTTCGCCGCGACCGTCGCGCAGGTAGCGCTCGACCCAGACAATCGCTTCCTCGCCCATTGGCACCAACCGCTCCTTGCTGCCCTTGCCCATCACCCGCAACACGCCCTGACGCAGGTTGACCTGTTCCAGAGTCAGACTGATCAGCTCGGTCACCCGCAGCCCGCAGGCATACAAGACTTCGAGCATGGCGCGGTCGCGCTGGCCGATGGCTTCGCTCAGGTCTGGTGCCTTCAGCAAAGCTTCAACGTCGGCTTCCGACAAGGATTTGGGCAATGGCCGACCGAGTTGCGGCATATCCACGCGCAAGGTCGGATCGACCGAAATCAGTTTTTCCCGCAGCAGGTAGCGATAAAAGCCACGCACACCGGAGAGAAATCGCGCGGTGGAGCG
The DNA here is from genome assembly GCF_002112305.1 of Pseudomonas sp. R45(2017). Taxonomy (NCBI): domain Bacteria; kingdom Pseudomonadati; phylum Pseudomonadota; class Gammaproteobacteria; order Pseudomonadales; family Pseudomonadaceae; genus Pseudomonas; species Pseudomonas sp. R45(2017). Next base: position 369,281 of record NZ_NEHH01000006.1, on the reverse strand, counting down.
AGGTTTGTAGTTCTGTTCCAGACGCCAGGCCAGGTGGTCGAGGATCAGTTCGCGACCGGCATTGATCAGCTCGAGACCTTTGTCCTGCAACCAGCCGTTGAACAGCGCGAGATCGCTGCGGTAGGCGTCGCGAGTGTTGTCGGAGAGACCTTTTTCCAGCCAGAGGGCGTCGAGAAACTGGTCGATCAGTGGGTGGTCGATGGCAGGCATGGGCGCTCAAGACACGCAGGCTTGGCACTGCGCGCAAATAAAGAGTGAACGGTTGAAATGGCCGCTAGTCTTTCATAGCCCGCTATTTCAAGGAACAGGGAGCTTCAATGAACGAGCAGCAAATTCTGTTGGCTTTCGGTGGTATCGGTGCCGCCGCGCTGGGCTGCCAATGGCTTGCCTGGCGCCTGAAACTGCCGGCGATTCTGTTTCTGCTGCTGACCGGCATTCTGGCGGGCCCCGTGCTGGGCTGGCTCGACCCGCAGGAAATGTTCGGCCCGCTGCTGATGCCGCTGGTGTCGCTGGCGGTGGCGCTGATTCTGTTTGAAGGCAGCCTGACCCTGCACCTGTCGGAATGGCGCGAGATCGGCAGCGTCGTGCATCGCCTGGTCACCATCGGAGCGCTCTCGACCTGGATAGTGATTGCGGTCGCGACCCACTGGCTGCTGGGCTTCGACTGGCTGCTCGCCATCCTGTTCGGCAGCCTGACCCTGGTTACTGGCCCGACCGTGATCGTGCCAATGCTGCGCGTGGTGCGGCCGAAGGCTTCGATCGCCAACATCCTGCGCTGGGAAGGGATTGTGATCGACCCGATCGGCGCGCTGCTGGCGGTGGTGGTCTACAGCTTCATCATTGCTCGGTCCGAAGGAAATGGCCTGGAACAGAGCCTGCTGACATTCGGCGGGGTGATTGCCTGCGGCAGTGCGTTCGGCGTCGCCGGTGGCTGGCTGCTCGGCACGATCATCCGGCGCCAATGGCTGCCGGAGTATTTGCACAATCTGGCATCGCTCGCCGCGGTGCTGGGGATATTCATCGCCGCCAACCAGGTGATGCACGAATCCGGGCTGCTGGCGGTGACGCTGATGGGCATGTGGCTGGCGAACATGAAGGGCGTGGACGTGCGGCATATCCTGCACTTCAAGGAAAACCTCAGCGTGCTGCTGATTTCCGGGCTGTTCATTCTATTGGCGGCGCGACTGGATCTGAACGCTTTGATCAGTCTCGGGCCGCTGGTGCTGATTCTGTTGCTGGTGATCCAGTTGATCGCCCGACCGCTGAACGTGGTGCTAAGTACCGCCGGTTCGGGTCTGAGCTGGCGTGAGCGTGCATTGTTGTGCTGGATTGCCCCGCGCGGGATCGTCGCGGCGGCAGTCTCGGCGATCTTTGCGATTCGCCTGGATGAAGCGGGCCATGAAGGTGCATTGTTGCTGGTGCCGCTGACCTTCGCGGTGATCATCGGCACCGTCGTACTGCAAAGCGCGACTGCCCGGCCACTGGCCCGACTGTTGAAAGTTGCGGAACCAGCGCCCAGCGGCTTCCTGATCGTCGGGGCGAACGGGCCTGCGCGCCTGCTCGGCAAGTCGCTGCAACAGCTGGGCAGCCGGGTGCTGCTGACGGATTCAAGCTGGGAGAACATCCGCGCGGCGCGCATGGATGGCTTGCCGACCTACTTTGGCAATCCGGCTTCGCAGCATGCCGATGCGCATCTGGACCTGGTCGGACTGGGGCATCTGCTGGCGCTGTCACCGTCGGGCGAACTCAATACGCTGGCGGCCATGCGCTTTCGCCATGACTTTGGTCATCAACGATTGTTCGGACTGGCCAGTGGTCAGGAGAGCCGACGCAGCGACAAGCACCGCGCCAGCCTCGAACATCGCGGCAATCAACTGGGGAGCGAGGCGCTGACTTACGCCAGACTCGCCAGCCAATTGGGCCAGGGCGCCGACCTGTACAGCACGACATTGACGGACGGGTTCGGCTGGGACGATTACCGGGCGCTGCATGGCAACCGCGCGACGCTGCTGTTCATGCGCGATGACAGCGGCTGGGTGCATGTCGTGACACCGGAAACCGTGTTGAAGCCGGGACCGGGGTGGACGTTGCTGGCGCTGATTCAGCCGGAGAGTGGCAGCGCCTGATAGAACAAATCGCGGGCAAGCCCGCTCCCACAGTGTCCGTGTCGAACACAACATCAGCGGACAACACAAAATCTGTGGGAGCGGGCTTGCCCGCGAATGCCGCGGCTCGGTGCTGGATCAGGCCGCGAAACCCGGCAGCACCGGCACCGGACGCTTGTCATCATCAATGGCAACAAAGCTGAACTGCCCGTGAATGGCCTTCTCACGCCCGTCACAGCTCATGCTTTCGACGAACACTTCCACCTCGACCTTGAGACTGGTGTTGCCAACCTTGATCACCCGCCCGACCAGCTCGACGATGGATCCTGCCGGGATCGCGTGATTGAAGTCGATGCGATCGGTCGACACGGTCACCAGCGGCAAACGGCAAAACCGCGTGGCGGTGATGAACGACACTTCGTCCATCCAGGCCAGTGCGGTGCCGCCGAACAGGGTGTTGTGGTGATTGGTGGTCGGCGGGAAAACCGCCTTGGTCACGCGGGTCACCGAGAGTTCGGTGCGGCGTTCGATTTCTTGCTCGCGAGGGGTCATGGGTCAGGCCTGGAACGGAATGCTGTGGATAAATTGCGGGCAACAAAAAAGCAGCCCGTAGGCTGCTTTTTTCTGCATCGGAAGCTGGACTTAAGCCAGTTTTTCCTTGATGCGAGCTGCTTTACCCGACAGGTCGCGCAGGTAGTACAGCTTGGCTTTACGTACGTCACCGCGACGTTTAACAGCCATGCTGTCGATCTGCGGGGAGTAGGTCTGGAAAGTACGTTCTACGCCAACACCGTTGGAGATTTTACGAACGGTGAACGCACTGTTCACGCCGCGGTTACGCTTGGCGATTACAACGCCTTCGAACGCTTGCAGACGGGAACGATCGCCTTCCTTCACTTTCACCTGAACGACGATGGTGTCGCCCGGGGCAAAGGTAGGGATTTCTTTGGTCATCTGCTCTGCTTCGAGTGCAAGGATGATTTTGTTGGTCATGCTGTGCTCCTAAGGTAAATCGTCTGATCTACCATCGATACGTTGTTAACTATCGTCCCGCTCGCGGATGTATTCCTCGAGCAGCTTCTTCTCTTCTCCAGAAAGCGAGCGGCTTTCCAGAAGATCGGCGCGTCGTTCATAGGTCCTACCAAGGGACTGCTGTAAACGCCAACGCCGGATATGCGCGTGATTGCCACTCAGCAACACGTCGGGAACACGCTGATCCGCATACACCTCAGGTCGGGTGTAGTGCGGGCAATCCAGCAGACCATCCGTAAAGGAATCTTCCTCAGCGGAATCCGCATGCCCTAAAGCTCCGGGCAGCAGTCGTGTAACCGCATCGATCATGACCATGGCCGGCAGCTCGCCGCCAGACAACACATAGTCACCAATCGACCACTCTTCATTGACATGAGCATCAATAAAACGCTCGTCAATGCCTTCATAGCGACCGGCAATCAGGATCAACGCATCCGATTTAGCCAGTTCGCGTACCGCCGACTGAGTCAGTTGACGGCCTTGGGGGGACAGGTAAATCACCTTCGCCGCCTCCCCGGCTGCTGCCTTGGCCTGAACCAGAGCATCTTCCAGGGGCTTGATCTTCATCACCATGCCCGGACCACCGCCAAACGGGCGATCGTCCACAGTGTGATGCCGATCCGTCGTGTAATCCCGCGGATTCCAACAGGTCAGCTGCAAGAGCCCCTGTTTGACCGCACGACTGGTAATGCCGTACTCACTGATGGCCGAGAACATCTCGGGAAACAGCGTAATGACGTCTACGCGCAGGCTGGCCATTGCTTAGAAGTCCGCGTCCCATTCCACCCTCATCACGCCTGCTTCCAGGTCGATTGCCAGCACGCATTGCTCCGTATAGGGCAACAACCGCTCGCGATCATCCAGGCTGCCGACGCAGGGCTTGACCACCAATACATCGTTCGCGCCGGTCTCCAACAGGTGATCAACCTTGCCGAAGAATTCTTCGTTCTGGTTGATGACACTCAGACCCTGCAACTGGTACCAGTAGTACTCATCGCCAGTCAGGTTGGGCAAAAGGCTTCGCGAGATGCAAATCTCGTAACCACTCAGAAGACGGGCTTCATCGCGATCGTCGAGGCCTTTGAGCTTGGCAACCAGATCCTTTTGAGTGGATCGGCCGCTGACCAGCTCGACCTGCTTTACCACGCCTTCGCGCCGAAGCGTCCAGTTGCGGTAGTTCAACAGGTTTTCAATCGGATCGGTAAAGGAAAAGACCTTCACCTCGCCGCGAACGCCGTGAACCGAAAAAATCTTGCCGACAACGATCAGGTCATCAGCTTTTTCTGGCGTCGCGCTCATACTGCTCAGGCTGCAGCCTTGGCAGATTCCTTCAGCAACTGAGCAACACGCTCAGAAGGCTGTGCACCAACGCTCAGCCAGTAGGCAACGCGCTCTTGGTTCACGGACAGACGAACTTCCTGACCACGGGCAACAGGGTTGAAGAAACCAACCTGTTCTTTGTGGGAACCGTCACGCGGGTTGCGGGAGTCGGTTACGGTCAGGTGGTAAAACGGGCGCTTTTTGGAGCCGCCAAGGGCAAGACGGATTGTTAGCATGTGAACATCGTTCCTGTAGTCGGTGCTGCAAATCTAAATGCACAGCGGGCATGGGTGCCCGAAAGGCCGCATATTCTAAGGAATATCCGGACTTTTGCAAATGACTTTTTCCGGCGCCTGTGGCATGCCGTGCAGATTTGCATATGGGGCCGTCGTTCAAAACGGCCGGTCAGCTCCCGCCGAGTGCGGGTTTGCTGTTGATCCTGCGTCCTTGCAGGGTCTGCGCCGGTGCGACGACCGGCGAAGTCTTTACATCTTTGGCATGCCGCCGCCGGGCAACATACCGCCCATGCCGCGCATCATTTTCGCCATTCCGCCCTTGGCGGAGAATTTCTTCATCATCTTCTGCATCTGCTTGTGCTGCTTGATCAAGCGACCGATGTCCTGCACCTGGGTGCCGGAACCCATGGCGATCCGGCGCTTGCGCGAACCACTGATCAGCTCAGGGTCGCGGCGCTCGGCCGGGGTCATGGAGTTGATGATGGCTTCCATCTGCTTGAACTGCTTCTCTGCGGCGTTCTGGGCGTTGCCCATTTGCGAGAGATTGACGCCGCCGATGTTCGGCAGTTTGTCCATGAGCCCACCTAGGCCGCCCATGTTCTTCATCTGTTGCAGCTGATCGCGGAAGTCTTCGAGGTCGAAGCCCTTGCCCTTCTTCAGCTTTTTAGCAAGCTTGTCGGCCTTGTCCTTGTCGAGCGTCGCTTCAGCCTGCTCGATCAGGCTGAGCACGTCGCCCATGCCGAGGATCCGCGAAGCGATACGCTCGGGGTGAAACGGATCGAGCGCTTCGCTCTTCTCGCCCATACCGATGAACTTGATCGGCTTGCCGGTGATTGCGCGAACGGACAGCGCGGCACCGCCACGGGCATCACCGTCGACCTTGGTCAGGATCACACCGGTCAGCGGCAGTGCATCACCGAAGGCCTTGGCCGTGTTGGCCGCGTCCTGACCGGTCATGGCGTCGACCACGAACAGGGTTTCAACCGGATTGATCGCGGCGTGCAGCGCCTTGATCTCGCCCATCATCTCTTCGTCGATGTGCAGACGACCGGCGGTGTCGACGATGACCACGTCGATGAATTTCAGTTTTGCTTCTTTAATAGCCGCGTTGGCGATATCGACCGGCTTCTGGCTCAGGTCGGACGGGAAGAACGTCACGCCGATGTCGTTGGCCAGGGTTTCCAGCTGTTTAATAGCAGCAGGACGGTAGATGTCCGCCGACACGACCATGACCGACTTCTTCTTGCGCTCTTTAAGGAAGCGCGCCAGCTTGCCGGCGGTGGTGGTTTTACCCGCACCCTGCAGACCGGCCATCAGAATGACGGCAGGCGGCACGGCGCTCAGGTTCAAGTCTTCGTTGGCCGCGCCCATCAGGCTTTCGAGTTCGGCCTGGACGATCTTCACGAACGCCTGGCCCGGCGTCAGGCTGCGCGACACCTCGGTGCCGACAGCGCGTTCCTTGACCGAATTGACGAAGTCCTTGACCACCGGCAGGGCGACGTCGGCTTCGAGCAACGCCATGCGCACTTCGCGCAGGGTGTCTTTGATGTTGTCCTCGGTCAGTTTCGCCTTGCCGGTGACATGGCGCAGCGTCTGCGAGAGACGGTCGGTTAAGTTTTCAAACATTGCGCGATCCTTTCAGGCCCTGTGTAGACCGGGATAATGGCGGCCCAGACCGGAATCAACATGTGCTCGGCGAGCCTGCGGCGTGGGCAGGTCGCGGATTATAGCGAAGACTGCGTCTGGCGGACACCTCGCTGTCAGCTTGCCGGTCTTTCGTGCAATGGCGGTTCTATGCCAAACTCAGCCCCTTTCGGGCTTGCCTAACAGGATTTATGCTCCCCTTGTCACCGAGTTTGCTGACCACCCTCGCCGCCGCCCTTCTTTACGCCGCTGCGACTCTCTATCAGGGCACCCGCCTGGCCACTGGCGCCAAGGCCAACAAGCGCCTGCTGGTCTCGCTCGGCGTCCTCGCCGTGCTGGCCCACAGCGCCAGCCTGCTCACCCATTTATTGACGCCGATCGGTCTGGGCCTGGATTTCTTCAGCGCTTCCAGCCTGATTGCGGCGGCCGTCATTGCCCTGACCCTGCTGGCCTGCTCGCGGATCCCGGTGGAAAACCTGCTGGTGCTGCTGTTCCCGCTGGGTGCAATCACGGTGCTGCTGGCGCAATTCGCGCCGACCGGCACGGTGCAGGTCATCGATGAAGAACCGGGCATTCTCGCGCACATTCTGCTGTCGATCCTCGCCTATGGCATGTTCACCATTGCGGTGTTTCAGGCCTTGTTGCTGCTGGTGCAGGATCACCAGCTCAAGCACAAGCACCCGTCCGGGCTGATCAAGAATTTCCCGCCGCTGCAGACCATGGAAAGCCTGTTGTTCGGCTTCCTCTGGGCCGGCTGGACGCTGCTGTCGCTGTCGCTGATTTCCGGCTGGCTGTTCGTCGAGAACCTGTTTGCCCAGCACCTGGTGCATAAAACCCTGCTGGCCTGCCTGGCCTGGATCGTGTTCAGCGTCCTGCTGTGGGGCCGTAACCGGCTCGGCTGGCGCGGGCACAAGGCAATCCGCTGGACCCTCGCCGGTTTCTGCCTGCTGATGCTCGCGTATTTCGGCAGCAAACTGGTTCGTGAATACATCCTGCACATCTGACGGGCGGCATAAATGGACGGTTTGCCCATAGGGCCGATGCTCGCGGTATTTGTTCTGCTGATTCTCTGGTCGGGGCTGTTTACCGCCGTCGAAGCGGCGCAACAGCACCTGCTCGCGCAACGCACCGCCTCCCGCGCCAGCGACAAGCCGCTGGCAAAGCTCAGTTTCCCGCTCGAAAGCCTGATCCTCTGCAATACCCTGTGCCGCGCCCTCGCCGTCATTCTGGCCACGCTGCTGGCAATCTTTCTCTGCGAAGAAAACGGCCCCTGGGCGGCTTGCCTCGGTGCCGGCGCCCTGCTGCTTGTCTTTGCCGACTATTTCCCCCGCGCCCTCGCCCAGCGTTATCCGGATGCGGTGTTGGCGTTCGGCAATACGCTGCTGGCGGTCCCGCTGAAGGTGGTTTACCCGCTTGCCTGGTTGCTCAGCCGCATCAGTGCTTTGCTGATGCGCCCGTTCATTCGCAAGGCCCAGGTGGTGCAACAGAGCGAAGATGATGTGCCGACGGAGCGTCATGACGACCCGGATCATCCGGTGCGCCCACACCCGGTTTCAGGCATCCATGCGCTGGACAACATCACGGTCAACGACATTCTGGTGCCGCGCAGCGATGTCGACGGCATCAACCTCGACGATCCGATCGAAGAAATCATCGAGCAATTGCGCAAGAACCGGCGCACTCGCCTGCCGGTCTTCCACAGCGATATCAATCAGGTCGAAGCGGTGCTCAACACCCGGCAGATCCGTCACCTGCTGGACAATGGCAGCCTGACCCGCGAAGCGTTGCTGGCGGCCAGTTACGAGCCGTATTTCGTCCCTGAAAGCACCCCGCTGCAACTGCAACTGCTGAACTTCCACAAGCAGCAGCGGCGTCTGGGCATGGTGGTGGACGAGTACGGCGAAGTCCTCGGCATCGTCACCCTGGAAGATATTCTCGAAGAAATCGTCGGCGAATTCGAAAGCGAGCACAGCCTCGACAACCCGCACATCCACCCGCAAGCCGATGGCCGCATGGTGATCGATGGCGCGGCGTCGATCCGCGAGCTGAACAAATGCCTGGGCTGGCACCTGCCCAGCGACGGCCCCCGGACGCTCAATGGCCTGGTGACCGAAGCGCTGGAAACCATCCCGGAAAGCGCGGTCTGCCTGAAGATCGGCCGCTACCGGCTGGAGATTCTCGAAACCGAGGAGAACCGGGTGAGCAAAGTCCTGATCTGGCACACCACTTCGGCCCCGGCGCTGGCCACGGCGCGCTAGACAGCCCCTTGTTCAATCGTTAGCCACCTTCCTATAATCGCGGTGCTTACCCAAGCCCCGCCGAACCGCGTGCTTACCCCGCACCCGACAAATTCCGGCCGGTTCATTGGCAATATCCGCATCACACCGACGACTGTTCCTACCTGAAGCAGCGATCGCGCCTCATCCCACATCCCTGGGTGTTCGACCATAATAATTCGCTCCAACGGAGCTCATGACTGTCAGGGATCACCGCATGACGACCAGTACCGCTTACAGCGACACCACGCCTGCCCAACCGACCAACTCCGCCACCCGCGTGGCCACGGCGAGCTTCATCGGCACGGCCATCGAGTTCTACGATTTCTACGTCTACGCCACCGCCGCTGCGCTGGTGATCGGGCCGGTGTTTTTCCCGCAGACTTCCGGCACGGCGCAGATGCTCTCGGCATTCCTGACCTTCGGCATCGCCTTCCTCGCCCGACCTTTGGGTTCGGCGCTGTTCGGCCACTTCGGTGACCGGATCGGGCGCAAATCGACCTTGGTGGCTTCGCTGCTGCTGATGGGTGTCTGCACCACGCTGATCGGCGTGCTGCCGGGTTACGACAGCATCGGGGCCTGGGCGCCGATCCTGCTTTGCGTGCTGCGCTTCGGCCAGGGCCTGGGATTGGGTGGCGAATGGGGCGGCGCGGCGCTGCTGGCCACCGAAAACGCCCCGAAAGGTAAACGGGCGTGGTTCGGCATGTTCCCGCAGCTCGGCCCTTCGATTGGCTTTCTGGCCGCCAATGGTCTGTTCCTGTCCTTGGCCATGACGCTCAATGACGAACAGTTCCGCAGCTGGGGCTGGCGGATTCCGTTCCTGCTCAGCGCCGTGCTGGTGATGGTCGGGCTGTACGTGCGCCTCAAACTCCACGAAACCCCGGTGTTCGCCAATGCCATCGCCCGTCAGGAGCGAGTGAAAGTTCCGCTGGTCGAGCTGTTCAGCCAATACTGGGCACCGACGCTGCTGGGCGCCGCCGCCATGGTGGTCTGCTACGCACTGTTCTACATCTCGACGGTGTTTTCCCTGAGCTACGGCGTATCCACATTGGGTTACAGCCGCGAGACATTCCTCGGGCTGCTGTGCTTTGCGGTGCTGTTCATGGCGGCTGCCACGCCTTTGTCGGCGTGGGCAAGTGACCGTTACGGGCGCAAGCCGGTGCTGATCGTCGGCGGTGTGTTGGCAATTCTCTCCGGGTTTCTGATGGAGCCGCTGCTGACTCAGGGATCGACCTGGGGCGTGGCGCTGTTCCTGTGCATCGAGCTGTTTCTGATGGGGGTGACATTCGCCCCGATGGGTGCGCTGCTGCCGGAACTGTTTCCGACGCATGTCCGGTATACCGGTGCATCGGCAGCCTACAACCTCGGCGGCATTGTCGGAGCCTCAGCGGCGCCGTTCTTCGCGCAGAAACTGGTGGCGATGGGTGGTTTGAGTTACGTCGGCGGGTATGTGTCGGCGGCCGCGGTGCTCAGCTTGATCGCTGTGCTGTGCCTGAAGGAAACGCGTAATAACGATTTGAATCAGGTGTCGTAAATGCCCTGATCGCTCCCGCCCGATGCGGGAGCGATCAGGTTGCGAGATTACAGCTCTACAACGACCGCCTGGGAAGCACGGGTCGCCTTGGCGCGAGCGGCTTCAATCGACTCGTCACGGGCCAGTGCAACACCCATGCGGCGCTGACCGTTGACTTCAGGCTTGCCGAACAGACGCAGCGCGGTATCCGGCTCGCTCAGCGCAGCCCCGAGGTTGGCGAATGCGGTCTGGGTCGACTGACCTTCCACCAGGATCACCGCCGAGGCCGATGGGCCGAACTGACGGATCAGTGGCACCGGCAGGCCGAGGATCGCCCGGGCGTGCAGGGCGAACTGCGACAGGTCCTGGGAAATCAGGGTTACCAGACCGGTGTCGTGCGGACGCGGCGACACTTCGCTGAACCACACCTGATCGCCTTTGATGAACAGCTCGACACCGAACAGGCCACGACCACCCAACGCTTCGGTCACGGCTTTGGCAACGCGCTCGGATTCAGCCAGCGCCACCGGGCTCATGGCCTGTGGCTGCCAGGATTCCTGATAGTCGCCCTTCTCCTGACGGTGGCCGACCGGCGCACAGAACGTCGTGCCGCCGACATGACGCACGGTCAGCAGAGTGATTTCGTAGTCGAAATCGATGAAGCCTTCGATGATCACGCGACCTTTGCCGGCGCGACCGCCCTCTTGGGCGTAATCCCAGGCTTTCTGCACGTCATCGGCGCTGCGCAGCAGGCTCTGGCCCTTGCCCGACGAACTCATCACCGGTTTTACGACGCATGGGAAACCCAGGTCCTGAACGGCCTTGCTGTAATCCTCGAAGGTGTCGGCGAAGTGGTACGGCGAAGTCGGCAGGTCCAGCTCTTCGGCGGCCAGGCGACGGATACCTTCGCGGTTCATGGTCAGTTGCGCGGCGCGAGCGGTCGGGATCACGGTGAAGCCTTCGGCTTCCAGTTCGACCAGAGTCGCGGTGGCGATGGCTTCGATTTCCGGCACGATGAAGTGCGGCTTCTCGGCTTCGATCACTGCACGCAGGGCGGCGCCGTCGAGCATGTTGATCACGTGGCTGCGATGGGCAACCTGCATGGCCGGCGCATTGGCGTAACGGTCAACGGCGATCACTTCAACGCCCAGGCGTTGCAGCTCGATCACCACTTCTTTGCCCAACTCACCACAGCCACACAGCAATACGCGGGTCGCGGTCGGCGACAATGGAGTTCCGATACGGGTCATCTCAGGTCCTCAAAGAAGCGGATCATCGAGGAAAGCAACGCCAGACGCGCTTTCCATGGGGAGAAAGCGCGGCATTTTACATGAACCTGAGGGTTTGGCTTCAGCCGGCGACAGCCTGTTTGCGTTCGCGCCAGGCCATGATCAGCCAGACCGCAGTCACACCGGCGAACTTCGAGGCCAGCGCGGTGATGAGCACCGGCGGCGTCAGCAGGTCGATCATGCCGAAGAAGATGAAGGTATCGAGGGGAATGCTCAGCGCCGAGCTGATCCACAAGCGGTCGCGCAACGGGCGCTTGGTGATGGTGAACACCAGCCAGTCGATGCATTCGGAGACCGCGAATGCCGTGGCGCTGGCCAGTGCAATCGACGGATCGGACGTGACATAGGACAGCACCAGCGCCGCCAGCATCGCCACAATCGCGCCGTGGCCGAAGCGGATCTGCACCATGTCGCGCAGCACGAACACCAGCCCACCCCAGGCCGACCAGATGATGTCCAGGTGCGGCGCGGTGGAGAAGGCGAAGTTGATCAGCACGACGCTGCTGATGTAGGCGATGAGGAAAATCATGGGCGTGACCTGTCAATTTGGCGCACAGGTTACTGGACCCGAAGATCAAGAGCCACCCCTCACCCCAACCCTCTCCCCCAAGGGGGCGAGGGGGAAAGGGAGCAGATCGGGGGCTTTTCAAATCTTGAGTTCGACTCGATGGCTCAGGTCGGCGTATAGCGAAAGACACCTCGGTCAGTCCCCTCTCCCTCTGGGGGAGGGTTAGGGTGAGGGCACTCTCAGAATGATCACGATTTTGGCGGCAACATCCAGACCAGCCCACTGGCCTTCGCCCGCTCATGACAGAGCCCGAGGACAACCCGGCGTTCATCATTCGTCATCCGGCTCCAGCGAGTGATCTCCTCGACCGTACGCTGGCAACCGGTGCAAATGTCGTCTTCGTCCAGCGCGCAAATGCTCACGCACGGCGAGGCGACAGGTCTTTCCGGGGTTGTCATTCTTCCTGCTCGACCAGATCGCGCGCATAGCGCTGGGAGTTATGCACATAGTGCGCGGCACTGGCTTCGAGCATCTTCTTCTGCGGCTCGGTGAGTTCGCGCACGACCTTGCCCGGCGAGCCCATCACCAGCGAACCGTCAGGAATTTCCTTGCCTTCGCCGATCAGCGAATTGGCGCCGATGATGCAGTTCTTGCCGATTTTCGCGCCGTTGAGGATGACGGCGTTGATGCCGATCAGGCTGTAGTCGCCGACCGTGCAGCCGTGGAGCATGGCGTTGTGGCCGATGGTCACGCCGGTGCCGATGGTCAACGGATAGCCCATGTCGGTGTGCATCACCGTGCCGTCCTGCACGTTGCTGTTCTTGCCGATCAGGATCAGTTCGTTGTCGCCGCGCAACACGGCGTTGAACCAGACGTTGGCGCCCTCTTCCAGTTTGACCTTGCCCACCAGCACGGCATTGGGGGCGACCCAGCTCTGCGGATGGGTTTCGACACGGGCGTCGCCCAGGCGGTATTTCATCTTGTTTTCCTCAGGGCTCACGATGGCTGGCCATTCGAGCGATGGCTTCAGGTATTGATGAAGCTTTTAGGCGGCTGATGCAGGCTGATTCTGGCGTCATAGAGCAGGTTGATCAACTCGACGATCATGATCGCCGTCAGCCCCCAGATCTTGTATTCGCCGTAACGGTAGCTCGGCACGTACCAACTGCGACCCTGATAGTCGATGCGATGGGTGTGTTCGCGCGGATCCTTGCGGAAGAACTCCAGCGGCACGCTGAACACCGCAGCAATCTCGGCATCATTGGCCTGGTATTCGACAAAATCGGGAATCACCCCGACATACGGCGTGACCTTGATGCCATGCAGGGAAATCAGCGGACTGAGCGGACCGATCACTTCGACCAGTCCTGGCGGCAGGCCGATTTCCTCTTCGGCTTCACGCAGCGCGGTAAACACCAGGTCCGGGTCTTCGGGATCGCGTCGTCCTCCGGGGAAGGCGACTTCGCCGCCGTGGGTCGAGAGCCCGCTGGCGCGCAGGGTGAGGACTAGTTCGGGTTCGTCACTGCGAGTAATCGGCACCAGGACAGCGGCCTCGGGGAAACGCGTGTCGGTCTCCAGCGTGCGCGGCGTGTGATTGCTTACCCGGTGCAGTAGCTCGTCCAGCATAAGTGTTCTCGATCGGTGCCTTACCCTGCATCATGCACCAATCATTGCGACCGCCCAAGCCCCGAACGGCGGTCATGTCGCGAAACGACAACTTGCCGACTGACACCGCTGCACGCCAAGATAGGCGCAGCATTCAGGAACCCCAGCATGAAATTTTGCAGCCAGTGCGGCAACCCGGTGACCCAGCGCATTCCCGAAGGCGACTCGCGGCTGCGATTCGTCTGCGACAGCTGTCAGACGATTCACTACCAGAACCCCAATATCGTGGCCGGTTGCGTGCCGACCTGGGGCACCAAAGTCCTGCTGTGCCGCCGCGCCATCGAGCCACGCCTCGGTTACTGGACGCTGCCCGCCGGGTTCATGGAGAACGGCGAGACCATTGAACAGGCCGCCATTCGCGAAACCGCCGAGGAAGCCTGCGCCCGGGTGCGCAACCTGAGCATCTACACCCTGATCGACGTGCCACATATCAGTCAGGTGCATGTGTTTTTCCGCGCCGAGCTGGCGGATCTGGACTTCGCCGCCGGCCCCGAAAGCCTGGAAGTGCAACTGTTCGACGAGGAAGACATTCCGTGGGACGAGCTGGCTTTCCGTACGGTGGGCCGTACTTTGGAATGTTTCTTCGCTGACCGGCGCGTCGAGGTCTATCCGGTTCGCTCCGAATCGATCCCGCCGCTCACTCAACCGGCCATTACTTGATTTCGACGGCGGCCGGCCGATAACCGGCTAACGCAGCCCGCGACAGCGCCTGCACACTATCTATAAATAAAGTATCTGCTTCATTTCTGGGGAATCGTTTCAATGCGCTGGTTGCTTGCCCTGTTCTGCCTGTCGTTCGTCACCGTCTCCCAAGCGTCATTCGTGACCACCGTGACGCCTTCGAACACCCCGGTCATCGAAAAAGTACTGGTGCTCAAATCGGCCCATCAGCTGCAGTTGATCGCCGACGGCAAGCCACTCAAGAGCTATCGCATTTCCCTGGGCAAGGGCGCGAAAAAAGGCCCGAAGCTGATTGAGGGCGACAAGCGCACACCGGAAGGTTTCTATTGGATCGACTGGCGCAAGACCAGCGACAAATTCAACCTGTCGATGCACATCTCCTACCCGAACATCAGCGACTCCGCCCGCGCCCGCCGCGAAGGCGTCGAGCCTGGCGGCATGATCATGATCCACGGCACGCCGGACTCCGAAGACAACCCGGAACAACTGTTCCATACCCTGGACTGGACCGATGGCTGCATCGCCATGCGCAACGTCGACATGCGCGAAGTCTGGAACCTGGTGCCGGACGGCACGATGATCGAAATCCGCCCCTGATTCCGTAACCAGGCAGTTGTTGCAATGGGCCGCGAAGCGGCCCTTTCTCCTGACCATTGGTCGCCCGTAAAAAATAAATTCAAAAGATCGCAGCCTGCGGCAACGTCTGAACGGTGATACCACTTTCACCCGCCAGAACTGCCGCAGACGGCGATCTTTTGCTTTCCATAGCCCACCGCTAATACCACTTGAAACCACCCACCCTGAAACACCCGATTCCAAAGGACTACAGGCCTTCCCACTGCGTTGACATGGTATGCAAGTGGTATTAGTTTTCGCCGAAACAGCGAGCGACAACAAACCAATATCAGCTCCGGAAGTGCCTTGCATGAACGATCTCCACGCCCTGCGCCCTGACGACTCCCAGCCGACGCCGCTGTACCTGCAACTGGCGCGCAACCTGGAAGCGGCGATCCATGCCGGCCAGTGGAAAGCCGAACAGGCGATGCCGTCGGAGCGCAATCTCAGCGAAATGCTGGGGATTTCCCGGGTCACCGCCCGCAAGGCGCTGGAAGTCCTGCTCGATCAAGGTTTGATCCGCCGCCTGCAAGGTTCCGGCACCTTCATCACTCCACGCCTCGAACAACCGCTGTCGCGTCTGTCGGGTTTCAGCGAAATGCTGCGCCTCAAGGGCTTTGTGCCCAGCTCGCAATGGCTGGAGCGTGAAATCACCCTGCCAACCCACGAAGAACTGATCCGCCTCGGCCTGTCGCCGAACGACAAGGTCGCGCGCATGAAACGCCTGCGCAAAGCCGACGACACCGTGATGGCCATCGAGATGAGCACCCTGCCCGCCTCGATCATGCCCAAGCCACAGGTGGTGGGCGATTCCCTCTACGAACACCTCGACAGCATCGGCAAACCGATCGTGCGCGCCTTGCAGCACATCCAGGCGATCAACGCCTCGGACGAGTTCGCCGCACTCGTCGGCATCGCCCCCGGCACCGCGATGCTGCTGATGACCCGGGTCGGCTACCTGGAAGACAACACGCCGATCGAAGTCACCGACACCTATTGCCGCAACGACTACTACGACTTTGTTGCAGAGCTTCGCCGCTGATCAGCAGCCAGGCCAAACGAGAGAAGCGAAATGTCTGAAGACAACATCCTCACCGCTGACGGCTGGATTCGCGGCCGGCTGATCCACGAACACGGCAGAGTCGTGTCGATCGAAGGCGTGCCTTGCGATCCGGCGACCAATGACCTGCCTTATCTGCTGCCGGGTTTCATCGACCTGCACGTCCACGGCGGTGGCGGCAAGGACATCATGGAAGGCGCCAGCGCGTTCGAGACCATCACCAAGACCCACGTGCGCTTCGGCACCACCTCGCTGCTGGCCACCACCATGACCGCGCCGAGTGCCGAGATTGCCAGCGTGCTCAAGGAGGTCGGCGAATTCTGCGAACAGCGTCCGAAAGGCGCCGCCCGAGTGCTCGGCGTGCACCTCGAAGGCCCGTACATCAATCCCGGCAAACTCGGCGCCCAGCCGAACTTCGCCCACACCGCGTTGATGGCCGAAGTCGAAGACTATCTGGCACTCGCGCCAATCCGGGTGATCACCATCGCCCCGGAAATCGCCGGCCATGACGGCTTGATTCGTGAACTCAGCAGCCGTGGCATCCGCATGCAGATCGGCCACACCCTCGGCAGTTACGAGGAAGGCGTCGCCGCCCTCGAAGCCGGCGCCACCAGTTTCACCCACTTGTACAACGCCATGAGCCCGCTGCATCACCGCGAGCCTGGCATCGTCGGCGCGGCGCTGGCCCATGCCAAATTCGCCGAGCTGATTCCGGACTTGCTGCACGTACACCCCGGCGCGATCCGCGTCGCCCTGCGCTCGATTCCGTGCCTGTACTGCGTCACCGACTCGACCGCCGCCGCCGGCATGCCCGACGGTGAATACAAGCTCGGCAGCCACACAGTCACCAAATGCCTGGGCGGCGTGCGCCTGCCCGACGGCACCCTGGCCGGCAGCACCCTGACCATGGATCAGGCCCTGCGCAATCTGGTGAAAATCGGTCTGCCGATCGCCGAGGCCTCGCAACGTCTTTCGCAATTCCCCGCCGACTACCTCGGCATCACCGAACGCGGGCGCTTGCAACCCGGCGCCTGGGCCGACTGCGTGCGGCTGGATCGCTCACTCACACTGACCGCCGTCATGGTCGAAGGAGAAGACATTGACTTCAAAAATGCTTGAGGAGGCGCTGTCCTCGTTCGAGGCCGTGCAAGCACAACTGCAACAGCTCGACCCGCAGATGATCGAGATTGCCGGACGCCTGCGCCGTCAGCCGCCGCAAGTGGCGATGACCGTTGCCCGTGGCAGCTCCGACCATGCGGCGAGCTACTTCGCCTACCTGACCATGCAGCAACTCGGCGTACCGGTGGCGTCGCTGCCGATGTCCGTGGTGACCATGCAACAGGCGCCGTTGAAGGTCAGCGGTCAGGTCGCGTTCGCGTTCTCCCAATCGGGCCAGAGCCCGGATCTGGTCAACAGCCTGCGCCTGCTGCGCAAGCGCGGCGCCTTGAGCGTGTCGATGGTCAACGCCGCCGATTCGCCGCTGGAGGCTGCGTGCGAATTCAGCCTGCCATTGCTGGCCGGCACCGAAAGCAGTGTCGCCGCGACCAAGAGTTTCATCGCCACCCTCAGCGCCAGCGCCCGTCTGATCGCTCATTGGAAAGAAGACAGCGAATTGCTGGAAGCGCACAACGCCCTGCCCGAAGGCTTGCGCGAAGCTGCGCAACAGGACTGGAGCCCGGCCATCGATGCCCTGCGCGATTGCGAGCGGTTGATGGTGATCGGCCGTGGCGCGGGTTTCGCCATCGCCCAAGAAGCCGCGCTGAAATTCAAGGAAACCTCGGCGATCCAGGCCGAAGCCTTCAGCAGCGCCGAAGTCCGTCACGGCCCGATGGCCCTGATCGACGAACATTACCCGTTGCTGGTGTTCGCCCCGCGCGGTGCCGAACAGGCCGGTCTGCTGAGCCTGGCGGCCGAGATGCGTCAGCGCGGCGCCCGCGTTCTGCTGGCTGCGCCGGATGACGTGAGCGAGCGCGACCTGACCCTGAGCCGTGCCGAGCACCCGGCCCTCGATCCGATCCTGGCGATCCAGAGTTTCTACGTGATGGCGGCCGGTCTGGCCGTGGCCCGTGGCATGGACCCGGATCAGCCGCGACACCTGAGCAAAGTCACCCGTACGCACTGAGTCCGAACCGAACGTTTTCCTGATGAGACCGAGCCATGCACAACAACAATAAAGAGCTGACTTTAAGCGCCCCGCTCAGCGGCCCGGTGCTCACGCTCGCCAAAGTCCCGGACGCGGTGTTCGCCAGCGGCGCGATGGGCGACGGCATTGCCATTGATCCGCTGAACGACACCCTGTATTCGCCCTGCGCCGGGGTGGTGATCCACGTCGCCCGCACCGGCCATGCACTGACCGTGCGCGCCGACAACGGCGCCGAGCTGTTGCTGCACCTTGGTCTGGACACGGTGGAGTTGCAGGGCGAAGGCTTCTCGATGCTGGTCAAGGAAGGCGCGCGGGTCAGCAATGGCCAGCCGCTGCTGCGCTATGACCTGGACAAGGTCGGCCGCCAGTGCAAAAGCCTGGTCAGCCTGCTGATCCTGACCAACAGCCAGGATTTCCAGGCGCGCCCCATCACCCTGAAAACGGTGAAGGTGGGCGAGCCACTGCTGCACATCGTCGCTCGTCACAGCGCAGCGGCGAACACAGAGGAACTCGGCGGCCCGGAAGTTCACGGCCACGTGCAGGTCGCCCATCGCGGCGGTCTGCATGCACGCCCGGCGGCGTTGATCCGCCAGACCGCGCAAGGTTTCAAAAGCCATTCGCAGCTGCATTTCGCCGGCAAGTCGGCGCCGTGCAACAGCCTCATCGGTTTGATGGGCCTGGCGATTGGCGAACAGGACGAAGTGCAGGTCAGTTGCCAGGGCCCGGACGCACAGGCTGCGTTGCAAGCCTTGCTCACCGCACTGGCCACCGCCCTGCCGGAGGATCATCACGCCGCCGCACCGGTTGCCGCCACTCCACGCAATCGCCCGGCCGAGGCTGGCGTGTTGCACGGTGTTTGCGCCGCACCGGGTCTGGTCGGCGGACCGCTGTTTCGTTTGAACGCGATCAGCCTGCCAGCGGACAGTGGCAATCATCAGCCCGAGCAACAATTGCAGATCCTCGACACGGCGCTGAATCAGGTCCGCAGCGAAATCGACGGCACCCTCGCACAAGCAAAAAAACACCGCAATGCCGACGAAGAAGCGATCTTCGCCGCGCATCTGGCCTTGCTGGAAGACCCGGCCCTGCTCGACGCCGCCCAGCAATCGATCGAAATCGGCACGGCGGCGACTCACGCCTGGAGCCGGTCCATCGACGCGCAATGCGAAGTGCTGCAAAACACTGGCAGCCCGCTGCTGGCCGAACGCGCCAACGATCTGCGCGACCTCAAGCAACGGGTGCTGCGCGCCCTGCTCGGTGAGGCCTGGCATTACGACGTGCCGACCGGCGCCATCGTCGCCGCTCACGAACTGACGCCGTCGGACCTGCTGCAACTGAGCGCACAAGGCGTCGCCGGTTTGTGCATGGCCGAAGGTGGCGCAACGTCCCACGTGGCGATTCTGGCCCGGGGCAAAGGCCTGCCGTGCATGGTCGCACTGGGCTCGGCGCTGCTCGATCAGACGCAAGGCCAATCGGTGGTTCTCGACGCCGACGGCGGGCGCCTCGAACTGACGCCGAATGCCGAACGTCTGGCCGAAGTCCGCCAGGCGCAAATCGACCGCCAACAACGGCGCGACGCCCAGCAAGCTCAGGCCCATCTGCCGGCGGAAACCCGCAACGGCGTGGCTATCGAAGTGGTCGCCAACGTCGCCTCCAGCCACGAAGCGGCGGATGCGTTTGCCAACGGCGCCGACGGCGTCGGCCTGTTGCGCACCGAGTTCCTGTTCGTCGATCGCCACACCGCGCCGGACGTCGAAGAACAGCGCACCGCCTACCAAGCGGTGATCGATGCCATGGGCGACAAGTCAGTGATCATCCGCACCATCGACGTCGGCGGCGACAAACAACTCGACTACCTGCCGCTGCCCGTGGAAGCCAACCCGGTACTCGGCCTGCGCGGCATTCGCCTGGCCCAGGCCCGCCCGGAAATCCTCGATCAGCAACTGCGCGCACTGCTGCAAGTCAGCCCGTTGCAGCGTTGCCGGATCCTGCTGCCGATGGTCACCGAAGTCGACGAACTGCTGCACATCCGCCAGAGGGTCGATGCGCTGTGCCTGGAACTGGGCATCAATCAACGTCCGGAAATCGGCGTGATGATCGAAGTCCCGGCCGCCGCATTGCAGGCCGAGCAACTGGCCGAACACGCCGACTTTCTGTCCATCGGCACCAACGACCTGTCGCAATACACCCTGGCCATGGACCGCGACCACGCCGGCCTCGCCGCACGGGTCGATGCCTTGCACCCGGCGCTGCTGCGCCTGATCGCCATGACCTGCGAAGGCGCGGCGGTGCATAAACGCTGGGTCGGCGTGTGCGGCGCCTTGGCTTCCGATCCGCTGGCGACGCCGGTGTTGATCGGCCTGGGCGTGAGCGAACTGTCGGTGAGCCCGGTACAGATCGGCGAAATCAAGGACCGCGTGCGCCAGTTGCACGAAGCCGAATGCCAACGCCTCGCCCGGGACCTGCTCAAGCTGAGCAGCGCCGCCGCGGTGCGTCATGCCTGTCATCAACATTGGCCTCTGCGCTAACAAAAACAACAAGGACAAACGCCATGTACCAACTTTTCATCGAAGGCCTGCAACGCCTCGGCCGCGCGCTGATGCTGCCGATCGCGATCCTGCCGATCGCCGGCCTGCTGCTGCGCCTGGGCGACACCGACCTGCTGAACATCGCGATCATCCACGACGCCGGCCAGGTGATCTTCGCCAACCTGGCAATGATCTTCGCCATCGGCATCGCGGTCGGCTTCGCCCGGGACAACAACGGCACCGCCGGCCTCGCCGGGGTGATTGGTTACCTGGTGATGATTTCCACCCTCAAGGTGCTCGATGCGAGCATCAACATGGGCATGCTCGCCGGGATCGTCAGCGGCCTGATGGCCGGCGCGCTGTACAACCGCTTCAAGGACATCAAGCTGCCGGAGTACCTGGCATTCTTCGGCGGCCGGCGTTTCGCCCCCATCGTCACCGGCTTCAGCGCGGTCGGCCTGGGCGTGCTGTTCGGCTATATCTGGCCGCCGATCCAGCACGGCATCAACAGCTTCGGCACGTTGCTGATGGAAAGCGGCAGCTTCGGCGCGTTCGTCTTCGGCGTGTTCAACCGCCTGCTCATCGTCACCGGCCTGCACCACATACTCAACAACATGGCGTGGTTCGTGTTCGGCAACTTCACCGATCCAACCACCGGCGCGCTGGTCACCGGTGACCTGTCCCGCTACTTCGCCGGCGACCCGAAAGGCGGCCAGTTCATGACCGGCATGTTCCCGGTCATGATCTTCGGCCTCCCCGCCGCCTGCCTGGCGATGTACCGCAACGCCCTGCCGAAGCGGCGCAAAGTCATGGGCGGGATCTTCCTGTCGATGGCCCTGACCGCCTTCCTCACCGGCGTCACCGAACCGATCGAATTCGCCTTCATGTTCCTCGCACCGCTGCTGTTTCTGCTGCATGCGCTGCTGACCGGGTTGTCGATGGCAATCACCAACGCATTGAACATCCACTTGGGCTTCACCTTCTCCGGCGGTTTCATCGACATGGTGCTGGGTTGGGGACGCTCGACCAACGGCTGGCTGGTGGTGCCGGTGGGAGTGGTTTATGCGGTCATCTATTACGCGGTGTTCGACTTCTGTATCCGCCGTTTCAACCTGAAAACCCCAGGACGTGAAGACGTGGCCGCTGCCGAGAAATCCGTGCTGACAGAAAACGAGCGCGCCGCTGCGTATATAAAAGCCTTGGGAGGTGCCGAAAATCTGCTCACCGTCGGCGCATGCACCACGCGGCTGCGACTGGAAATGGTCGATCGCAACAAAGCCTCCGATGCCGATTTGAAAGCTCTGGGCGCGATGGCCGTGGTACGTCCGGGCAAGGGCGGCAGTCTGCAGGTTGTTGTGGGGCCGATGGCCGACAGCATTGCCGACGAAATCCGCCTGGCGATGCCTGCATTGGGCCGAGCCGTAGTGGCTGCTCCTGTCGCCGTCGTCGAAACCAGTGAGCCCGTTGCGGTAGCCGCACCGCAGGCCCAGCAATGGCTGAGCGCCCTGGGCGGCAGCGACAACGTGCTGCAACTCGACTGCATCGCCATGAGCCGGATTCGCCTGCAACTGGCCGATGGCAAGGTGTTGTCGGAAAGCCGATTGAAAGAGCTGGGCTGTTTGGGTGTCAGCGCGCTGGAAGATGGCGTGTGGCACTTGCTGGTGGGCGAGCGGGCGCAGAGCTTGAGTACGGCGCTGGAGGGGTTGGTCAATCGAAGTGAGGTCAGTGCCAAGGTTTAGGGCGACCTCTGAATCGATGAGTGGGGGGTGATTCGATGCATTTTTGTACGGTCGCAGAATTCCCCTCACCCTAACCCTCTGCCGAAGGGAGAGGGGACTGACCGCGTTGTTTGGGAGAGGTACGCCGACGTGACATACCGAGGTGAACTCGGGTTATAAAATGCATGCAACTCGAATTGTGCTTCCTCTGCTTCCTTTGCCTCCTTTACTTCCTTTGCTTCCTCCCCTTCTTCTGCTCCTTGCTCCTGCTCCTGCTCCTGCTTTCGCTCCCCACCACTCAACACGATGAGCGTTAGCTCGAGAAAGGCTTTTGACGTGCCGGCCCCATCGGAAGGCTGAGTGGAGGGATTTATCCGGGGGTGGGAGCGCAGCGACCGTGCGGCGAAGCCGCATGCATCGAAAGGAGGTGCAGCGAAGCAAACCGTAGGCGATGCCCCCGGATGAATCCCGGAACGAAGGAACACCGAGCCAAAGCGAGGTGCCGAACGCAGGGGCCCAGACCTTTGGTTACTTTGGGGCGTTTGCCAAAGTGACCCGCCGTAAGGGCGGAACCATAAGCCGCCGCACTCGAAGAAACGGATATTCACCCAACCCAAACCCCAAAACCCAAACAACAAAAAACCCGCTGAAATCACTCTCAGCGGGTTTTCCATTTCAGTAGCCAAGGAAGATCAAAAATCCTCCAGCCGCCACACTTCATAAGCCGGCGTCTCGTAGGGATGGCTCAACTTAAGAGCCGCCACTACCGCGCGAATCAACTCATCGCCAACAACAAGCTCAACCTTCCACTCCTCGACCCGCTCAAACCGCCCCGCCTCACCAATGAACGGCTGACTGCCGTCCAAAGGCCGAAACTGACCAGATCCAAGCACCTGCCAAGCACAGTGGTCATAATCACCGATCCGCCCACCACCGGCAGCGAATACAGCCTCCTTGACCACCTCGACATGACTGTCGGGAACAAAAAACGCGAGCTTGTACACAGCGCTTAGTTCACCCACACACGCGCGTTACGGAACATACGCATCCAGGGTGCGTCTTCGTTCCAGTCTTCCGAACGCCACGAGTTCTGCACAGCACGGAACACCCGCTCCGGGTGCGGCATCATGATCGTCACGCGACCGTCGCGGCTGGTGAGGCCGGTGATCCCGCGCGGCGAGCCGTTCGGGTTGGCCGGGTAGGCTTCGGTGACCTTGCCGTGGTTGTCGACGAAACGCATCGCCACGCAACCCGACAGATCGGCTTCGAGCAGTGCCTCTTCGCTTTCGAATTCGGCATGGCCTTCACCGTGAGCGATGGCGATCGGCATGCGCGAACCGGCCATGCCCTGCAGGAAGATCGAGTTCGACTCCTGAACCTGAACCATCGCCACGCGCGCTTCGAACTGCTCGGAGCGGTTGCGCACGAAGTGCGGCCAGAACTCGCTGCCCGGGATCAGCTCGTGCAGGTTGGACATCATCTGGCAACCGTTGCACACGCCGAGGGTAAAGCTGTCGTTACGCTCGAAGAAGCCCTGGAACGCATCGCGGGCACGGCTGTTGAACAGTGCGGACTTGGCCCAGCCTTCACCGGCGCCGAGAACGTCGCCGTAGGAGAAACCACCGCAGGCCACCAGACCCTTGAACTCGTTCAGGTCGACGCGGCCGGCCAGAATGTCGCTCATGTGCACGTCGATCGCGTTGAAACCGGCGCGGTCGAACGCAGCCGCCATTTCCACCTGACCGTTGACGCCCTGCTCACGCAGTACCGCAACCTGTGGGCGGATGCCTTTCTTGATGTAAGGCGCGGCGATGTCCTGGTTGACGTCGTAGCTCAGCTTGACGCTCAGGCCCGGGTTATCTTCTTCCAGCAGCGCATCGAACTCTTGCTCGGCGCAGTCGGCGTTGTCACGCAGACGCTGGATCTGGTAGCTGGTCTCGGCCCACTGACGTTGCAGCAGACGACGCTGGCCTTCGAACACGGTGTCACCGTTGAAGGTGATGTTGATCTGGCCGTTATTGATCGGCTGACCGATCACCGAAACGCAGTCGCCCAGACCGGCCGCGCTGAATTGGGCGAGGATGTCCGGGGTGGCGTCCTGGCGAACCTGGATCACGGCACCCAGTTCTTCGTTGAACAGGATGGCGGCGATTTCAGCGGAGCTTTCGGCAACGCTGTCCAGGTTCAGGCTCAGACCGCAGTGGCCGGCGAAAGCCATTTCCACCACGGAGGTCAGCAGACCACCGTCGGAACGGTCGTGGTAAGCCAGCAGGTGACCGTCGGCGTTGAGGCCCTGGATCACGGCGAAGAAAGCTTTCAGGTCTTCGGCGTCGTCGACGTCCGGAGCCTGCTTGCCGAGCTTGCCGTGAACCTGCGCAAGGATCGAGGCACCCATACGGTTCTGGCCGCGACCGAGGTCGATCAGGATCAGGTCGGTGGTGCCCTTGTCCATGCGCAGTTCCGGGGTCAGGGTCTGACGGATGTCAGCCACTGGCGCGAAACCGGTCACGATCAGGGACATCGGCGAGGTGACGGTCTTGTCTTCGCCGTTGTCGTTCCAGCGGGTGGCCATGGACATCGAGTCCTTGCCGACCGGAATGGTGATGCCCAGCTCAGGGCACAGTTCCATGCCGACCGCTTTCACGGTGTCGTACAGACGCGCGTCTTCGCCCGGGTGACCGGCAGCGGACATCCAGTTCGCCGACAGTTTGATGTCGGAGAGCTTGTTGATGCGCGAGGCGGCAATGTTGGTGATGGTTTCGCCGATGGCCATGCGGCCCGACGCCGGAGCGTCCAGCAGCGCCAGCGGAGTGCGCTCGCCCATCGCCATCGCTTCACCGGTGTAGACGTCGAAACTGGTGGCGGTGACGGCTACGTCGGCCACCGGAACCTGCCAAGGGCCGACCATCTGGTCACGGGCCACGAGGCCGGTGATGGTGCGGTCGCCGATGGTGATCAGGAAGCTTTTGCTTGCCACGGCCGGGTGGTGCAGAACGCGCTCGATGCTTTCGCCGATGTCGAGGTTCGACGGATCGAAGTCATCGCCCAGCTCGGCTTCGCGAACCACCGAACGGTGCATGCGCGGCGCCTTGCCGAGCAACACTTCCAGTGGCATGTCCACCGGGTTGTTGCCGAAGTGGCTGTCGGTCACGGTCAGTTGCGGCTCGGCAGTGGCTTCGCCGACAACGGCAAACGGGCAACGCTCACGTTCGCAGATCGCCTTGAAGCGCTCGAAGTCGGCCGGACCGACCGCCAGAACGTAACGTTCCTGGGATTCGTTGGACCAGATTTCGTGCGGGGCCATGCCCGGCTCGTCGTTCGGAATGTTGCGCAGTTCGAAACGGCCACCGCGGTCGCCGTCGTTGACCAGTTCCGGGAAGGCGTTGGACAGACCGCCCGCACCCACGTCGTGGATGAAGCTGATCGGGTTCTTGTCGCCCAGCTGCCAGCAACGGTCGATGACTTCCTGGCAGCGACGTTCCATTTCAGGGTTTTCACGCTGAACCGAAGCGAAGTCCAGATCCGCCGAGCTGGTGCCGGTAGCCATGGAGGAAGCAGCGCCGCCGCCCAGACCGATCAGCATCGCCGGGCCGCCGAGGACGATCAGCTTCGAGCCGACCAGAATCTCGCCTTTCTTGACGTGCTCTTCACGGATGTTGCCCATGCCACCAGCCAGCATGATCGGCTTGTGGTAACCGCGAACTTCGTCACCGTGCGGAGTGGTGATCGACTGTTCGAAGGTACGGAAGTAACCGGTCAGGGCCGGACGGCCGAATTCGTTGTTGAACGCGGCGCCGCCCAGCGGGCCTTCGATCATGATGTCCAGCGCGTTGACGATGCGCTCAGGCTTGCCGTACGGCACTTCCCACGGCTGTTCGAAGCCAGGGATTTGCAGGTTCGACACGGTGAAACCGGTCAGGCCGGCTTTCGGCTTGGCGCCACGACCGGTTGCACCTTCGTCGCGGATCTCGCCACCGGAACCGGTGGACGCGCCCGGGAACGGAGCGATCGCGGTCGGATGGTTGTGGGTTTCAACCTTCATCAGGATGTGCACCGGCTCCTGCACCGCGCCGTACTGGCGGGTTTCCGGATCCGGGAAGAAGCGGCCGGCAACGTTGCCGACGATCACCGAAGCGTTGTCCTTGTAAGCGGACAGCACGCCTTCGCTGTGCATCTGATAGGTGTTCTTGATCATGCCGAACAGGCTTTTTTCCTGGCTCTCGCCGTCAATATCCCAACTGGCGTTGAAGATCTTGTGACGGCAGTGCTCGGAGTTGGCCTGGGCGAACATCATCAGTTCGATGTCGTGCGGGTTGCGCTTGAGGCCGTTGAAGGCGTTGACCAGGTAGTCGATCTCGTCTTCGGCCAGGGCCAGGCCCAGTTCGACGTTGGCTTTTTCCAGTGCGGCGCGACCGCCGCCGAGGATGTCGATGGCGGTCAGCGGCTTCGGTTCGGCGTGGCTGAACAGACCGGCAGCCTGCTCGAGGTTGGCCAGAACGATCTGCGTCATGCGGTCATGCAGTACGTCTGCAATCTGCTGCGCTTCGGTTTCGCTGAACTGACCGGCCACGTAGAACGCGATGCCGCGCTCCAGGCGCTGGATCTTGCTCAGGCCGCAGTTGCGGGCGATGTCGCTGGCCTTGCTCGACCATGGCGAGATGGTGCCGAAACGCGGCAACACCAGGAACAGACGACCGGTCGGCTCTTGAACCGGAACGCTTGGACCGTACTTCAGAAGGCGCGCAAGCACCTGCTGTTCGTCGCCGGTCAGGACGCCGGTGACTTCGGCGAAGTGAGCGAATTCAGCATACAAGCCACTGACAGCCGGAACCTTCTGGCTCAGTTGCTCAAGGAGTTTGCTGTGGCGAAAGGCAGAAAGGGCAGGAGCGCCGCGCAGGATCAACATCTTCGGGACAGCCTCGGGAAGGGGTGTGCTTTGAGGCCGTGCATTCTAGCCTAAACCGCCCTCAACATCACCCGAAACGCTACGCACGGTTGCACCCGGATGTCGAGTGGTGTTCCTGCCTTGAGGGTCAAATTTATGGGGTGTTGGAACGCGGGTTATTTTTTCTGTCACAAAATGCCTTTCGGGCCCATTCCTGCGGGGTTTCGAGCGGTTTTGTGATCCCTAGCAGACAACCCCGCAACTGTCGAGATATGGCGCCCGTTGTCCTTTGCGTATACTGCGCACATGTTTTCCCCAACGGCTTTGCGTCCGCGGTACGCCAAATGGCTGATCGCTACCGGACTCTTCCTGATGCTCAGTGGCTGTGTTGATAAACCCAACACACTCGAGCGCGTAAAGGAGGATGGCGTGCTGCGGGTGGTCACCCGAAACAGCCCCGCCACCTACTTTCAGGATCGCAGCGGTGAAACCGGCTTCGAATACGAGCTGGTGAAGCGCTTCGCCGACGATTTGGGGGTCGAGCTGAAGATTGAAACCGCCGACAACCTCGACGACCTGTTCAACCAGGTCGGCAAGCCGAACGGCCCGGTACTGGCCGCCGCCGGCCTGGTCAGCAGCGAACAGCGCAAGAAACAGGTGCGTTTCTCCCGCTCCTACCTCGAAGTCACCCCGCAGATCATCTATCGCAACGGCCAATCTCGTCCTACCGACGCCGGCGATCTGGTGGGCAAGAAGATCATGGTGCTCAAGGGCAGCACCCACGCCGAACAACTGGCGGAGCTGAAACAGAAATATCCTGGCATCCAGTACGAAGAATCCGACGCCGTTGAAGTGGTCGACCTGCTGCGCATGGTCGATGAAGGTCAGATCGACCTGACCCTGGTCGATTCCAACGAAGTGGCGATGAACCAGGTGTATTTCACCAACATCCGCGTGGCCTTCGACCTCGGCGACGCGCGCAGCCAGAGCTGGGCCGTGGCCGCCGGCGAAGACAACAGCCTGCTCAACGAGATCAACAGTTATCTGGACAAGGTGCAGAAGAACGGCACCCTGCAACGTCTGAAAGACCGCTATTACGGCCACGTCGACGTCCTCGGCTACATGGGTGCCACCACCTTCGCCCAGCATCTGCAGCAGCGGCTGCCCAAATACGAACAGCACTTCAAGGCCTACGCCAAGAAAGAGAAAGTCGACTGGCGCCTGCTGGCGGCGATCGGTTATCAGGAATCACTGTGGCAACCGGCGGTCACCTCGAAGACCGGCGTGCGCGGGCTGATGATGCTGACCCAGAACACCGCTCAGGCCATGGGCGTGTCCAACCGCCTCGATCCGAAGCAGAGCATCATGGGCGGCGCCAAGTACCTGGCCTACATGAAGGATCAGCTCGACGAGTCGATCCAGGAACCGGATCGCACCTGGTTTGCTCTGGCGGCCTACAACGTCGGCAGCGGTCATCTGGATGACGCGCGCAAACTGGCGGCCAAGGAAGGGTTGAACCCGGACAAGTGGCTGGATGTGAAAAAGATCCTGCCGCGCCTGTCGCAGAAGCAGTGGTACAGCAAGACCCGCTACGGCTACGCCCGGGGCGGCGAACCGGTGCATTTCGTGGCGAACATCCGTCGCTACTACGACATCCTGACGTGGGTGACCCAGCCGCAGCTTGAAGGCGATCAAGTGGCCGAGGGCAACCTGCATGTGCCGGGGATCGATAAATCGAAACCGGCTCAAGAGCCCGCCCCGCTTTAACCCATCCCCAATACAAATGTGGGAGCAAGTTTGCTCCCACAGGATGTTGAAACTTAGTGTTTGGCAGCCGCCAGAATCAACGCCTTCATCTCCGACACCGCCGACTTGAAGCCGACGAACAACGCGTGCGCCACCAGTGCGTGACCGATGTTCAGCTCGTTGATGCCCTTGATTGCGGCAACCGCCTCGACGTTGTGATAGTGCAGGCCATGGCCGGCATTGACGATCAGGCCCTGGGCCAGACCGAAGGCCACGCCGTCCGCCACACGCTTGAGCTCTTCAGCCACTTCGGTTGGTGTTTCGGCATCGGCGTAACGCCCGGTGTGCAGCTCGATAGCCGGGGCACCGACGCGCTTCGACGCAGCGATCTGCCGCTCGTCGGCGTCAATGAACAGCGATACCTCGCTGCCGATCTTCGACAGACGCTCGACCGCCGCTCTGATTCGCTCCTCCTGCCCCGCCACATCCAGACCGCCTTCAGTGGTCAATTCCTGACGGGTTTCCGGCACCAGACAGATGTGCGCCGGACGGATGCGCTCGGCGAACGCCATCATTTCTTCGGTAACGCCCATTTCGAAGTTCATGCGGGTTTGCAGCACGTCCTTGAGCAACAGCACGTCGCGCTCCTGAATGTGCCGGCGGTCTTCGCGCAGGTGCACGGTGATGCCGTCGGCACCCGCCTCTTCCGCGTCCAGCGCAGCCTTGACCGGATCCGGATAGCGCGTGCCACGGGCCTGACGCAGGGTGGCGACGTGGTCGATGTTCACGCCAAGAAGAATGCGATTGCTGGTGGTCACGGATGCGCTCCTGAATGGAAAGATTCGGCGCACAGCATACGGTGAGATCAGGGCTTGCGAAACAGCTCGCGACTGACCAAGGGACGACCGCCCAGATGCACGGCCAGCGCTTGTCGCATCAAGCGCTTGGCGGCGGACAACGCGCCTGGGGCCGACCAGTCGGCTTCGGCCATGGCCAGCAGTTCGGTGCCGTTGAACAGACCGGGTTGCAGCAGGTAGACCCGTTCGAGTCCGGCATCCACCTGCAAGCGATAGAGACCGTCCGCAGCGACAGGCTCGTCGTTGATGTCGGTATTCAGGGAAAAGCCATAACCAAGGTCGTCGAGCAGCCGCCATTCGAAAGAACGCAGCAACGGCTCCAGCGGCCGGCCTTCGGCCAATGCCAGCAAGGTCGCGGCGTAATGATCGAACACCGCCGGGTGCGGATCTTCGGCGGGCAGCAGGCGAATCAACAGTTCATTGAGATACAGGCCGCTGAACAGCGCCTCGCCGACCATCCACGTTGCGTTGCCGACACTCTCCATGCGCCCGACGTTCTTCAACTCACCCTTGCCGCGAAACTCCACTTCCAGCGGCACGAATGGCCGCGCCAATGTCCCGGCCTTGCCCCGCGCACTGCGCAACACCGCCCGCAGCCGACCTTGCGGCGTGAGGAAGTCCACCAATGCGCTGGTTTCGCGGTAGGCGCGCGAATGCAGGACGTAGGCGGGTTGGGCGGGAGGCGGGCTTTGCGACATTGAGTTCTCGATGACGAAACGCAGTTTTACACACACCCCAAAACTACTGTGGGAGCGGGCTTGCTCGCGAAAGCGGTGAATCAGTCAAAGTATATGTCGACTGATACGGCGCATTCGCGGGCAAGCCCGCTCCCACAGGGGGTTCTCTGGTGTAGCAGAAAACCGGTGTTACAGGTCGCCGTAACCCAGCGAACGCAGCGCACGCTCGTCGTCGGACCAGCCGCCCTTCACCTTGACCCACAGATTGAGCATGATCTTGGAGTCGAACAGCAGCTCCATGTCCTTGCGCGCCTCGGTGCCGATGCGCTTGATGCGCTCGCCCTTGTCGCCAATGATGATTTTCTTCTGGCCGTCACGCTCGACGAGGATCAGCGCATGGATGTGCAGCGTCGCACCCTGCTGCTTGAACTCTTCGATTTCCACAGTGATCTGGTACGGCAGCTCGGCGCCGAGCTGGCGCATGATCTTCTCGCGCACCAGTTCGGCGGCGAGGAAGCGGCTGCTGCGGTCAGTGATCTGGTCTTCCGGGAAGAAGTGATCGTTCTCCGGCAGATGATCGGCGATGACCTTTTCCAGCGCATCGAGGTTGTGCCCGTGTTGCGCCGAGATCGGAATGATCTGCGCGTTCGGCAGCTGTTCCTGCAACCACGACAGATGCGGCATCAGCTCGGCCTTGTCTTCGATGCGGTCGGTCTTGTTCAGCGCGACGATCAGCGGGCCGGTCACGTACTGCACGCGCTCCAGCACCATCTGGTCTTCTTCGGTCCACTTGGTGCGGTCGACCACGAAGATCACCACGTCGACGTCTTTCAACGCCGCCGAAGCGGTCTTGTTCATGTAACGGTTCAGGGCTTTTTCGCCACCCTTGTGCATGCCGGGGGTGTCGACGTAGATCGCCTGCACGTCGCCCTCGGTCTTGATCCCGAGCATGTTGTGGCGAGTGGTCTGCGGCTTGCGCGAGGTGATCGCGAGCTTCTGGCCGAGGATGTGGTTCAGCAGCGTGGACTTGCCCACGTTGGGACGGCCGACGATGGCAACATAGCCACAGCGCGTTGCGTTTGTATCAGTCATTGCCATTCTCCACACCCAGGGCAATCAGTGCTGCAGCGGCCGCTACCTGTTCGGCAATACGACGGCTCACACCCTGACCCCGGCTTTTTTCATTCAATAGGACAACTTCGCACTCGACGAAGAAGGTACGACAGTGCGGCTCGCCCTGGATATCCACCACTTCGTAGCGCGGCAGTTCGCAGCCACGCGATTGCAAAAATTCCTGCAGGCGGGTCTTCGGATCCTTGTTGGTATCGACCAGCGTCAGACCTTCGAACTCGCCGGCCAGCCAGGCCAGTACGCGCTCGCGGGCGACTTCCATGCCGGCGTCGAGGTAGATCGCACCGATCAAAGCTTCAAGGGCGTCGGCCAGAATCGACTCGCGACGGAAACCGCCGCTCTTCAACTCGCCGGAACCCAGACGCAGGTAATCGCCCAGATCGAAACCGCGGGCCAGCACCGCCAGCGTCTCACCTTTTACCAGCCGTGCGCGCAAACGCGACAACTGGCCTTCGCGAGCCAGCGGGAAACGGTCGAACAAGGCTTCGCCGGCAACAAAGTTGAGGATCGCATCGCCGAGGAATTCCAGACGCTCGTTGTTGCGTCCGGCAAAGCTGCGGTGCGTAAGGGCCAGGACCATCAGTTCCTGGTCCTTGAAAGTGTAACCGAGCTGACGCTCGAGGCGGCTTAGAGAAACGCTCACGGTTTACCCACGCTGAGTTCGTGGCTGGATTCCACTGCCATCGCCGGGATACGGCGCAGGCCTGGGACAATTAACGCTGTGTTCAAAAATGACGTCCTGAATATCGTGGCTTCATGCCCCGGAGCCGGTTGTGCCGACGCCAGAAATGCATTCGGCGCTGTGGTCAACAGCGCCGTGTTTGTTTACTTGATCAGGCCGACCCGCGAGAAGTTCGGCAGGTGGCTGAGTTTCGGTTCCGGCCAGCTCATCCAGACCGCGAAGGCCTTGCCGACGATGTTCTGGTCGGGAACCATGCCCAGCAGATCCTTGGGAATGTTCGGATCATCCCAGTAGCGACTGTCGTTCGAGTTGTCGCGGTTGTCGCCCATCATGAAGTAATGCCCGGCCGGCACGGTCCAGGTATGGTCCGGTGTGGCGCGGTAGCGGCTCATTTCCTTGCGGATCAGGTGCTCGGCGACGCCGAGTTTTTCCTTGTAGAGTTCCGCGCTGCCCAGCGTGCCCGGCTCGGAGCCGACCAGTTGTTCGGCAATCGACTCGCCGTTGACGAACAGGCGCTTGTCGGCGGTGTACCGCACGGTGTCGCCCGGCAGGCCGACCACACGCTTGATGTAGTTGACGTTCGGGTCGCTCGGGTAGCGGAACACCATCACATCGCCGCGCTGCGGGTCACCGACTTCGATGATCTTCTTGTCGATCACCGGCAAACGGATCCCGTAGGAAAACTTGTTCACCAGAATGAAGTCGCCAACGTCCAGGGTCGGTTTCATCGAGCCGGACGGAATCTGGAACGGTTCCACCAGGAACGAACGCAGCACCAGCACGATGAACAGCACCGGGAAGAACGACTTGCCGTACTCGACCAGCAGCGGTTCCTTGTTCAGCTTCTCGACCACCACCACATCAGGCTGGCTGACGCTGCCCTGATAGGAGGCGATGGCGGCACGCCGACGCGGTGCCAGGATCAACAGATCGAGCAACGCCAACAGACCGCAGACGAACACGGCAATGACCAGCAACAGCGGGAAATTTAGTGACATAGGACCTGACTATTCCAACCTGAGCACGGCGAGGAAGGCTTCTTGTGGAATTTCCACGTTGCCGACCTGTTTCA
Organism: Pseudomonas sp. R45(2017); assembly: GCF_002112305.1. Taxonomy (NCBI): domain Bacteria; kingdom Pseudomonadati; phylum Pseudomonadota; class Gammaproteobacteria; order Pseudomonadales; family Pseudomonadaceae; genus Pseudomonas; species Pseudomonas sp. R45(2017). Next base: position 335,898 of record NZ_NEHH01000006.1, on the reverse strand, counting down.
TGCGTTTCTTACCGGCCTTCTGCTTCTCAAGCAGTTTTTTCTTGCGGCTGACGTCGCCGCCGTAGCACTTGGCCAATACGTTCTTTCTGAGTGCCTTGACGGTTGTCCGGGCGACGATCTGACCGCCAATGGCAGCCTGAATGGCCACGTCGAACATCTGACGAGGAATCAGTTCTTTCATCTTCTCGGTCAACTGGCGACCTTTGAAGTGCGAATTGTCACGGTGCACGATCAGCGCCAGAGCGTCGACCTTGTCGCCGTTGATCAGCACGTCCAGTTTCACCAGATTAGCCGATTGGTAACGATCGAAATGGTAGTCCAGCGAAGCATAGCCGCGGCTGGTGGATTTCAGACGATCGAAGAAGTCCAGCACCACTTCGTTCATCGGCAGGTCGTAGGTCACTTGCACCTGATTGCCGAGGAACAGCATGTCGACCTGCACACCGCGTTTCTCGATGCACAGGGTGATGACGTTGCCCAGATGCTCCTGCGGTACCAGGATGTTGGCGCGCACGATCGGCTCGCGCATGTCTTCGATCGACGAGACGTCCGGCAGCTTCGACGGGTTGTCGACGTAAATCGTTTCACCGGTTTTCAGCACCAGTTCGAAGATTACCGTCGGCGCCGTGGTGATCAGGTCCAGGTCGTATTCGCGCTCCAGGCGCTCCTGGATGATCTCCATGTGCAGCATGCCGAGGAAGCCGCAACGGAAGCCGAAGCCCAGTGCGTCGGAGCTTTCCGGGGTGTATTGCAGCGACGAGTCGTTCAGGGTCAGCTTCTGCAGCGCTTCGCGGAAGTCTTCGAAGTCGTCGGAGCTGACCGGGAACAGACCGGCGTAAACCTGCGGCTGGATGCGTTTGAAACCTGGCAGCACCGGAACGTCCGGGGTGGAGCTCAAGGTCAGGGTGTCACCGACCGGCGCACCGTGAATGTCCTTGATGCTGGCGATGATGAAGCCCACTTCGCCGGCCTTCAGGTCAGCGGTGGCGGTGTGTTTCGGGTTGAACACGCCGACGCTGTCGACCAGGTGCACCTTGCCGGTGGACTTGACTAGGATCTTGTCGCCCTTCTTCACACGGCCATGACGCACGCGCACCAGGGAAACAACGCCCAGGTAGTTGTCGAACCAGGAGTCGATGATCAACGCTTGCAGCGGATCTTCGATGTTGCCGGTCGGCGCAGGAATGGTCGCGACCAGACGCTCGAGCACTTCGTCGACACCCAGGCCGGTCTTGGCGCTGCAGGTGACGGCGTCGGTGGCGTCGATGCCGATGATCTTCTCGATCTCGTCCTTGACGCGATCAGGCTCGGCCTGTGGCAGGTCGATCTTGTTCAGGACCGGCATGACCTCGAGGCCCTGCTCGATAGCGGTGTAGCAGTTGGCCACGGACTGGGCTTCAACGCCCTGCCCCGCATCGACCACCAGCAGCGCACCTTCACACGCGGCCAGGGAACGGCTGACTTCGTAGGTGAAGTCGACGTGGCCCGGGGTGTCAATGAAGTTAAGCTGGTAGGTGACGCCATCTTTGGCCTTGTAATAGAGGGTAACGCTGTGGGCCTTGATGGTGATCCCGCGTTCGCGCTCCAGATCCATGGAATCCAGTACCTGGGCTTCCATTTCACGCTCGGCCAGGCCACCGCACATCTGGATGAAACGGTCAGCCAGCGTCGACTTGCCATGGTCAATGTGGGCGATGATGGAGAAATTGCGGATATGACTCAAATCACTCACGGATCAACACTCAAAAAGGCTGCAGGCTTGGCCCGCCGAAAAATAGCCGGGAATTGTACCTGATACACGGCGCAAGCGTCACGTTCGCCTGTCACCCTGATTGCATGCAAAAACGCCCCGATCTGATGACCGAGGCGTTTTCAAGGCTAAAGCGTGGGTGAAACCTTGTTCATCAACCGGCTCGACGCAACAGCCAGACACCCGCCAGCGCACACACGCCAGCCGGCACCAGCACCGCGAACAGCGGCGAGAAGCCGAAGACCAGACTGGATGGACCCAGCAGATCCTGAACGATGCGGAAGGTGAAGCCCACCAGCACACCGGTGAACACCCGCTGACCGAGGGTCACCGAACGCAACGGACCGAAGATGAAGGAAATCGCCATCAGCACCAGCGCGGCGGTCACCAGCGGCTGCAACACCTTGACCCAAAATGCCAGCCAGTAACGACCGTTGCTCAGACCCTGATCAGCCAGATAGTGGATGTAACCCCACAGACCGGTGATCGACAGCGATTCCGGCGCCATCACTACAGTGCTCAGCAATTGCGGGCTCAGCGAGACATCCCAGCGCTCGACCGGCGTGTTGACCACTTCAGTGCTGCGCTCGTGGAATTTGGTGGTGGTCACGTCGGTCAGCTGCCAGTGATCGGTGTCGAACTCGGCGCGTTTGGCGAAGCTCGAGCTCAGCAGGTGACGCTCTTTGTCGAAGTGATAACGGGTCACGCCGTACAGGCGACCGTTGGGCTGTACGGAGTTGATGTGAATGAACTCCTCGCCCTGACGGTGCCACATGCCGTGCTTGGCGCTTTGCGCGTCGCCGCTGCCTTGCGCCAGCGAACGGTTGGCCTGGGCCATGCTTTCGGTGGCCGGTGCCACGTACTCGCCGATCAGCACGCCGGCCAGCATCAGCACCAGCATCGGCTTCATCACCGCCCAGACGATGCGCCCGATGGAGACACCGGCGGCACGCATCACGGTCAGTTCACTGCTGCTCGCCAGACTGCCGAGACCGATCAGGCAGCCGATCAGCGCCGCCATCGGCAGCATGTCGTAGAGCCGACGCGGCGCGGTCAGGAGCACGAAGCTCAGAACGTCGACCAAGGTGTAGGTGTCACTGACGTCGCCCATCTCGTCGATGAACGCAAACAAGGTTGCCAGGCCGAGAATGATCGCCAGCACTGCGATGATCGCCATGAACACGCTGCTGCCGATGTAGCGGTCGAGTTTAACCACGGGCCACCTCCAGCGCTGCGCTGCGACGGCTCGCCAGTTTCAGGCGCAGAGGTTCCCAGTACAGCAGGCCGAGGCCGATGACCAGGAAGATCGCGTGGACCCACCACAAGCCGAGCGCCGGTGGAATCTTGCCTTTCTCGAGGGCGCCGCGGGCGGCAATCAGGATGGTCAGGTAAGCCATATAAAGAAGAATCGCCGGCAGCAGCTTGAGGAAACGCCCCTGACGCGGATTGACCCGCGACAGCGGCACCGCCATCAGGGTCACGATGAACACCAGCAACGGCAGCGACAGGCGCCATTGCAGTTCGGTTTTCGAGCGGATGTCATCGCTGCCCAGCAGAGACGAGGTCGGCATGGCGTCACGGTCGGTGACTTCCTCGCTGACATCCGGCTTGGGCAGCAGCACGCCGTAGGTTTCGTAGTGGATGGCGCGATAGTTGGCCTGACCCGGGCTGCCGTCGTAGCGGTAGCCGTTGTCGAGGATCAGGTAGCGGTTGCCGTCGGGACGCACTTCCTGACGCCCCTTTTCCGCCACCAGCACGGAAATCCCGCGATCTTTCTGGTTGGCGCCGAGGTTCTTCTGCGAGATGAACACGCTGCCAAGATTGACCCGATCATCGCTCAGGGTTTCGGTGTAGGTCACCCGCGTACCGTCGCGCAGGGCCTGGAAGCGGCCGGGCTCGAGGGTGTCGAACTCGGTCAGGGCGTCCTGCTTGTTCAGCAGCAGCTGGAACTGGTTGGCGCCTTGCGGGGCCAGGCTCAGGCTCAGCCATGCAACCACCAGCGCCACCAGGGTGGCCGGAAACAGAGTCATGCGAAACAGACGCTGCTGGCTCATGCCGGTGGCCGAGAGCACGGTCATCTCGCTTTCCAGGTACAACCGGCCGTACGCCAGCAGGATCCCGAGAAACAGGCCCAGCGGCAGGATCAGTTGCAGGAAGCCCGGCAGACGGAAGCCCATGATCAGGAACAGCGATCCCGGATCGAGCTGGCCTGCGGCGGCCTGGGCAAGGTATTTGATGAAGCGACCGCTCATGATGATGACCAGCAGCACGGCGCTTACCGCACTCAGGGTCAACAGGACTTCGCGGGACAGATAACGGAAGACGATCAAACCAGACACTCCAGGGTTGTCAGGCTAAGGCGGCCAAACAAGCAAACGTATCGACGGGCCCGCAAGGCAGAGCCGTCGAAAAAAGATGCGGCATTATCCTGTGATTGAGGGCGCCTGTCACTGCGCACACTCACGCAAGCGTGCAATCCGTTGAAGATCGTACAACCGAGGGTTGTCAGGCGCGGTGAGCGAGGTTCAAACTGCCGCCTCTGTCGCAGGCGCTGGCCTGCGCCTCTTCTCTCTATAAGCAGGCGACGGCGGGCACCGTCGAACGCCTGCGTGTTGACCATTCATTCAGGGATCCGGACATGGAACTGGTTGTAAAAAGCGTTAGCCCAGAAACGTTGAAAACCGCCACCCTGGTGGTTGCCGTCGGCGAAGGCCGCAAACTCGGTGTTGCCGCCAGGCAGGTCGACGAACTGAGCGGTGGCGCAATCAGCGCCGTGCTCAAGCGTGGCGATCTGGCCGGCAAGGTCGGCCAGAGCCTGTTGCTGCACAGCCTGCCGAACCTGAAAGCCGAACGCGTGCTGCTGGTCGGCGTGGGCAAGGATGAAGAACTGGGCGACCGTCCGTTCCGCAAGATCGTCGCCGGCATCCTCAACACCCTTAAAGGCCTGGCCGGCAGCGATGCCGTCCTGGCACTCGATGAAATCATCGTCAAGAACCGCGACAGCTACGGCAAGACCCGCCTGCTGGCCGAAACCCTGGTCGACGGCGAATACACCTTCGACCAGTTCAAGAGCCAGAAAGCCGAACCGCGCGCCCTGAAGAAGATCACCCTGCTGACCATCAAGGCCGCTCAGGCCGAAGTGCAGCGCGCCGTGAACCACGCCACCGCGATCGCCAACGGCATGGCGTTCACCCGTAACCTGGGCAACCTGCCGCCGAACATCTGCCACCCGACTTTCCTCGGCGAGCAAGCCAAGAACCTCGGCAAAGAGTTCAAGGATCTGAAAGTCGAAGTCCTCGACGAGAAGAAGATCAAGTCGCTGGGCATGGGTTCGTTCTACGCCGTCGGCCAGGGCAGCGCCCAGCCGCCGCGCCTGATCGTCATGCAATACAACGGCGGCAAGAAATCCGAGAAGCCGTACGCACTGGTTGGTAAAGGCATCACTTTCGACACCGGCGGCATCAGCCTGAAACCGGGCGCCGGCATGGACGAAATGAAGTACGACATGGGTGGCGCCGCCAGCGTGTTCGGTACTCTGCGCGCCGTGCTGGAACTGAAACTGCCGATCAACCTGGTGTGCATCCTGGCTTGCGCCGAGAACATGCCGAGCGGCAACGCTTCGCGTCCGGGCGACATCGTCACCACCATGAGCGGCCAGACCGTGGAAATCCTCAACACCGACGCCGAAGGCCGCCTGGTGCTGTGCGATGCCCTGACCTACTCCGAGCGCTTCAAGCCGCAAGCGGTAATCGACATCGCCACCCTGACCGGTGCCTGCGTCGTTGCGCTGGGCGCCCACACGTCGGGCCTGCTGGGCAACAACGACGAGCTGATCGAGCAACTGCTGAGCGCCGGCAAGGCTGCCGACGACCGCGCCTGGCAACTGCCGCTGTTCGATGAATACCAGGAGCAGCTGGACAGTCCGTTCGCCGACATCGCCAACATCGGCGGTCCTAAGGCCGGCACCATCACCGCTGCCTGCTTCCTGTCGCGCTTCACCAAAAACCTGAACTGGGCGCACCTGGACATCGCAGGCACCGCCTGGACTAGCGGCGGCAAGGACAAGGGCGCCACTGGCCGTCCGGTTCCGCTGCTGACCCAGTACCTGCTGGACCGCGCCAAAGCCTGAAACCGATGACTGCGAGCGGCGCCTCTCTTGAGGGGCGCTGCTTGCAGCTCAGGAACCGCAATGACCAAAGTCGACTTTTACATCCTGCCCAGCGCCGATCCTTCGGCTCGCCTGGACTTTGCCTGCAAGCTCACCGATAAAGCCTGGCGCATGGGCCATCGCATCTACCTGCATTGCAGCGATGCCGCCCAGCGTGATGATCTCGATGCGCGACTGTGGGCTTTCAAGGGCGAAACCTTCGTGCCTCACGGCCCGGCTGAAAGCGAACCGGAAGGACTGATCGTGTTGGGACTGGGCGAGGACTGTGGCCAGCACGCGGACTTGCTGGTCAACCTCGATCTGAAAGTCCCGGTTTTCGCCAACCAATTCGCCCGGGTGGCGGAGGTTGTGGTGGAAGATCCGGCGATTCGCACTGCGGCGCGGGAGAGTTTCCGTTTCTACCGCGAACAGGGCTATCCTCTGCAAGACCACCGTTTACAGCGACTCTGAGTACGCCGATGGACACTCCAAAACCGCTGCAAAAACCCGCGCACCTGCTGGATGACCTCGAGTCGATCCGCCAGCTGCTCGGCGATGACAACCTGCAACCGCCACTGCTGACCGACACGGTCGATGATGGCGAACAGGAACAGATTCCGATGTTGTTCGATTCGGTCGACAACGCACCGCAAGCCGTCGAAGCTGCACCCGCGCCGACGCCAGCCCCGCAGCCTGCCGCTGCGCCTGTGGATAAAGGCCCTGACGCCCTGCTGCACCTGGACAGCGAACTGCGCGCCGCGGCGCAACTGATCATGCAGGACGTGATCGACGACTTCGCTCCGCACATCGAAACCGAAATCAAGCGTCGCCTCGAGGCGCGGATGGAACGGCTTCTCGGCCAGTACGAATAATTCCCTGATCTCCTGTGGGAGCTGGCCTTCCAGCGAGCGCATCACCGCGTCTTTCCTGAAAAACCGCGGCGCCTGCATCGCTGGCAAGCCTGCTCCCACATTTAAGTCTCCACCCGGCCCGCCCCGCTCGCCCTGCGCCCCATGCCCCGCTATACTTCCCGGCTTTTCCTGAATAAATGCCAATAGGGTCCCGCCGCGCATGGATAAGACCTACCAGCCGCACGCCATTGAAACTTCCTGGTACAACACCTGGGAGTCCGAGAACTACTTCGCCCCGCAAGGCGCGGGCGACTCCTACACCATCATGATCCCGCCGCCGAACGTCACCGGCAGCCTGCACATGGGTCACGGTTTCAACAACGCGATCATGGACGCCCTGATCCGTTTCCGTCGCATGCAGGGTCGCAACACCCTGTGGCAGCCGGGCACCGACCACGCCGGTATCGCCACGCAGATGCTGGTGGAGCGTCAACTCGAAGCCCAGGGCCAGAACCGCCACGATCTGGGCCGGGAAAAATTCCTCGAGAAAGTCTGGGAGTGGAAGGATCAGTCCGGCGGCAACATCAGCCGTCAGATCCGCCGTCTCGGCTCGTCCGTGGACTGGAGCCGCGAGCGCTTCACCATGGACGACGGCCTCTCGGAAGCCGTTAAAGAAGCCTTCGTGCGCCTGCACGAAGACGGCCTGATCTATCGCGGCAAGCGCCTGGTCAACTGGGATACCAAACTGCACACGGCGATTTCCGACCTCGAAGTGGAAAACCACGACGAGAAAGGTTTCCTGTGGAACCTGAAATACCCGCTGGCCGACGGCGCGAAAACCGCTGAAGGCAACGATTTCCTGATCGTCGCGACCACCCGTCCGGAAACCATGCTCGGCGACTCCGCCGTCGCGGTAAATCCGAACGACGAGCGCTACAAAGCCCTGATCGGCAAATTTGTCGAGCTGCCGCTGGTCGGCCGCCGCATCCCGATCATCGCCGACGATTACTGCGATCCTGAATTCGGCACCGGCTGCGTGAAAATCACCCCGGCCCACGATTTCAACGACTACGAAGTCGGCAAGCGCCACAACCTGCCGCTGCTGAACATCTTCGACAAGAACGCCAACGTGCTGCCTGCGGCCCAGGTGTTCAACCTCGACGGCACGCTGAACGACAGCATCGACGGCAAGATTCCGGCCGAATACGCCGGTCTCGAGCGTTTCGAAGCGCGCAAGCAGATCGTTGCCGCATTCGACGCCGCCGGCCTGCTGGTGAGCGTCGACGACCACAACCTGAAAGTACCGAAAGGCGACCGCTCCGGCACCGTCATCGAGCCGTGGCTGACCGACCAGTGGTACGTTTCCACCAAGCCGCTGGCCGAGCCTGCGATTGCTGCCGTTGAAGACGGCCGTATCCAGTTCGTGCCGAAGCAGTACGAAAACATGTACTTCTCGTGGATGCGCGACATCCAGGACTGGTGCATCAGCCGTCAGCTGTGGTGGGGCCACCGGATTCCGGCCTGGTACGACGAGTCAGGGAAGGTCTACGTCGGTCGCGACGAAGCCGAAGTGCGCGCCAAGCACAACCTCGGTCCGGACGTTGCGCTGCAACAGGACAACGACGTTCTCGACACCTGGTTCAGTTCGGGCCTGTGGACCTTCTCCACCCTGGGCTGGCCGGAAAAGACCGAGTTCCTGAAGAAATTCCACTCCACCGACGTGCTGGTCACCGGCTTCGACATCATTTTCTTCTGGGTTGCCCGGATGATCATGCTGACGATGCACCTGATCAAGAACGAGGACGGCACGCCGCAGGTTCCGTTCAAGACTGTTTATGTGCACGGCTTGGTGCGTGATGGCCAGGGCCAGAAGATGTCCAAGTCCAAGGGCAACGTCCTGGACCCGCTGGACATCATCGACGGTATCGAGCTCGAAACCCTGGTGCAGAAACGCACTTCCGGTCTGATGCAGCCGAAACTGGCGAAGAAGATCGAGAAGCAGACCCGCGACGAGTTCGCCGACGGCATCGCCAGCTACGGCACCGACGCCCTGCGCTTCACCTTCTGCTCGCTGGCGTCCACCGGCCGCGACATCAAGTTCGACATGGGCCGCGTCGAAGGCTATCGCAACTTCTGCAACAAGATCTGGAACGCCGCGCGTTATGTTCTGGACAAGGGCGAAGACTGCGGCCAGAACGGCGAAGCCTACGAGCTGTCGCTGGCGGACCGCTGGATCATCTCGCAACTGCAACGCACCGAAGCCGAAGTGACCCGTCAACTGGATCAGTTCCGTTTCGACCTGGCTGCGCAAGCGCTGTACGAGTTCATCTGGAACCAGTACTGCGACTGGTACCTGGAACTGTCCAAGCCAGTGCTGTGGGACGAAAACGCGCCGGTCGAGCGTCAGCGCGGCACTCGCCGCACGCTGGTTCGCGTACTGGAAGTGGCGCTGCGTCTGGCGCATCCGTTCATGCCGTTCATCACTGAAGAAATCTGGCAGCGCATTGCGCCGCTGGCCGGCATTCAGGGCAAGACGATCATGCTGCAAGCGTGGCCGGTGGCCAACGAAGAGCGCATCGATCCGGCGGCCGAAGACGACATCGAATGGCTCAAGGGCCTGATGCTCGGCACGCGTAACATCCGTGGCGAAATGAACATCGGCCCGGGCAAACCGCTGCCGATCTACCTGAAAAACGTCACCGCTGAAGACCAGCGCCGCCTGACCGAGAACGAAGCGCTGCTGAAGAAGCTGGCGCGTCTGGAATCGATCACCGTACTGGCCGCCGGCGAAGAAGCGCCGCTGTCCGCCACCGCGCTGGTTGGCGAGATGGAAGTGCTGGTGCCGATGGCCGGTCTGATCGACAAGAACGCCGAGCTGGCGCGTCTGGACAAGGAAATTCTGCGTCTGCAGGGCGAAGTCCAGCGGGTTGGCGGCAAGCTGTCCAATGCCGGTTTCGTTGACAAGGCCCCGGCCGAAGTCATCGAGAAGGAACGCGCCAAACTGGCCGAAGCCGAACAGGCTTTGGCCAAGCTGGCCGAGCAGCACGCGCGGATTGCCAGCCTGTAACGGCAAATCGCACTGAAAAAGGGAGGCCCGCAACGGCCTCCCTTTTTTGTGCCCGGCACTTTTCCGGCCAACAACACGGCTCCCTGTGGGACAATGGCCGCCACTTTCAGCCCTACCCGAATCGACCACGCCCATGAACGCCCCACGCACACCGAAACCTGCGCGCAAGAAGCCTGACTCCGCCACCCCGGCCAAGCCCGTGGCGCCGCGTAAAGAGGCCAGCCTGCACCCGCGCAATCGCCATCAGGGTCGTTACGACTTCCCGGCGCTGATCAAGACCACGCCGGAACTGGCGAAGTTCGTGATCACCAACCCGTACGGCAAGGAAAGCATCGACTTCGCCAGTCCCGATGCAGTGCGTGTGTTCAACCGGGCGTTGCTCAAATCGTTCTACGGCATCCAGCATTGGGACATCCCGGCCGATTATCTGTGCCCGCCGGTGCCGGGCCGCGCCGACTACATCCACTTCCTGGCTGACCTGCTGGCCAGCAACAACGACGGCGTGGTTCCGCGCGGCGCCATCGTCAACGTGCTGGATATCGGCATGGGCGCCAACTGCGTGTACCCGCTGATCGGTAACAGCGAATATCGCTGGCACTTCCTGGGCTCGGAGATCGATCCGACCGCCGTGGCTGCTGCCAGGGCCATCGTCCAGTCCAACGACTTGAACAAGGTCATCCAGCTGCGCCAGCAGGAAAACCGCAAGCACATCCTGATCGGCCTGCTGGAGCCCGGCGAGCGCTTTGACCTGACCATGTGCAACCCGCCGTTCCACGCGTCGATGGAAGAAGCCACCAAGGGCAGCGAGCGTAAATGGCGAGCCCTGGGCAAGGCCGATCCGAAACGCAAACTGCCGGTGCTGAACTTCGGCGGTCAGTCGGCCGAGCTGTGGTGTGAGGGCGGCGAAGCGCGTTTCGTGACGCAACTGATCGCCGAAAGTGCGAATTTTGCGCACAAGGTGTTGTGGTTCAGCACCCTGGTCTCGAAAGCTTCGAACCTGCCTGCCATCGAAACCGCACTGAAAAAGGCCGGCGCGCTGGAAAGCCAGGTGGTGGAAATGTCCCAGGGGCAGAAACAGAGTCGCTTCGTCGCCTGGACCTTCCAGACCAAGTCCGAACAGCAGATCTGGCGGCGCGAACGCTGGGTTCGCAAGTAAGACGTTTCAACCGGGGCGGCGCTTGAGCGCAAAGCAGCCGCCGCCACTGCTGAAACACAATCGGCAGGCACAAAAAAACCGTGCCCGGATCGCTCCGGTGCACGGTTTTTTTATCGCTGCGTCTTACTTGTTCACAGCGTCGGTCAGGCCTTTGGCCACAACCAGCTTGATCACTTTCTTGGCAGGGATTTCGATGGCAGCGCCAGTCGATGGGTTACGGCCAGTGCGGGCAGGACGCTCGGTCACTTTCAGCTTGCCGATACCTGGCAAGGTGATTTCGCCGCCGTTTTCCAGCTGATCGGCAACGATTTGGCCCAGTTGGTCCAGAGCGTTACGCGCGGTGGTTTTCGGCGCGTCGATAGCTTCAGCGATGTCGGCGATCAGTTGGTCTTTAGTAAGAGCCATGTAGTGTTCCTTCCCTATCAAATTCATATGGATTGCAGAGTGCAGTGTCAGCCATCGAGCCCGATCTTCTGGATCTGGCACCCTCGGCGATAACCACGACGAGTCGGGGTTATAGATGCCGAAATCAAGGTTTGGTTCGACCTGACAAAAGCTGAATGCATGCTTGTCGCGGTGACTTCGCACAAGACCGGGCAAAACTAGCACAGAGACAAGGAAATATCCGCCTCCAGCTAGCCAAATGGTCAGGTTTATTGCGCTAAATCGGTAAATAAATGCATAAGGGCCGTCGGGTGACCCGGATTTGCCCTTCACCCCGCGCCAAATCCAGTGGTTGCGGTACACTGAGCGCTTTTTCGGGGGAGCCCGCCCTCCTCCCTTCCACCAGCCGAGAAGCCTATGCCGATCCGTCATTGCATCGTCCATTTGATCGACAAAAAACCCGACGGCACACCCGCAGTCCTGCACGCCCGTGACTCCGAACTGGCTGAGTCCGCAGCCATCGAGAACATGCTCGCCGATCTCAACGAGAGCTATAACGCCAAACAGGGCAAAGCCTGGGGCCTGTTCCATCCGGAGTCCGGTGCGTTCCCGTTCAGCGGCTGGCTGAAGGAGTACATGGAAGGCGGCAAGGACTTCACCGCGTTCAGCAAAGTCGCGGTCGAACACCTGCAAAAGCTGATGGAAGAGTCGAACCTGTCGGTCGGCGGCCATGTGTTGTTCGCCCACTATCAGCAAGGCATGACCGATTACCTGGCCATCGCCCTGCTGCACCACAGCGAAGGCGTGGCGGTGACCGATCAACTGGACGTGACCCCGTCGCGCCACCTCGACCTCGGTCAACTGCACCTGGCGGCGCGGATCAACGTTTCAGAGTGGCAGAACAACAAGCAGTCCAAGCAGTACATCTCGTTCATCAAGGGCAAGAACGGCAAGAAGGTTTCGGAGTACTTCCGCGACTTCATCGGCTGCCAGGAAGGCGTCGATGGCCCGGGCGAAACCCGCACCCTGCTCAAGGCCTTCAGCGACTTCGTCGAGAGCGAAGACCTGCCGGAAGATTCCGCCCGCGAGAAGACCAAGACCCTGGTCGACTACGCCAGCAGCCAGGCCAAGCTTGGCGAACCCATGGGCCTGGAAGAACTCTCGGAGCTGATCGACGAAGAGCGCCCGAAAGCCTTCTACGATCACATCCGCAACAAGGATTACGGCCTGTCGCCGGAGATTCCGGCGGATAAACGCACGCTCAACCAGTTCCGCCGCTTCACCGGTCGCGCCGAAGGCCTGTCGATCAGCTTCGAAGCCCACCTGCTGGGCTCGAAGATCGAATACGACGAAGAGGCCGGGACGCTGGTCATCAAAGGCCTGCCGACCTCGCTCACCGATCAGTTGAAGCGTCGCAACTGATGCTCGGCAATGTGCTGAAAAAGGTTCTGCTGGTTCTGCTGGTGGTCGTGGTCTATCAGAACTGGGGCAAGATCGAGCGGGTCTTCAACCCGTCGCAGATGGCGTCCGAGCAAGTCCGCGCCAACGCCCATGTCGTGCTGTACGCCACGGACTGGTGCGGCTACTGCAAGCAGACCAAGCGCTTTCTCGATCAGAAAGGCATTCCGTTCAAGGAATTCGATATCGAGAAGGATGCCGAGGCACGCAAGGTGTACGAAGCGCTGGGCGGGCGCGGGATCCCGCTGATCGACGTCAATGGCACGTTGATTCGCGGATTTGATCCGGACGAGATTCTCGCTGCACTGAAATGAACGAGGGAGCCAATCGGCTCCCTCAGTTGTTTCAGCGTTTCTCGATTCGGAAACCGAAACGCGGGAAGTGCACATGCACCAACCCGCCACGCTCGTCTTCACGGCGCAGGATCAACTCCTCGCGACCGGCAAACACCAGCTCACCGGCCACCGGATCTACACCGTAGTCTGTCGCGGCGATCAGCACCTGCTGACCTGCCACGAACCCGTTCGGATCAGTGAACTCTTCGTCCGGCAACGCCGCTGGCTTCGAACCGCGCGCGATCTCCAGTGCTTCCTCCGAGCTCATCTCGCTGGCCGCGCCATGGCCAAAACCGAGCACACGCCCCAGCCACGCCGACACTGCCGGATAAGCATCAACCAAGGGCGCCGTCACGTGCGTGGCCTTGAGAAACCACAGCGGATGGGCCATGGCGAAGTCGGCAATCGACGGCTCACCGAACAGGAAGTCACCGTCTTCACGCTGCAACTGCTGCTCCAGACGTGCCATGACAGTCGGCCAGTTGTGTTTGGCCTGCTCGGCCGACAGCCTGGTCGCGCTGCCACCACTGAACAGCCCGGCCCGATCGGCGAGGAACGCCTTGATCGCTTCCGGCGGTAACTTGCCGAAACGCACCGCCACCGATTCCGGCTGGAACACCAGGCTCACCGCATGCTGGAACACCACCGAATCGGCCCAGGCGGCAAAACTGGCGGCGATCATCTCCTGACCTTCCGGGAAGAACGAAGGCTGGGCCTTTTCCTGCTCGAGGCGGCGGGCGATCAACGCGGTGTCGCAATAGATGTCGGCGCCGATCTGCAGCACCGGAGTCTTGCGGTAGCCACCTGTCAGGGCGGTCAGGTCCGGTTTCGGCATCACCGGCGAGATGTGCACCGAGCGCCAGGACAGGCCCTTGAAACCCAACAGCAGCCGGGCCTTTTCGGCGAATGGAGAGGTCGGGTAATGATGCAGAATCAACTCGGACATGCTCGGCTCCGCCGCACAGAAAGTGAGCCAGCAGCTTAGCGCGCAATTCGTTCGCAGCCTACGGATCCGGCTGATGGGAACTGATCAGTCAGGTTGATAATGGGCGCAAAGGCGAATAGTCTTCAGCTGCGCCAGTGTATCCAGTGAGATGCAATAACCCCCGGCCGCAAACCGAGGTTTATAGAAAAAACCGCCTGCAAGGGCGGTTTTTTCTTGCCTGTCGTTTATGCAACGTGCCTCCTCCACGAGAGGGATATCTAAAAGTTCGAGGACTCATTCAGTCGTGCCGATAAGACGCCACCAGACACTCCTTCGCACTCTTCCTGAGCTTCTTGATCAATCGCTCCTGACGCAACGCATCACCCTTGTCGCGACAACGCTCGGTGTAGACCAGCGCCATCGCCGGGCTTGAGAGAAAGAATCGCGCCCCTTTGCCGCTCTGGTGCTTGGCGAAACGGCGCACGGGATCATCGCTGATCCCGCAGTACAGCGAACCGTTGGCGGCGCGTACGAGGTAGACGAACCAGGACTTGCTCACTGGAACGTCGGCATCGAGAGGATTTTCGCTAAGGCTGGTCACGGGACAATTCAGGCGTGAGGAAAACAGGCCGCGATCTTATCAGCGACTTGCTTGAAAAGCCTTCAGCCCTTTCAGCGCCTGGGCGCGGACGGCGTTGCGCACCAGCGGCGTCCAGCCAAGGAGCAGGCCCTTGAAGCCCAGCGCCTGGCGCGACCAGCGCCACAGGTCGAAGTAGTCGTGGTGTTCGCAGATCTTGCCGTCACGGAAGACGAAACGTGCCTGGATGTCGTTGATGACGATGTTGCCGGTCTGACTGAACAGGTACGTCGCTACCCAGTGGGCGCCGCCGCTGCGCTCGTCGGCGCGGACGTTGTCGAAGGTCAGGGAGAAGTCCTTGGCCCGGGTAGTGAGCATGCGCCACATGTCGCCGGCATCGCGGCCGCGCAACTCGCCGAAGGCCGGATCGCTGAACACAACGTCGTCGGTGTAGCAGGCGGCCATGGCCTCGGCGTCGAGGCGCTGGAAAGCCTGGTAGAAACGGGTGATCAGGGCGCTGTGGGCTTCTTCACTCATGGGCAATCTCCAGGAAAGGTACAGATTGCCAGCACGATAATCCGCAAACGCCCGAAACACTATCGGCATTCGCATTCCGAATACCGACAGTGTGTGCGTATCAGACCTTTTCGCTGACCACCTGCACGTACAACGCACGTCCGGCACCGAGGCCGGCGAGGATTGCCCCGGCACCGATAATGCCGAAGATCCAGCCCACGGCGTTCCAGCCTCCGGTCCAGTCATGCACCACGCCGACCGCGAACGGCCCCATGGATGCGAGGGTGTAGCCGAAGCCCTGGGACATGCTCGACAGGTTCGCCGCGACATGGGAATCCCGTGAGCGAAGCACGATCAAGGTCAGCGCCAGGCTGAACGTACCGCCCTGCCCCAGGCCCAGCAGGATCGCCCAGCCCCACAACCCTTCGATCGGCGCATAGAGGCAACCGAACAGACCGCCGAGGGTCAGCGCCATCACCACCACGATCGCCAGCCGCTGATCCTTGCCGCGCGTGGCCAGCCACGGTGCCGCCAGGGAGCTGGCGAGCTGGATGATCACCGAACCGGACAGCACCAGGCCGGCCTGGGTCGGCGTCAGCCCGCGACCGATAAGGATCGACGGCAACCAGCCGAACACGATGTAGGCCAGCGACGATTGCAGGCCCATGTACAAGGTCACCTGCCAGGCCAGCGGATCACGCAACAGACCACGCACTCGATACGCGACATTGTGCGCGCCGTGCTTCTGGCCGATTTGCGGCAGCCAGAACACTGCCGCCACCAGCGCCGGAATCACCCAGAAACCCAGGCCCATGGCCCAGCTGTGGTCGAAGTGCTCGCTCAGCGGCACGCTGGAGCCCGCCGCCATCGCCGCGCCCAGACACAGAGCCATGGTGTAGACACCGGTCATGGTGCCGGCATGCTGGGCGAAGTCACGCTTGACGATGCCCGGCAGCAACACGCCGATGATGCCGATGCTCGCGCCGCCCAGCACGCTGCCGGCGAACAGACCGATTTCACCGAAATTGCTGCGCAGGATGATGCCGCCGGCCAGTGTCAGAAGAATTCCCAAGACCACCCGCTCGGCACCGAAACGCCGCGCAAGTATCGGGGCCAGCGGAGCGAACAGACCGAGGCAAAGCACCGGCAACGTCGTCAATAAACCCGCTTGAGCGGCGGACAAACCGAGGCTTTTCGACACCTCACTGAGCAACGGCGCCATGCTCGACAGCGCCGGACGAAGGTTCAACGCCACCAGAATCAGCCCCAGCAGCAACAGCCACGGACGCCGTACCAGCGGATGGCTTTGCTGCACCTGCTCGTCATCGGCTTCGGCGTCGATCAACAACTCTTCGAGCTCGGCCTTGCGAACGGGTGCTGGGGAGGCTTCTGGGCGGGACATGGTTTTCTCGGTTTCAAGGTTCATTGATCAACTGCCTCGACAGGGCTTTGGCCCGCTCCGGATCGCGCTGCTCGACGGCCTCAAGCAAGGCGACGTGCAAATCGAAGACTTCCTGTCGACGGGGGACGATGTTCAGGGTCTGGCGCAATTGCGCGCCAACGATGCTGGAAAAATAGCGATACAGCTCGCTGAGGGTCGGGTTGTGCGCGGCATCCACCAGACGGCGGTGGAAGACCAGATCGCAGCGGATGTAACTGTCGAGGTCGCCGTGGTAGTGGCTGCCGGCGACACCCAGCGCCTCGCGCAACGCGACGAGGTCTTCATCGGTCCGGCGCAAGGCCGCCAGGCCGATGGCCTCGACTTCAAGGATGTGCCGGGTTTCCCGGGCCTGGTCCAGCGAGCATTTGGACAGCGCCTTGAGCGTGTCCATCGGATCGACCACCGCCCGCAGGTAACTGCCGTCGCCTTGACGGATTTCGATCAAACCGGAAAACGCCAACACCCGCATCGCCTCGCGCACGGTGTTGCGGCTGATGCCGAGTTCGGCGCACAGCTCGGGCTCGGTCGGCAAACGCTGACCGACCTGCCACGTGCCGTCGGTGATGCGCTGGCGCAATTGATCCAGGGCCTGATCGACCAGGGATCGTTTTATCAATAATGAGTTTTCTGACATGGAATTCGCCCTGTCATCCAATCATGGGATGAATTTTCTGACATGTTAGTCAGCTCCTTGTAGGACAGCAACCACCTAGGGTCAGAGAGGGGCAAATGGAGCGGGATTTTCGATTGGTCAAAATTACCCTTTAAGGGTAATTTCAGGGACAGGGTTTTGGTTTCTTATGGAAAAGTACACACCCCATTACGACTTGGTGGTGATCAAGGCTGAGGTCAGGCGACGGGGAAGACAGGCATTCACCAAGAGCGCAGAAAAAACCGGACTGGATCTCGGCTTCAGCATCATAGAGATGCAAGAAATCGTTTTCGAACTGCAGAACAGGATGTTGTACAAGTCGATGACCACCTATGACGATCATCGAGTCTGGCAAGACGTTTATCACACGCACTCACACGATCTGGAGATTTACATCAAGGTGACATACCGCCCCGAAGGTGGCCCACCGGTAATCTCCTTCAAGGAGAAAAACCAATGAAAACCCGGCAATGTTTCAGCTGCGGTGCACGTGAGGGAATGACACATTTCGAAGGCCGCGGCGAAACCATCAGTGTCAAAGGCATGGAACGTCGTATCGATGACCTTGCTGGCTGGGAATGTCGCAAATGCGGTGAGGTCGAGTGGGACGCCGATACCGATAGTGCAGAACGCTACACGCAAGCCGGTGATGATCTGGTGATTGCTGCCCGACAAATGATCGGTAACGAGATGAAGCGCATCCGGCGCAAATTGCACCTGACGCAAAAAGAAACGGTGCAACTGCTGTCTGGTGGCGGACACAACGCATTTTCCCGCTATGAGCGCGGCGAAGTGCTTCCGCCGAAGGCATTGGTGCTGCTGATGCGCCTGCTCGATCGCTATCCGCACTTGCTCGCCGATGCGAAAGCCCTGGGTGAAGGGGCGGATCTGAGGAACGCCTTCAAGTATACCGAGCACAAAGAACACGAAACCCTCACCGCCTCCTGACCCACAAAAAACAAACCCGGCACAAGGCCGGGTTTATTTTATTCATCAGATCTCAATGCAGAATCTGACTCAGGAACAGCTTCGTCCGATCATTCTGCGGATTGTCGAAGAAGTCGTTCGGCGCCGCCTGTTCAACGATTTCGCCCTTGTCCATGAAGATCACGCGGTTGGCCACGGTGCGAGCGAAGCCCATTTCGTGGGTTACGCAGAGCATGGTCATGCCGTCTTCGGCCAGGCCGATCATGGTGTCGAGCACCTCTTTCACCATCTCCGGATCGAGTGCCGAGGTCGGTTCGTCGAACAGCATGATTTTCGGTTTCATGCACAGCGCGCGGGCGATCGCCACACGCTGTTGCTGACCGCCGGACAGTTGCCCCGGGTACTTGTGCGCCTGTTCCGGAATGCGTACGCGTTCCAGGTAATGCATGGCGATTTCCTCGGCCTTGCGCTTGGGCATCTTGCGCACCCACATCGGCGCCAGGGTGCAGTTCTGCAGGATGGTCAGGTGCGGAAACAGGTTGAAGTGCTGAAATACCATGCCGACTTCACGGCGGATCGCTTCGATCTGCTTGAGGTCGTTGGTCAGCTCCACACCATCGACCACGATGCGGCCCTGCTGGTGCTCTTCTAGACGGTTGAGGCAGCGGATGGTGGTGGACTTGCCGGAACCCGACGGGCCGCACAGCACGATACGCTCGCCCTGACGCACGTTCAGGTTGATGTCTTTCAGCACGTGGAACTGGCCGTACCACTTGTTCACACCCTGCATCTGAATGATGCCTTCAGGGCCCACTGGCTTTTTGATTGCTTCGCTCATCGAAAAAACTCCTAACGCTTGTGGCCAGTGTCGAGCTTGCGTTCCAGGTGCATGGAATAGCGCGACATACCAAAACAGAAAATCCAGAACACCAGGGCGGCGAACACGTAGCCTTCGGTGGCCATGCCCAGCCATTTCGGATCGGCAGCGGCTTGCTTGACGCTGTTGAGCAGGTCAAAGAGGCCGATGATGATCACCAGGCTGGTGTCCTTGAACAGCGCGATGAAGGTGTTGACGATGCCGGGAATCACCAGCTTCAGGGCTTGCGGCAGAATCACCAGGCCCATGGCGCGCCAGTAACCGAGGCCCATCGCGGCCGCGGCTTCGTACTGACCTTTGGGGATTGCTTGCAGACCGCCGCGCACCACCTCGGCGACGTACGCCGACTGGAACAGGATCACGCCGATCAGCGCCCGCAGCAGCTTGTCGAAGTTCATGCCTTCGGGCAGGAACAGCGGCAGCATCACCGACGACATGAACAGCACCGTGATCAACGGCACGCCGCGCCAGAACTCGATGAAGGTCACGCAGACCACTCGGATCGCCGGCATGTTCGAGCGCCGGCCCAGCGCCAGGACAATCCCCAGCGGCAACGCACCGGCGATGCCGACAGTGGCGATCACCAGGGTCAGCATCAGACCGCCCCACTGGCTGGTCGCCACGGTGTCGAGGCCGAAGACGCCGCCATGCAGCAGGCACCAGGCAACGATCGGGTAGACCACCAGGAAGCTCAGGCCGTATACCGCCTTGTGCGCCACGCGCTTGATGAACAGTGGCGCCACGCCGATGACCGCCAGCCACACGGTCAGGTCCACGCGCCAGCGCAGTTCCGGCGGGTAGTAGCCGTACATGAACTGGCCGAAACGCTGCTGGATGAAGACCCAGCAGGCGCCGTCCTTGGTGCAGTCGGCGCGGGTGGTGCCGACCCAGTTGGCATCGATGATCGCCCAGCTGAGGATCGGCGGAATCACCAGGTAGATCAGGTAGAACGCGAACAGGGTCAGCAGGGTGTTGAGCCAGCTGGAGAACATGTTCGCGCGGATCCACGCCATCGGGCCGAAGACCTTGGCCGGCGGTGGCATGTCGGGTTTGAAAGTATGAGTACTCATGCGCTATTCCTTACCGCTCGATCAGCGCGATGCGCTTGTTGTACCAGTTCATCAGCAGGGAAATGCTGATACTGATCGCCAGGTACACGCTCATGGTGATGGCAATGACTTCGATCGCCTGACCGGTCTGGTTCAGCACGGTGCCGGCGAACAGCGAAACCATTTCCGGATAACCGATACCGGCCGCCAGCGAGGAGTTCTTCGCCAGGTTCAGGTATTGGCTGGTCAGCGGCGGGATGATGACCCGCAGCGCTTGCGGAATGATCACCTTGCGCAGGGTCGGGCCGTTGCGCAATCCGAGCGAATGCGCCGCCTCGGTCTGGCCGTGGCTGACCGACTTGATGCCCGAACGCACGATCTCGGCGATGAACGCCGCGGTGTACACCGTCAGCGCCAGGGTCAAGGCCAGCAATTCCGGAATCAGCACCCAGCCACCGACGAAGTTGAAGCCTTGCAGCTTCGGCATTTCCCAGTGCACGGGGGCACCGAAGATCAGCGCGCACACCGCCGGGATCACCAGGAACAGCGCCAGGCCGGCCCAGAACTTGTGGAATGGCTCGCCGGTTGCTTCAAAGCGCTTGTTGGCCCAGCGGCTCATCAGCACGATGGCGACGATGGCCACCACGATGCTGACCATGAACGCCCAGAAGCCGTCGGCCATTTGCGCGGCCGGCATGTTCAGGCCACGGCTGCTGACGAAGAAGGTATCGCCGAAGTTGTGGCTGTTGCGCGGCCCCGGCATGGTCAGGAACACCGCGAAGTACCAGAACAGGATCTGCAGCAGTGGCGGGATGTTACGGAAAACCTCCACGTACACCGTTGCCAGTTTGGAAATGATCCAGTTCTTCGACAGGCGCGCGACGCCGACGATGAAGCCGAGGATCGTGGCCAGGATCACACCGATGAAAGTCACCAGCAGCGTGTTGAGCAGGCCGATGACAAACACCCGGGCATAACTGTCCGCTTCGGTGTAGGAGATCAGGTGTTGAGCGATGCCGAACCCGGCACTGCGCTCGAGAAAGTCGAACCCCGAAGTGATACCCCGGTGTTGCAGGTTGGTCTGGGTGTTATCGAACAGATACCAGCCCAGGGAGACCACCGCCACGATGGTGATGATCTGAAATACCCACGCACGCACTCGTGGATCGCTGAGGCTGAGCCTCTGCTTTGGTGCGCCGATTGAATTTTGCATGAAGTGCCCCGGAAATAATGGAACAGAACGTCACCCGGCAGTTGGCCTGCCGGGTGACAGAACCATCAGCGCACTGGTGGTGCGTATTGAATGCCGCCGTTGTTCCACAGCGCGTTCAGGCCGCGGTCGATTTCCAGCGGAGTGCTCTTGCCGAGGTTTTTCTCGAAGATTTCGCCGTAGTTGCCGACTTGCTTGACGATCTGTACGACCCAGTCCTTCGGCAGTTTCAGGTCTTTGCCGTATTCGCCGTCTGCGCCGAGCATACGAGCGACATCCGGGTTCTTGGTCGCTTTGGCTTCCGCTTCGACGTTTTTCGAAGAGATGCCCGCTTCTTCGGTGTTCAGCAGCGCGTAGCCAACCCAACGCACGATGGCCAGCCACTCGTCGTCGCCGTTACGCACGACCGGGCCCAGTGGTTCCTTGGAAATGGTTTCCGGCAGAACCACGTAGTCCTTCGGCGAAGCCAGCTTGCTGCGCTGGGCGAACAGCTGGGACTTGTCGGAGGTCAGCACGTCGCAACGACCGGATTCCAGCGACTTGGCGCTTTCATCGGAGGTGTCGAAAGTGATCGGGGTGTATTTCAGACCGTTGCCGCGGAAGTAGTCGGAAACGTTCAGCTCGGTGGTGGTACCGGCCTGGATGCAGATGGTTGCACCGTCCAGCTCTTTGGCACTCTTCACGCCCAGCTTGTTGTTTACCAGGAAGCCGATACCGTCGTAGTAGGTAATGAAGCCCGGGAATTTCAGCCCCATGCCCGCGTCACGGGAGCTGGTCATGGTGGTGTTGCGCGACAGGATGTCGATCTCGCCCGACTGCAGCGCGGTGAAACGCTCCTTGGCGTTCAACTGACTGAACTTGACCTTGGTCGCGTCGCCGAACACGGCAGCCGCCACAGCGCGGCAGACGTCAGCATCGATACCCACGATCTTGCCGGTGGAATCCGGAACCGAGAAGCCTGGCAAGCCATCACTGACGCCGCACTGCACGAATCCTTTCTTCTTCACTGCATCCAGGGTTGCACCCGCCTGAGCGAACCCGCTGACACCCAGTACTGCAGCAGCAGTCACGATCGCCAGAGTGGATTTCAACATCTTCATTCAAACCTCCAGTTTTGCTCTTGTTGTGTCGGAGCTTGAGTCCAGTCGCACCCTTTTGAGGCGTTGTTGACCCGTGTTGGCTTTTTTTGGGGTCAACCGACGCAGGACCTTCGCTATGAGTCTAGTAGGAGAAAATCCACATCATGGACAACTCACTTCTCACCAGTCGGCCGAACGGGCGGTAGCCCTTTCACGTTCGCTAAGCCCGTTGCGGCCATTGGCGAACATCCATCACCGGATTCTTTGCTATCCCGTCGCCAGGCGTTCACTGATAGTGTTACCGCCAGGCGCGAGATCGATTGCACGACTACCTCATAGCAAAGCCCGTACCACACCGGCAGCTGAAGCGGTTGAGTGACAGGTCAATAGCAAAACTTGCAGCCTTGCGACATCTTCTTAACGGATCAACCGGGCGCGCACGCAAATCACGCACTCAATGAGAGCGCCCGCACACAATTGGAGCAGCCATGACCGAGCCCTTGATTCTTCAGCCTGTTAAGCCCGCAGACGCCTGCGTGATCTGGCTGCACGGCCTCGGCGCCGACCGCTACGACTTTCTGCCGGTGGCCGAAGCGCTTCAGGAAAGCCTGCTGAGCACGCGTTTCGTCCTGCCCCAGGCGCCGACCCGTCCGGTGACAATAAATGGCGGATATGCCATGCCAAGCTGGTACGACATCAAAGCCATGAGCCCGGCCCGGGCAATCGACCGCGATGAGCTGGAAGCATCTGCCGATCGCATCATCGAATTGATCGAAGAACAGCGAAGCAGCGGAATAGACGCTTCGCGGATTTTCCTCGCCGGGTTCTCCCAGGGTGGCGCCGTGGTCTATCACACCGCGTTTCTGAAATGGCAGGGGCCGTTGGGCGGGGTGCTGGCATTATCGACATACGCGCCGACGTTCAGCGATGAACTGGAGTTGTCCGCCAGCCAGCAGCGGATTCCGGTGCTGTCGCTGCACGGCCAGTTCGACAACGTGGTGCAGAACTCGATGGGACGCACGGCTTATGAGTATCTCAAGGCCCATGGTGTCACCGTGACATGGCAGGAATACCCAATGGAGCACGAAGTGTTACCCGAAGAAATTCGCGACATCGGCACATGGTTGAGCGAACGCCTGCGCTGACAATTGCGACAGGGGTCGCCCTTTGATCATCCCACTACGCCGCGCCCGTTTCTTGCATTACACTGGCCGGCGTACATTCCTTAACCAATTGATGAGATGACCGTGCTCAAAGCACTCAAGAAAATGTTCGGTAAAAGCGAGGCTGAGCAGCTCGCGCCAGTCCCCACTGCGCCGTCGCACGCCCCCGGTCATCGCAGCGATGCCAGCCAGGCCGACCGCCAGACGCCCGCCACGACGCCCAAACGCGAACCGAAACCCGCTCCAGCTGCCGTGCCCGCCACCGAGCCAGCCCGCAGCGAAGCACCAAAACCGGCCAGACCACGTCGCGAACCCAAGCCCAAGGCGCCGGTGATTCCCTGGAAACTCGAAGACTTCGTCGTCGAGCCCCAGGAAGGCAAGACCCGCTTCCACGATTTCAAGCTCGCCCCGGAACTGATGCACGCCATCCACGACCTGGGTTTCCCGTATTGCACGCCGATCCAGGCTCAGGTGCTGGGTTACACCCTCGCCGGCAAAGACGCCATCGGCCGCGCCCAGACCGGCACCGGCAAGACCGCCGCGTTCCTGATCTCGATCATCACCCAGCTGTTGCAGACCCCGCCGCCGAAAGAGCGCTACATGGGCGAGCCACGGGCGCTGATCATCGCGCCGACCCGCGAGCTGGTGGTGCAGATCGCCAAGGACGCCGCCGACCTGACCAAGTACACCGGCCTCAACGTCATGACGTTCGTCGGCGGCATGGATTTCGACAAGCAGCTCAAGCACCTCGAAGCGCGCCATTGCGACATCCTCGTCGCGACCCCGGGCCGCCTGCTCGACTTCAACCAGCGCGGTGACGTACATCTGGACATGGTCGAAGTGATGGTGCTCGACGAAGCCGACCGCATGCTCGACATGGGCTTCATCCCGCAGGTTCGTCAGATCATTCGCCAGACCCCGCCGAAAAGCGAACGTCAGACCCTGCTGTTCTCCGCGACCTTCACCGATGACGTGATGAACCTCGCCAAGCAGTGGACCACCGATCCTGCGATTGTCGAAATCGAGGTCACCAACGTGGCCAACGAAAACGTCGAACAGCACATCTACGCGGTGGCCGGTGCCGACAAATACAAACTGCTCTTCAACCTGGTCAACGACAACGGTTGGGAGCGGGTGATCGTGTTCGCCAACCGCAAGGACGAAGTGCGCCGTATCGAGGAACGCCTGGTGCGTGACGGCATCAACGCCGCGCAGCTGTCCGGCGACGTGCCGCAGCACAAGCGGATCAAGACGCTCGAAGGCTTCCGCGAAGGCAAGATCCGGGTACTGGTCGCCACCGACGTGGCCGGTCGCGGTATCCACATCGACGGCATCAGCCACGTGATCAACTTCACCCTGCCGGAAGTCCCGGACGACTACGTGCACCGCATCGGTCGTACCGGTCGTGCTGGCGCCGACGGTGTGTCGATCAGCTTTGCCGGTGAAGACGACTCCTATCAGTTGCCGTCCATCGAAGAAAAACTCGGTCGCAAGATCAGCTGTGAAACGCCGCCGACCCATCTGTTGCGGGCGGTTGAGCGCAAGCGTCCACAGTAAGCGACGCCATAAAGAGAAGCGCAGCCGGCAACGGACTGCGCTTTTTTTTCACCCGGATATTGTTCAACAAAACTAAAAGTCCATAATGGACAAATTAGTTTAGAAACAGTCTCCGGAGTCTGACATGTCCAGTACGCCTTACGTGATCGACCAAACCCAGGCCCGCGAGCTGTTGGCCCGGATCGATGTGCCGCAGATCCTGCGCAAGCTGTTCCGCGATCTGGCGGCCGGGCATGCGGTGCAACCGGCGCAGCAACTGGTGGAATTCCCTCAGGGTGCCGGGGACTTCATCAACTATCTGGGCGTGCTGGCGGAAGACGGCGTGTACGGGGTCAAGACTTCGCCTTACATCGTTCGCGAACAAGGCCCGCTGGTGACCGCGTGGACACTGCTAATGTCGATGCAGACCGGTCAACCGCTGCTGCTCTGCGATGCCGGCGAACTGACGACTGCCCGCACCGCTGCGACCACCGCCGTGGCGGTCGATGCCCTCGCCCCGTTAAAGGCCGCGCGCCTGGCAATCATTGGTAGTGGCAAGGTCGCCCAGGCGCACCTGCATTACGTCAAAGCGTTGCGCGACTGGCAGAGCATCAGTGTGTACTCGCCGACCTTGAGCGAAGACCCGGCCACCGCCCGCCAACTGCAAGCCCTCGATCCACGGGTGAACATCGCCGACAGCCGTGAAACCGCCATCGCCGAAGCCGACGTGATCATGCTCTGCACCTCGTCCGCAGGCCCCGTGATCGACCCGGCAACCTTGAGCAAACCGGCGCTGATCACCTCGATCAGCACCAACGCACCGCGCGCCCACGAAGTGCCGCCGCAAAGCCTCAACGACATGCAGGTGTTCTGCGACTATCGTCTGACCACCCCGGGCTCGGCCGGCGAGATGCTGATCGCCCGCGAACAACATGGCTGGGACAACAACGCGATCCTCGGTGACCTGGCGGATCTGCTCAGCGAAAAAGTGCAGCGTCCCGATTACAACCGTCACGTGTTTTTCCGCTCCATCGGTCTGGGCCTGGAAGACATCGCCCTGGCCAACGCCGTCTATCAATTGCAGCGCTGACACCGGAGATTTTCATGAGTCATGCAGATTTCATCATCATCGGCGGCGGGATTGCCGGCGCGTCCACCGGTTTCTGGCTGTCGCAGCACGGCAAGGTCGTGGTGCTGGAGCGCGAGTCGCACCCGGCCTATCACTCCACCGGGCGTTCGGCTGCGCTGTTCACCGCTGCTTACGGCACTGCGCAGGTCCGGGCGCTGACCCTGGCCAGCCGCGAATTCTTCGACCATCCGCCCAGCGGCTTCTGCGAGCACCCGCTGCTGACCCCGCGCGGGGAAATGACCGTGGACTTCACCGGCGACGTCGCCGAGCTGAACAATCAATACCTCAGCGCCAAAGCCACGGTGCCGGAGATGCAGTTGCTCAGCGCGGATGAAGCCTGCGCGCGGCTGCCGATCCTGCGCCGGGAAAAAGTCCATGGCGCGATCTACGACCCGACCGCCAGCGACATCGACACCGACGCCCTGCATCAGGGTTATCTGCGCGGCATCCGTCGCAACAACGGCCAGGTGCAGACCGATTGCGAAGTGCTCGGACTGAGCCGGGACGCCGACGGCATCTGGCACGTGCAGACCAACGGCCAGACCTTCAGCGCGCCCATCGTGATCAACGCAGCAGGCGCCTGGGCCGACAAGATCGGTGCCCTCGCCGGCGCCAAGCCGCTGGGCCTGCAACCGAAACGCCGCGCGGCGTTCATCTTCGCCGGCCCGGAAGGCGTGGACATTCATCACTGGCCGATGCTGGTCAGCCTCGACGAATCCTTCTACATGAAGCCCGACGCCGGGATGTTCCTCGGCTCACCGGCCAATGCCGACCCGGTCGAACCCCACGACGTGCAGCCGGAAGAACTGGACATCGCCATGGGCATTTACCAGATCGAGGAAGCGACGACCCTGACCATCCGCCGCCCGACCCGCACCTGGGCCGGCCTGCGCAGTTTCGTCACCGATGGCGATTTGCTGTCCGGCTTCGATCCTCAGGTGCCGGGGCTGTTCTGGGTCGCGGCCCAGGGTGGCTACGGCATCCAGACTTCGCCGGCGATGGGCATGGCCAGCGCGGCACTGGTACGTGGCGAATCGTTGCCCGACCATCTCAAGCAATTCGGCCTGACCGCCGCCATGCTCGCCCCTGCCCGCCTGGCCTGACCGTCCGCCCGGATGACGCGCCCGACGGATTGCGGCACACTCGCAACGCCCCCGGATCACGGGGGCGTTGACGTTGCCTGGAGCTCCACAGTTATGACCGCCCCCGAACACACGCCCGAGCTGCATGACGCCGCGCTGGACAACTACCACGCCATCGCCGACGCCATTGCCACGCTGTTCTTTCCCCACGCCGAAGTGGTGCTGCACGACCTGCGCACGCAGAAGGTCGACTACATCGCCAACAACCTGTCGAAACGGGTGATCGGCGATGAATCGTCGCTGGAAGACATGCTCAGCGACGACGTCAGCGAACGGAACATCGGTCCGTACGAAAAGCTCAACTGGGACGGCCAGAAGATTCGCAGCCTGAGCACCGTGCTGCGCGACAGCGAAGGTCATCCGCTGGCGGTGCTGTGCATCAATCTGAATATTTCGCTGTTCGAAAATGCCAAGGCTGCGCTGGACCTGTTCCTCTCGCCGAGCAAACTGATCCCGCAACCGGACTCGCTGTTTCGCGATGACTGGCAGGAGCGCATCAACACTTTCCTGCACGCCTGGCTACGCGAGCGGCAACTGAGCCTGAATTTGCTGACCCGCGATCACAAACGCGAACTGGTGCTGGCGCTGCACGCCGAGGGAGCGTTCAAGGGCAAGAGCGCCTCGAACTATGTAGCCAATGTACTGAACATGGGGCGGGCGACGGTGTACAAGCACTTGAAGGAATTGAAGGGCTGAAACCGTGCAGCCTGCGAAGGCTGCACGGTCTTCAGACTCAGTCGCCGTAGATGTCCGACTTGAAGTACTTCTCGGAAATTTTCTGATACTCGCCACTCGCGCGAATGCCGTCGATGGCAGTGTTCAACTGGCTGACCAGTTCGGTGTTGCCCTTGCGCACCGCAATCCCCGCGCCCTCGCCCACGTATTTCGGATCCTTCAGCTCAGGCCCGACGAAGGCGTAACCCTTGCCGCGCGGCATCGACAGGAAGTCGGTCAGCGGGATGGTGTCGGCGAAAATCGCATCGAGACGCCCGGCCGCCAGGTCCATGTAGATTTCTTCGTTGTTGCCGTAGCGCTTGACGTTGATGCCCTTGGGCTCGAACACCTCGGTGGCGTAACGGTCGGTGGTAGTCGCACGCTGCACGCCGACGGTCTTGCCCTTGAGGCTGGCGTACTGGTCATCGACGCTCGCGCCTTCCTTCATCACCAGCCGCGACGAGGTGAAATAGTACTTGTGGGTGAAGTCCACCGACTTCTTGCGGTCTTCATTGATGGTCATGGACGACAGCGCCATGTCGATTTTCTTCACTTTCAGGGAAGGAATGAGACCGTCGAACTCGCCCTCGACCCACACGCACTTGACCTGCATCTGCGCGCACAGGGCATTGCCGATGTCGTAGTCGAAACCGACGATTTCACCCTTGTCGGTCTTCGAGGCGAAGGGCGGATACGCCGCTTCGATACCGATGCGCAGGGTTTTCTCGGCGGCGAACGCGCTGCTGCACGCCAACAGGCTCAGCGCCAGACCGGTGATGAGGGGGAATTTCTTCATGTTCGTTCTCTCGCGGGTTGTTGTTGGTTTGGCAAGACAGAAGAAAAAGCTGGAAACGGGGAAAGACTTTTTTGTACTTGTAAATCCATACTGGACTTTTACGTACAAACCGTCAATTGGACAAACGCCATCGGCGTCAGCCGATGGTCGGGAGTCGAGGGGAGATTGATTGGGAAAGGAATTACTGCTTCCAGCGATCCGCCGCCGCATGATCGCTGTCGCGACCTTCGACCCAGCGCGGGCCGTCGCTGGTGTTTTCTTTCTTCCAGAACGGTGCGCGGGTTTTCAGGTAATCCATGACGAAGGCGCAGGCGTCGAACGCCGCCTGGCGATGGGCACTGGCGGCGGCGACGAACACGATCGGCTCGCCCGGTTCCAGCGCGCCGATGCGGTGCAGCACTTCCAGTTTCAACAGCGGCCAGCGCTCCTCGGCTTCAACGGCGATCTTGCCGAGGGCTTTTTCGGTCATTCCCGGATAGTGTTCGAGGAACATCCCGGCGACATCGAGGCCATCGTTGAAGTCGCGCACGTAACCGACAAAACTCACCACCGCGCCGACCCCGACATTGGCCGCGTGCATCGCGTTGACTTCAGCGCCGGGATCGAACGGCTCGGACTGCACCCGAATGCCCATGTCTCAGCCTCCGGTCACGGTAGGGAAAAACGCTACTTCGTCGCCATCGACCACCGGTTCGTCGAGCTGGCAGAGGTCTTCGTTGCGCGCGCACATCAGGTTCTGTTCGCTCAGCACCTCGGCGCCCTCACGCTGCGCCAGCAACGCACGAACGTCATCGACGGTGGCGAAATCACCTTCGACCTTCACCGAATCCACGCCCAGCGCCTCACGGTAACGGGCAAAAAACTTCACGGTCAGGTTCATGGCTGCTCCGCCTGGAAATGCCCGCTCTTGCCGCCAACCTTTTCCAGCAGACGTACGCTTTCGATGGTCATGCCACGGTCCACGGCCTTGCACATGTCGTAGATGGTCAGGGCGGCGACGCTGGCGGCGGTCAGTGCTTCCATCTCGACGCCGGTCTGCCCGGACAGTTTGCAACGGGCCACGATGCGTACCGTGTCATCGCCTTCGGCACTGAGTTCGACCTTGACGCCGGTCAGCATCAACGGATGGCACAGGGGAATCAGGTCACTGGTTTTCTTCGCCGCCTGAATGCCGGCAATGCGCGCCACGGCGAACACGTCGCCCTTGGGATGGCCACCGCTGACGATCATCTGCAGGGTGTCGGGCAGCATGCGCACCAGCGCTTGGGCCGTCGCTTCACGGAACGTCACGGCTTTTTCGGTGACGTCGACCATGTTGGCGCGACCTTGGGAATCGAGATGAGTCAGCACGGGATTACTCCTGATCAGGAGCACCGATTGTAAACCTGGGGGTCAGAATTGCGCACATAAAAAACCGGGCGACTTTGCAGTCGCCCGGTTCGGTTTGACGGTTACAGATGCGATTCGGCGTATTCGGCCAGGATCGAGCGAGGCACCCCTTGCAGGGTGATGTGCACACCGTTGGGGAAATCCTTGAAGCGTTCGGTCAGGTAGGTCAGCCCGGAGCTGGTCGCGGACAGGTAAGGGGTATCGATCTGTGCCAGGTTGCCCAGGCACACCACTTTGGAACCGGCGCCGGCCCGGGTGATGATGGTTTTCATCTGGTGCGGCGTGAGGTTCTGGCATTCGTCGATCAGGATCAGGCTCTGCTGGAAGCTGCGACCGCGAATGTAGTTGAGCGATTTGAACTGCAACGGCACTTTGCTGAGGATGTAGTCGACGCTGCCATGGGTGTTTTCGTCATCCATGTGCAAGGCTTCGAGGTTGTCGGTGATGGCGCCCAGCCACGGCTCCATTTTTTCCGCCTCGGTGCCGGGCAGGAAGCCGATTTCCTGGTCCAGGCCCTGCACGCTGCGGGTGGCGATGATGCGGCGATAGCGCTTGCTGACCATGGTCTGCTCGATCGCCGCGGCCAGCGCCAGAATGGTTTTACCCGAGCCGGCGGCGCCGGACAGGTTGACCAGGTGAATATCCGGATCCAGCAGCGCGTACAGCGCCAGGCTCTGGTAGATGTCCCGTGGCTTGAGGCCCCAGGCTTCCTGATGCAACAGCGGTTCCTGGTGCAGGTCGAGGATCAGCAGCTTGTCTTCTTCGATCTCCTTGATCCAGCCGACGAAGCCCTGCTCATCGATGATGAACTCGTTGATGTGCACGGCAGGCAGGTTGTCGATCAGCTGTACCTGATGCCAGGTGCGGCCGTGGTCCTGACGGGTTTCGACCTTGCTCACGCGGTCCCAGAAGGAGCCGGTCATGTTGTGATAGCCGTTGGGCAGCAGGGACACGTCGTCAACCAACTGGTCGGTGCTGTAGTCCTCGGCGTCGATCCCGCAGGCGCGCGCCTTGAGGCGCATGTTGATGTCTTTGGTAACGAGCACCACCGGTTTTTTCGGGTCGCGGGTATGCAGGTCGATCAGCTGGTTGATGATTTTGTTGTCGTTCAGATGCTCGGGCAGAATCAGGTTCGATTCGGCCTGCTTGCTCATCAGAATCGACAGCAAGCCCTTCGGGCCGCCCTTGCCGCGCTGGATCGGCACGCCCTGTTCGACATCATCGGGTGAAGCATCGCCCAGGGTCTTGTCGATCAGCCGGATAGCCTGACGGCATTCGGCGGCCACGCTGTGATGCCCGCTCTTGAGCTTGTCCAGCTCTTCAAGCACGGTCATCGGGATCGCGACGTGGTGTTCTTCGAAATTCAGCAGGGCGTTTGGATCGTGAATCAGTACGTTGGTATCGAGTACATAAAGGATTGGCTGGTTGGAGGAAGGGCTACGTCCGTGATCATCCATACTCGGTCACCTTTGTGGGAGCCATTCGACGCAATACCTCGGCGGTGCTGCGCCTCGAAGTGACTGCCGAATCCACCTGCACAGCTTTTGTCGGGATAGCAGGTGAACCGCACACAAAATGGGTCTTGGAAGACGCCACCTGTGTTGCAGGTTTCGGCGGTCTGACTTCGTAATACTCCAAAACCCGTGACAGAAAAAAGCACTTTGACGCTTTTTTGAAGTTTATTTTGCAAAGTGACGAAAAGCCCTTGGCGGACCGCCCTGCCCCCGTTAGAGTCGGAAGTCCGCCTGCATCGAATTCTGCAAAAAATTCACCCCAAGCCCAATGTTTCCGGGCTCTTGCCGTTTTTCAGCGAAACGCGTCCTGACAGTCTTCCCAGCCGATGCCGCTTTGCGCGGTTTGCGTGATCAGCCACGGCAACGCAGTCTTCACCGCATCCTGCTTCATGTTGAAATTGATCACCCCGTGCCGCCACAGCAGCATCAGGGTCAGCACCCGCTGCGCGCTCGGAGCGCCCTTGAGCTTGCCGGCGCCGTCCTGGGCATCGATGTCCCACAGCGCCACTTGCAGGCCCTGGCTGTTGAAAAAGCTCCGGGCATCGCTACGACGTTGCCCTTCCGGTGGACGGAACAGCGGCACGTAGTTCTCCGGCAACTTGTTCTTGACCAGATCGGCACTGCGCCGCACCGAATCCTGCCAGTCCTGCCAGTGGCTGTGGGAGCGGAACTCCCAGCCCTGCACGCCGACGCACTGCTGCGAAAACGCCGCTTGCAGGCTGCTGACGGAACGGTCGGCCAGCCGCGCCTGAACATCCTTGCCCAGCATGAAAAAGGTGCCGCTCAGGTTCGACTTGCGCAGGTACTCGGCGAGCCAGTCGGTGTTGTCCGGTTGCAGGTTGGCGGCGCTGTCGAAACTCAGCAGAAACAAGCGATCGTGCATGTCGTCGCCGTTGCGCTCGTAGTCTCCGAAATGATCGAGTTCGCTGCTGGTCTGCGGCGACAGCGCAGCCTTGCGCATCAGCTCATCGAGGTATTGCAGGTGGAAGATCCGGCTCGGCTCGGCCCACTTGGTGTAATAGCTTTCGTCGCTGACCACGAATTTGGCGGCCTGCTCGCGCAGGGTCGGCAGGTCTTCGACGAGGAAGCAGAACGAGGCGTCCTGATCGCAGCTTTGCTGGGCAAAGTTGTAGTTGGCCAGCAGCCGCTGCCACAGGCGCTCGCGCAGGCTGTTGATTGCATCCAGATTGACCGTGCGCAGCCCCAGACGCTGGGCGAGCGCCGCTTCGTCCAGCGCTTCGGTGCCGAGCAGGCCTCGGGCGAACATCAGGATTTCCGCCCGCGAGGCGACATCGAACAGGGTCGGATTGTCGAGTTTTTCCGGCCAGGTGCTGCGATCCAGCGTCGCGATATCGCCCGGCGCCGCAACGGCACCGACGCTCAACAGCCACGCGGTGAAAAAAAGAACAATGCGCAAAGGGTGTCTCCATAACAAAACCCGCGCCGCACTATAGCCGATCCGGCTCGTAAACCGCCGATCACCTATGGACGCGATAGCTGGAGTCATCCGCCCCAACCCCCTAGAATCGCCCCCACGATTAAAGGAGACGACTTCATGCTGATGGTGATTTCCCCCGCCAAGACCCTCGATTACGAAACACCGCCGGCGACCCAGCGCTTCACCCAGCCGAAATACCTCGACCATTCCCAGGAACTGATCCAGCAACTGCGCGAACTGAGCCCGGCGCAGATCAGCGAACTGATGCACGTGTCCGACAAGATCGGCGGCCTTAACGCCGCGCGTTTCGGCAGCTGGACACCGGCGTTCACCCCGGAAAACGCCAAACAGGCACTGCTGGCCTTCAAGGGCGACGTCTACACCGGGCTTGATGCCCAGTCGTTCAGCGAAGCCGACTTCGATTACGCGCAACAGCACCTGCGCATGCTCTCCGGCCTTTACGGCCTGCTGCGGCCGCTCGACCTGATGCAGCCGTATCGCCTGGAAATGGGCACCAAACTGGCCAACGCCCGTGGCAAGGACTTGTACGCCTTCTGGAGCACGCGCATCAGCGAATGGCTGAATGAAGCGCTGGCCGACCAGGGCGACGACGTGCTGCTGAACCTGGCGTCCAACGAATACTTCTCGGCGGTCAAACGCACAGCCTTGAATGCGCGAATCATCAACACCGAATTCAAGGACCTGAAAAACGGCCAGTACAAAATCATCAGCTTCTACGCCAAGAAAGCCCGGGGCCTGATGAGCCGCTTCGTGATCCAGGAAAAAATCAACGATCCGGCCCTGCTCAAGCAGTTCGATGTGCAGGGTTATCGCTACAGCGCCGAGCAATCGAAACCGGATAATCTGGTGTTTCTACGCGATCACGCCCCCGAATAAAGCATGCCTAATGCACGACTCTTTATATGAAGAGTCGTGCAGCTCGCACGATGTCAAAAAACCCCCGCCACATTTCGCCATTTTACTGGCGCCAGAAAAACATCCCTGTCTTTTCTAAGATTAGTTTCACTCGACACTGATCATTTTTTTCAGTAGTGGCACCTAAATTTTTTCACCGTAGTGGCACAAAACTATCTAACGTGATTTTTCGCCTGTTATTAAAGGTCGAAAACGAAACTGCTATCAAATTGATACTGGTGCCATCTCTGACAATATTTCAAGAAATTTCAGATTTCGCGATGAGCGGACAGGAACTTCGTCCGAATGCATAGCTCATACCACCGGTAACGATTCTCGCCGAGTTTGTACGAGATAACTTACGCGGAGCAGATAGCCATGTAACCAAGTTGTCACAGCAACTTGCCTAGATGACTAACTAGTCTCAAAGCAGACGATGGACAGGAGATACGCACCATTAATATCCCCTACAAAGGCCATGGCCGCGCCCTTATAAACGTGCTCACCTGAGCACCCAACCGCTTGATTTACGGGACTTTCATCCTGACATCGAGCGCGCAAGACGATTGCACAAGAGTCTTCTCCAAAGAAGATCGGCTGCATAACAGGGCACGTCATAACAACAAGG
This sequence comes from Pseudomonas sp. R45(2017), assembly GCF_002112305.1. Taxonomy (NCBI): domain Bacteria; kingdom Pseudomonadati; phylum Pseudomonadota; class Gammaproteobacteria; order Pseudomonadales; family Pseudomonadaceae; genus Pseudomonas; species Pseudomonas sp. R45(2017). The sequence continues at coordinate 301,133 of NZ_NEHH01000006.1, read as the reverse complement.
CCTGGTTGCGCACATCTTGAGTGCACTTATTTAGACACTCGGAACTTAAGTATGCCTGCACACGGCATTGTGGCGCCTGTATGCCGCACTTTCGAGTGCACTAATGAACGCTGAACACCATTAACTCCGGCCCTCTAAGGCCTGATATATACAGAGGTAATTGCGATGCGCATCAGCATATTTGGTTTGGGTTACGTTGGCGCAGTATGTGCCGGTTGCCTGTCTGCTCGGGGCCACGACGTAGTGGGCGTCGATGTTGCCAAAGACAAGATCGACATGATCAACGCTGGCAAATCTCCCATTGTCGAACCGGGCCTGGGCGAGTTGCTGGCACAAGGTATTCAGACCGGTCGTCTGCGCGGCACGACCAACTTCGCCGAAGCGATTCGCGACACCGACCTGTCGATGATCTGCGTCGGTACGCCGAGCAAAAAGAACGGCGACCTGGAACTGAACTACATCGAAGCGGTATGCCGCGAGATCGGTTTTGTCCTGCGTGAAAAGTCCACCCGCCACACCATCGTGGTGCGCAGCACCGTATTGCCGGGCACCGTGGCAAACGTTGTCATCCCGATCCTCGAAGACTGCTCCGGCAAGAAAGCCGGCGTTGATTTCGGTGTCGCCGTGAACCCTGAGTTCCTGCGTGAATCCACCGCGATCGCCGACTACGACCTGCCACCGATGACCGTCATCGGCGAGTTCGACAAGGCGTCGGGTGACGTTCTGCAATCGCTGTACGAAGAACTCGACGCACCGATCATCCGCAAGGACATCGCCGTTGCCGAGATGATCAAGTACACCTGCAACGTCTGGCACGCCACCAAAGTGACCTTCGCCAACGAGATCGGCAACATCGCCAAAGCCGTGGGCGTCGATGGCCGCGAAGTGATGGACGTGGTCTGCCAGGACAAGACCCTCAACCTGTCCCAGTACTACATGCGCCCGGGCTTCGCCTTCGGCGGTTCGTGCCTGCCGAAAGATGTGCGCGCCCTGACCTACCGCGCCGGTTCCCTGGACGTCGAAGCGCCGCTGCTCAACTCGCTGATGCGCAGCAACGAATCGCAAGTGCAGAACGCCTTCGACATCGTTGAAAGCCACGACAAACGCAAAGTCGCCCTGCTCGGCCTGAGCTTCAAGGCCGGCACCGACGACCTGCGCGAAAGTCCGCTGGTGGAACTGGCCGAGATGCTGATCGGCAAGGGCTACGACCTGAGCATCTACGACAGCAACGTCCAGTACGCCCGTGTCCACGGCGCAAACAAGGACTACATCGAGTCGAAGATCCCGCACGTATCGTCCCTGCTCAATTCGGACTTCGATTCGGTGATCGACAACTCCGACGTGATCATCCTCGGCAACCGCGACGAGAAGTTCCGCGCCCTCGCCGAAGAAGCGCCGCAGGGCAAGCAGGTGATCGACCTGGTGGGCTTCATGTCCAAGGCCACCAGCGCCGGTAGCCGTACCGAAGGGATCTGCTGGTAACGCAGCAGCAAGCCTCGAGCTTCAGGCCGCACGCCGTGAATCGGCGGGCGGCTTGAAGCCCCCATCACCTTCGGATGACGGTCATGTCCAAGCTCAAACATTTTTTTCTGCAATCCGCCGGCTGGCTTTTGTTTCTGAGCCTGCTGATGGGCCTGGCCCTGATGCTGCCCACGTCCACATTCGACTCCGAGTCGAAGGACTTCATTTTCCTGATTGGCGCCGTAGGTATCTGGCGCTACTCGATGGGTGCCACGCACTTTGTGCGCGGCATGATTTTTCTCTACATCGTCTACCCGCACCTGCGCCGCAAGGTTCGCAAGCTGGGTAAGGCGGCGGACCCGTCCCATGTGTTTCTGATGGTCACCAGTTTTCGCATCGACGCGTTGACCACCGCGCAGGTTTACAGCTCGGTGATCCGCGAAGCCATCGACTGCGAACTGCCAACCACCGTGGTCTGCTCCATCGTCGAAATGTCCGATGAGCTGCTGGTCAAGGCACTGTGGGCGCGGATGAATCCGCCAGACCGCGTGAAACTCGACTTCGTACGCATTCCCGGCACCGGCAAACGCGATGGCCTGGCCTATGGTTTCCGCGCGATCTCCCGTCACCTGCCGGACGACCGCGCCGTGGTGGCCGTGATCGATGGCGACACCGTGCTCGGCGAAGGCGTAGTGCGCAAAACCGTGCCGTGGTTCCAGATGTTCGGCAACGTCGGCGGCCTGACCACCAACGAGTTCTGCGAAGTGCGCGGCGGCTACATCATGAGCGAATGGCACAAGCTGCGTTTCGCCCAGCGCCACATCAACATGTGCTCGATGGCCCTGTCCAAGCGTGTGCTGACCATGACCGGCCGCATGTCGGTGTTCCGCGCCACCGTGGTCACCAATCCGGAATTCATCGCCGACGTCGAAAGCGACTCGCTGCAACACTGGCGCCTGGGCCGATTCAAGTTCTTGACCGGCGACGACAAGTCGAGCTGGTTCAGCCTGATGCGCCTGGGCTACGACACCTTCTACGTGCCGGATGCCGCGATCAATACCGTTGAACACCCGCCGGAAAAGAGCTTCATCAAGGCCAGCCGCAAACTGATGTTCCGCTGGTACGGCAACAACCTGCGGCAGAACTCCCGGGCGCTGGGCCTGGGTGTGAAACGCCTCGGCGCCTTCACCTCGGTGGTGCTGTTCGACCAGCGCGTATCGATGTGGACATCCTTGCTCGGCCTGACCGTGGCAATCATCGCCAGCTTCAAGTACGGCACCGCGTTCATCCTGGTTTACCTGCTGTGGATCGGCATCACCCGTCTGATTCTGACGCTGCTGCTGTCCTGCTCCGGCCACCGGATCGGCCCGGCTTACCCGGCAATTCTCTATTACAACCAGATCGTCGGTGCGCTGGTGAAGATCTACGTGTTCTTCCGCCTCGACCAACAATCCTGGACTCGCCAACCCACTTCCCTGACCCGTGATCTCGCCAGCTTTCAACGTTGGTTCAACACCTGGTCGTCTCGGACCATGACCTTCTCCGCCGGCAGCATTTTCGTCGCCGTGCTGCTGATGATGGTCTGACCTGCCCCTATTGAATTAACAAGGAAATCGCCCCCATGAATACCGCCGTCAACGCCAACGTAGTGCATGAATCCGAAGCCCAGCGTCAGCACGCCCGAGTCAAAATCCCGGCCAAGCTGCGTTTCTTCGGCCCCGACCGGACTCCGGTTGAAGCGCGGGTCCTCGACCTGTCCGCCGGTGGTCTGGCGTTCAACGCCGGACAACTGCCGCTGACCGTCGGCGAGGTGTACAAGGCGCGTTTGCAGTTCGTCATCGACAACCTCGGCCTGGCCATGGACGTTGAACTGCAAGTGCGCTCCTACGACCGCCAGACGGGTCGTGCTGGTTGCCAGTTCCAGAACCTTGAACCGCAGGACATTTCGACCCTGCGTCACCTGATCACTTCGCACCTGGCCGGCGACATCGTCAGCATCGGTGAAGTGCTGGCGACCCTGCAGCGCGACAACTTTACCAAGGCCCGCAAGGTCAAGGACGGCGACTCCGGCATGACCCCGTTCGGTCGTCTGAAAGCGGTGACGTTCAGCGCCGGTATCTTCGCGGTCGGGCTGGTGGCGGCGGGTTTCATTTTCAAATCGGTGTACAGCATGTACTTCGTCAGCCATGCGCAGGCCGGTCTGGTCAGCGTGCCGGGGATGAACATCACCATGCCGCGCGACGGCACCGTGCAAAGCCTGGTGAAGTCCGACGGCGTCGCCGCAAAAGGCGCACCGCTGGCGACGTTCAGCACCAGCATGCTCGACGTACTCAAGGGCCATCTGGAAGAAGATCAACTGTCGCCAGCCAAGGTTGAAGAACTGTTCGGCAAGCAGATGACCGGCACCCTGACCTCCCCTTGCGATTGCACCGTAGCCCAGCAACTGGTGGCCGACGGTCAGTACGCGAGCAAGGGCGACGTGATCTTCCAGCTGGTGCCGCGCAACACCCAGGCCACCGTCGATGCACGCTTCTCCTATCGCCAGTTCGGCGACGTGCGTCCGGGCACCCCGGTGAGCTTCCAGATCGCCGGCGAAGACAAGACCCGCACCGGCAAGATTGTCAGCAGCACCAGCCTGAAAAGCGCTGACCTGTCCTCCGACATCCGTGTGCAGATCCAGCCTGACGAGCCGCTGGACAGCCGCTTCGCCGGCCGCCCGGTGGAAGTCAACAGCGACCGTGGTCCGAACCTGAACTGGCTGATCGACAAAGCCATGGCTGCCGGTCTTTAAGTCGAGGACATGCCCGTGACGAGCCCTATCAGAATCCTGCCGGTCCCGCTGACCCTGGCCATGGCAATCGCCCTGGCCGGTTGCGCCGGCCTGCCCGACCAGCGTCTGGCCAACGAAGCGCTCAAGCGCGGTGACACCGCGACCGCCGCGCAGAACTACCGTGCGCTGGCCGACCTGGGTTACAGCGAAGCCCAGGTGGGCCTCGCCGATATTCAGGTCGACAGCCGCGACCCGGAACAGATGAAACAGGCCGAAGCCACCTACCGCGCCGCCGCCAGTGTTTCGCCGCGTGCCCAGGCCCGACTCGGCCGCTTGCTGGTGGCCAAGCCTGGCTCCACCGAAGCCGAACATCAGGAAGCCGAAAGCCTGCTGAAGAAAGCCGCCGCCAGTGGCGAAGGCAACACGCTGATCCCGCTCGCGATGCTGTACCTGCAATTCCCGCACAGCTTCCCGAACATCAACGCCCAGCAGAAGATCGATCAATGGCGCAAATCCGGTTACCCGGAAGCCGGTCTCGCCCAGGTGCTGCTGTATCGCACCCAGGGCACTTACGACCAGCATCTGGATGACGTGGAAAAAATCTGCAAGGCCGCGCTCAACACCACCGACATCTGCTACGTCGAGCTGGCCACGGTCTATCAGAAACGTGGCGCGCCGGAGCAACAGGCCGAACTGATCAAACAGCTGCAGGCCGGTTACAGCCGCGGCACCGTCAGTGCTCAGCGGGTGGATTCGGTGGCCCGTGTGCTGGCCGATTCGACCCTGGGCAAGACCGACGAAAAAACCGCGCAGTCGCTGCTCGAACCGATCGCTCCAGGCTACCCGGCGTCGTGGGTCACCCTCGCGCAACTGCTCTACGACTTCCCGGAACTGGGCGACGTCGACCAGATGATGAAGTACCTGGATAACGGCCGCGCCGCCGACCAGCCGCGCGCCGAGCTGTTGCTGGGCAAGCTCTACTACGAAGGCAAACTGGTCCCGGCCGACGCGAAAGTCGCCGAGGAACATTTCCAGAAAGCCGTCGGCCGCGAAGTCGCCGCCGACTACTACCTCGGCCAGATCTACCGCCGTGGCTACCTGGGCAAGGTCTATCCACAGAAGGCTCTCGACCATCTGCTGACCGCTGCGCGCAACGGCCAGAACAGCGCCGACTTCGCCATCGCCCAGCTGTTTTCCCAAGGCAAGGGCACCAAGCCCGACCCAGTCAACGCTTACGTGTTCAGCCAGTTGGCAAAAGCCCAAAACACTCCGCAAGCCGATGAGCTGGCGACCACCCTCGCCGCGCAACTGCCGCCCGAGCGTCTGGCCGAAGCCCAGCGCCTGCTGCAACAGGAACAGGCGACCCGTGGCGCCCTGAGCCAGAACACGCTGCAACTGCACGCCCTGCAAGAAGAAGACGGCGAGGAAAAATTATGAAATTGAATCCCTTTGTGAAGGCCGGCATTGGCCTCACGTTCGCGCTGATCTGGTCTTGCCCGACCCTGGCCGCGATGACTGAATCGAAGAACTTCGGCCTCGAAGTGAAAATCACCGGCCAGTCCGAAGACGACCGCGACCTCGGCACCGCCAGCGGCGGCGACGTCAACGGTGTCGGCCTCGACCTGCGTCCGTGGGTCTACGGCGAAAGCGGCGCGTGGAGCGCCTACGCCATGGGCCAGGCCGTGACCTCGACCGACATCATCGAGACCGACACCCTGCAGCAGTCCGACAGCGAAGGCACCCAGACCACCGACAACGGCGACCGCAAGACCAAGAAAAACTACCTGGCGATGCGCGAGTTCTGGGTCGGCTACAGCGGCCTAACACCCTACCCCGGCGAGATCCTCAAGTTCGGTCGTCAGCGTCTGCGCAACGACGACGGCCAGTGGCGCGACACCAACATCGAAGCGCTGAACTGGACCTTCGACACTACTCTGCTGCGCGCCAACGCCGGTGTCGCCGAACGCTTCAGCGAATACCGCACCGACCTCAAGGAGCTGGCGCCGAAAGACAAGGATCGCCTGCACGCCTACGCCGATGCCGCTTACCAGTGGACACCGGGCAACTGGGTCGGCATTCGCGGCCACCACACCCATGACGACGGCAAGCTCGACTATCCGGAGCCAGGCGTGGCCGGCGATTCGCTGGACAAGAAAGAAAACGGCGACATCAGCTGGCTCGGCCTGACCGCCGACAGCGACGCCTACAACTGGCGCAACACCAACACCGTCAACTACTGGGGCAGCATCACCGGCATGAGCGGCGACCGCGACACGGTCAACGCCCTCAACGCCGATGGCACGCGCCCGGCGCAAGCCAAGCGCAGCGACAACGTCGACGGCTGGGCCACCGACATCGGTGTGCGTCTGCGCCTCGATCCGCAATGGCAGGTCGGTGCAGCGTATGCCCGTGCCAGCGCCGATTACGAACAGAATGGCCTGGAAAGCAACCGCTCGAACTACACCGGTACTCGCTCCCGGGTTCACCGTTTCGGCGAAGCCTTCCGTGGCGAAATGAACAACATGCAGACCGCCACCCTGTTCGGTTCGTGGATGCTCAACGACCAGTACGACGCCAGCCTGATCTACCACAAGTTCTGGCGTGTGGACGGCAACAAGCCGGTGGGCAGCAACGGCATCAACGCCGTGGAAAACAACACCGACGACGTCACCGGCGCAATCCTCTCCAGCACCTCGCTGCCACTGCAGGACGGCAACAAGGATCTGGGCCAGGAAATGGATCTGGTGGTCACCAAGTACTTCAAGCAAGGCTTGCTGCCGGCAGCGCTGAGCCAGTCGATCGACGAGCCGTCGGCGCTGGTACGTTTCCGTGGCGGTGTGTTCAAGCCGGGTGATGCCTATGGCAGCCAGGTTGATTCGTACATGCACCGCGCGTTCATCGACGTGATCTGGCGCTTCTGATGCTGACCGCCAAGGGAGTGCCCGACATGAACAGTGCCCGCAAAGGCTCACTCAGCCTGCTGGCCGGCGCGATGCTGCTGGCCTCGGCCGGCGCCTTCGCCAGTGTGGAACCGGCCAAACCCGCGACCACCGCCAAGGAGCTGCAACAGGCCAAGACCTACACCGTCAGCAGCGCGCCGACCGAAGCGCTGGAACTGGCCAAGCCGAAATTGCCCGACCTCTCCGGCTACACCGCCGAAGCCGCCGCCGCGAAAATCGTGCGCAGCAAACCGGGCAAGATCAGCGTGCGCCGGATGATGCAGGAAGACGCCCTGAAGGACTTCATCGGCGGCGACAACAAGATGGCCGAATGGGTGGTGCGTCAGCACGGCATCCCGCAGGCGATCTTCGTCGACGACGGCTACATGAACCTGAAAGAGCTGGCGCAGAAGCTGCCGAAGCAGTACTTCAGCGAAACCTCGCCGGGCGTGTATCTGGCGAAGTTGCCGATCGTGGTCGGCCGCAAAGGCATCCTCGAAATCGACGGTCAGACCCAGGAATTGCGCCTGTCCCAGGAGGCCGGTTCGTTCCTGGTCAACGACGGCCAGCTGTTCGTGCGTGACACCAAGGTCACCGGCTGGCGCGAGAAGGAAAACGGCCCGGCGACCTTCCGTTCGCCGAAGGAATTCCGCCCGTTCCTGCTGGCCTGGGGCGGCACCGAGACCTACATCGTCAACAGCAAGATGGCCAGCTTCGGCTACGCCAACAGTAAGTCCTACGGCGTGAGTATTTCCCAGTACACGCCGAACATGGCCAAGGTACTCAAGCGTCCCGAGCCGACCGGCTGGATCGTCGGCTCCGAGTTCTCGGACATGTGGTACGGCTTCTACTGCTACGAGACCCGCGACTTCGTGGTCAAGGGCAACACCTACAAGGACAACATCGTCTACGGCATCGACCCGCACGACCGTTCCCACGGTCTGATCATTGCCGAGAACACGGTGTACGGCACGAAGAAGAAGCACGGGATCATCATTTCCCGTGAGGTCAACGACAGCTTCATCTTCAACAACAAAAGCTACGACAACCACCTCTCGGGCCTGGTGATCGACCGAAACAGCGTCAACAACATCATTGCCTACAACGAGATCTACAAGAACCACACTGACGGCATCACCCTCTACGAGTCCGCCGACAACCTGCTGTGGGGCAACAAGGTCATCAGCAACAAGCGCCACGGCATCCGCATTCGTAACAGCGTGAACATCCGCCTCTACGAAAACGTCGCCATGGCCAACGGCCTGACCGGCGTCTACGGGCACATCAAGGACCTGACCGACACCGACCGTGACATCAAGCTCGACCCGTTCGACGCCCAAGTCTCGCTGATCGTGGTCGGCGGTGAACTGGCGGCCAATGGCAGCGGCCCGCTGTCGATCGATTCGCCGTTGAGTGTCGAGCTGTATCGCGTGTCGATGCTGGCGCCGACCAAATCCAGCGGCATCAGCTTCAACGGCATCCTCGGCGAGCGCCAGGATGAAATTCTCGACCTGCTGGTGCGCCAGCAGAAAGCCGTGCTGATCGACCCTGTCGAACGCCAGACCGAATTGCAGGACTGAGGATAATTTTATGCACCCACACCTGATCAAATTACTCAGCCTGTCGGCCCTGACCGTGGGCATTCTGGCGGCCAGCAACGGCGCCCGCGCGGACGAAGTGAAAGCGCCGACGTTCACCGCCGAGCCGTGCTGCAGCCTGTGCCCGGCCGCCCACGACGCGAAGAACTACACCACGCGCTACCAGCAGAACTTCACCACTCTGGTGCAGGCGCAGGGCGACTGGTTGTTCCGGACCCAGGAAGACCTGCGCACCGAGTTCAACACCACCCCGGCCGGCTACAAACGCCTGCAACAGCTGCACGACGCGTTCAAGGCCAAAGGCGTCGAACTGGTGATCGTCTACCAGCCAACCCGTGGTCTGGTGAACCGCAACAAGCTCAACCCGGCGGAAAAAGCCGCGTTCGATTACGAGAAAGCACTGGGTAATTACAAGACCATGCTCGGCCGTTTCGCCAAGATGGGTTACGTGGTGCCAGACCTGTCGCCGCTGACCAACGAGTCGCTGCCGGACACCCTGCCCGCCCACGATTTCTACTTCCGCGGTGACCAGCACTGGACGCCATACGGTGCCCAGCGCACGGCGAAAATCGTCGCCGAAAAGGTCAAGCAGATTCCGGCATTCGCCGACATTCCCAAGCGTGAGTTCGAAACCAAACGCTCCGGGCGCATGGGCAAGACCGGCACCCTGCACAACATGGCCGGGCAACTGTGCGGCACCAGTTACGCGATCCAGTACATGGACCAGTTCACCACCGAGCCGAAAGGCGAGGCCGGTGACGGCGAACTGTTCGGTGATTCCGGCAATCCGCAGATCACCCTCGTGGGTACTTCGCACAGCGGCAAGAACTACAACTTCGCCGGTTTCCTTGAAGAAGCCATCGGCGCCGACATCCTCAACGTCGCCTTCCCCGGCGGCGGTCTGGAAGGTTCGATGTTGCAGTACCTGGGCAGCGACGAATTCCAGAAGACGCCACCGAAAATCCTTATCTGGGAATTCTCGCCGCTGTACCGCCTCGACCAGGAAACCATCTATCGCCAGATGATGTCCCTGCTCGACAACGGCTGCGAAGGCAAAGAGGCGCAAATGTCCGCCAGCACCACGCTCAAGCCGGGCGGCAAACAAGAACTGCTGGTCAACAGCAAGAACCTGAACCTGCAGAACAGCAGCCATCAGGTCGACATCCGCTTCGCCGACACCTCGGTGAAAACCCTGCAAGCCACCCTCTGGTACATGAACGGTCGCCACGAGGACATCAAGATCGAGAAACCGGAAACCTCCGACACCGACGGTCGTTTCGCCTTTGAGTTGCGCACGGACGAAGACTGGGCCTCGCAAAACCTGCTGGCGGTCGAAGTCCAGGGCCCGGAAGCGGGCACCGCGCCACAGAAAGTCGAAGCGAAAATCTGCAAACGCAACGTATTCCCGGGCGCTGGGCCACAAACCGCTCAGGTCGGGCAATGAGGTCTGCTATGCGAAATCCGAAACTGAAAACTCTTCTGGCGCCGACGCTGCTCGGGCTGGCGATCTTCGCCGGCACTGCGCAGGCCGCCGCACCACTGCGTCCGCCACAGGGCTATTTTGCGCCTGTGGATAAATTCAAGACCGGCGACAAGAGCGAAGGCTGCGATGCAATGCCGGCGCCCTACACCGGGCCACTGCAATTTCGCAGCAAATACGAAGGCTCGGACAAGGCTCGCGCGACGCTGAACGTGCAGTCTGAAAAAGCCTTTCGCGACACCACCAAAGACATCACCACACTTGAGCGCGGCACTGCCAAACGGGTGATGCAGTTCATGCGCGACGGTCGCCCGGAGCAGCTCGATTGCACGCTCAACTGGCTCACCGCCTGGGCCAAGGCCGATGCGTTGATGTCGAAGGATTTCAACCACACCGGCAAGTCGATGCGCAAATGGGCGCTGGGCAGCATGGCCTCTTCGTACATTCGCCTGAAGTTCTCCGACTCCCATCCGCTGGCCCAGCACCAGCAGGAAGCCCAGGTGATCGAAGCCTGGTTCAGCAAAATGGCCGATCAGGTGGTCAGCGACTGGGACAACCTGCCGCTGGAAAAAACCAACAACCACTCGTACTGGGCAGCCTGGTCGGTGATGGCGACGTCGGTCGCGACCAACCGCCGCGACCTGTTCGATTGGGCAGTCAAGGAATACAAGGTCGGCGTCAATCAAGTCGATGCCGACGGTTTCCTGCCGAACGAACTCAAGCGCCAGCAACGCGCCCTCGCCTATCACAACTACGCCCTGCCGCCGCTGGCGATGATCGCCAGTTTCGCCCAGGTCAACGGTGTGGATCTGCGTCAGGAAAACAACGGCGCGCTGAAACGCTTGGGTGACCGGGTGTTGGCCGGGGTGAAAGACCCGGATCAGTTCGAGAAGAAGAACGGCAAAGAGCAGGACATGACCGACCTGAAACAGGACATGAAATTCGCCTGGCTTGAGCCGTTCTGCACCCTCTACACCTGTTCGCCGGATGTGCTCGAGAAGAAGCACGGGATGCAGCCGTTCAAGACCTTCCGACTGGGTGGCGACCTGACCAAGGTCTACGACCCTTCGCACGAGAAAGGTAACAAGGGCAGTTAGTCGCTGATCGGCTGATCGTTCCCACGCAGAGCGTGGGAACGATCGCAGGACTGTTTCACCCCTCCAACACCACGGGGGGTTTGGGGGGGCTTTGGCCCTTGACTGTTGGTTCAAACATGGAGAGATCGGGATGGTATTTTCATCCAACGTGTTCCTGTTTCTGTTCTTGCCGATCTTTCTCGGCTTGTACTACCTGAGCGGGCAACGCTATCGCAACCTGCTGCTGCTGATCGCCAGCTACGTGTTCTACGCGTGGTGGCGGGTGGACTTCCTGGCGCTGTTCGCCGGCGTCACCCTGTGGAACTACTGGATCGGCCTGAAAGTCGGCGCCGCCGGCGTGCGCAGCAAACCGGCCCAGCGCTGGCTGTTGCTCGGTGTGGCGGTGGACCTGTGCATCCTCGGCTACTTCAAGTACGCCAACTTCGGCGTCGACAGCATCAACGCGATCATGACCTCGATGGGACTTGAGCCGTTCATCCTGACCCACGTACTGTTGCCGATCGGTATCTCGTTCTACATCTTCGAGTCGATCAGCTACATCATCGACGTCTACCGCGGCGACACTCCGGCCACCCGCAACCTGATCGACTTTGCAGCGTTCGTGGCGATCTTCCCGCACCTGATCGCCGGCCCCGTGCTGCGTTTCCGTGACCTGGCCGATCAGTTCAACAACCGCACCCACACCCTCGACAAGTTCTCCGAGGGCTGCACGCGGTTCATGCAGGGTTTCATCAAGAAGGTGTTCATCGCCGACACCCTCGCCGTGGTGGCCGACCATTGCTTCGCCCTGCAAAACCCGACCACGGGCGATGCCTGGCTCGGCGCGCTGGCCTACACCGCACAGCTGTATTTCGACTTCTCCGGTTACAGCGACATGGCCATCGGCCTGGGCCTGATGATGGGGTTCCGCTTCATGGAAAACTTCAAGCAGCCGTACATCAGCCAGTCGATCACCGAGTTCTGGCGCCGCTGGCACATCAGCCTGTCGACCTGGCTGCGCGACTACCTCTACATCACCCTCGGCGGCAACCGTAAAGGCACGCTGATGACCTATCGCAACCTGTTCCTGACCATGCTGCTCGGTGGTCTGTGGCACGGCGCGAACATCACCTACATCGTCTGGGGTGCGTGGCACGGCATGTGGCTGGCGATCGAAAAAATGCTCGGCCTCAACACCGCGCCGCGCAGCCTCAATCCGATCCGCTGGGCGCTGACCTTCCTGCTGGTGGTCATGGGCTGGGTGATCTTCCGTGCCGAAAACCTGCACGTTGCCGGCCGCATGTACGGCGCGATGTTCAGCTTCGGCGACTGGTCGCTGTCGGAACTCAATCAGGCCAGCCTCACCGGTCTGCAAGTCGCGACCCTGGTTGTGGCTTACGTGACTCTGGCGTTTTTCGGCCTGCGCGATCTGTACACCAATCAGCCGCCTGCCAAGAGCAAACCTGAGGTCAACGTCGAGGCCAATGGCCCGGCCACAGCGACTCCGGGAATGATCAAGGCAGCCCCGGGCGAAAACCCGGCGAGCATCCACGAGCCTGGCTACACCGTCGGCGTCGAAGCCCAGGTGCAACCGGCCTACTGGACCGCGGACTGGTCGCGCTACGTAATGCGCGGGCTGATCCTGCTGCTGTTCATCGCCTCGATTCTCAAACTCTCGGCGCAAAGCTTCTCGCCGTTCCTTTACTTCCAGTTCTGAGGGATCTGACATGACCCGCTCATTACGCATTTTCTACATCGCGCTGTTTCTGGTGACCCTGCTGGTGCTCGGTCTGTGGTCGGTGCGCAGCTTCTTCGGCTTCAGCACCAACGCCGATGCGACGGTGCTCAACGGTCGCTGGACCAAAGCCGTGGAAACCCACTACGACGACGAATTCCCGATCAAGCGTCTGGGCACCAACCTCTGGGCCGCGCTGGATTTCAAACTGTTCAACGAAGGTCGTCCGGGCGTGGTGCTCGGCCGCGATCAGTGGTTGTACAGCGATGAGGAATTCAACCCGATCGTCAACGAAGAGCTGAACCTGCAAGGCAACTATGCGCTGGTCGAAGGTGTGCGCCAGACCCTGAAAGAGAAAGGCGTAAAACTGGTGATGGCGATCGTGCCGGCCAAGGCTCGCCTGTACCCGGAACACCTGGGTGAAGTGAAACCGGCAAGCATCCACGCCAACCTTTATCAGGACTTCCACGCCCGTGTCGCGGCGGACAAGATCCTCGCCCCCGACCTGCTCGGCCCGCTGCAAGCGGCCAAGCAGAACGGTCAGCAAGTGTTCCTGCGCACTGACACCCACTGGACCCCGGAAGGCGCGGAAATCGCCGCCAACACCCTGGCCAGGACCATCGCCGACAAGTTCCCGCTCAGCGGCGAGCCGCAGCGTTTCGTCACCACCCCGGCGGAGAAGGTCACACACAAGGGCGACCTGCGTCTGTTCCTGCCGCTGGATCCGCTGTTCGAAAACCTGATGCCGGCCAAGGAACCGCTGCAAAAGCGCAACACCGTGGCCGTCGAGCAACCTGCCGGGGACGACGCCCTGTTCGCCAACAGCGAAGTGCCGGTGGCCCTGATCGGCACCAGCTACAGCGCAAACCCGAACTGGAACTTCGTCGGTGCGCTCAAGCAAGCGCTGCACAGCGACGTGGTCAATTACGCCGAAGATGGCCACGGCCCGATCCTGCCGATGCTCAGCTACCTGAAAAGCGATGACTTCAAGAACAGCCCGCCACAGGTGCTGATCTGGGAGTTTCCTGAACGATATCTGCCTGTGAACAACGAAATCGGCGACGCCGACCCGCAGTGGGTCGCAGAGCTCAAACAAGCCGGCGCGCGCCAACAAAACGTAGCCATCAACACTAAATCCGAGACGCCCGATCGGGCGCAAAACTGAAAGAGAGGTAACACCATGACTTTCACTACAACTCCTCGTCGTCTCGCCAAACGCTTCGCTCTGGTTGCCGGTCTGAGCGTGCTGTCGGTCCAGGCCTTCGCCGGTGGCGACGCTGCGCTGTACGGCCCGACTGCACCGAAAGGCTCGACCTTCGTGCGCGTCTACAACGCCAGCAACGCTGAAGTCAGCGCCACCGTCGGCAGCACCAATCTGAGCGACGTCGCGCCGCTGGCCAGCAGCGACTTCAGCTTCATGCCGGGCGGCGACTACAGCGCCAAGGTCGGCAGCCAGACCCTGCCGGTGAAACTCGCCGGTGACCATTACTACACCTTGGTCAACAACGCCTCCGGCGCGCCGCAACTGATCGAAGAACCACCGTTCAAGAACAAGCAGAAATCCCTGGTGCGCGTGCAGAACCTCAGCGACAAGTCGCTGACCCTGAAGACCGCCGACGGCAAGACCGACGTGGTGCCGAACGTCGCCGCCAAGGGCCGTGGCGAGCGTGAAATCAACCCGGTGAAAGTCAGCCTGGCGCTGTACGAAGGTGACAAGAAAGTCGGCGACGTGAAACCGGTCGCCCTGGAGCGCGGTGAAGCAGCCGTGCTGTACGTCACCGGCAACGGCAGCAACCTGTCGCCAGTCTGGGTGAAACGCCCGGTGTCGACTCGCTAATCGCTCGAGCTATCAGCTACAAGCCTCAAGCTGCAAGTGAAGTGCTTCTAACTCGCCGCTTGCAGCTTGCAGCTCCCAACTGCATTTTTAGGAGTAAACAATATGATTCCGGTGATCTTGTCAGGTGGTAGCGGCTCACGTCTTTGGCCGCTTTCGCGCAAGCAGTTTCCCAAGCAGTTCCTCGCCCTGACCGGCGAACACACACTGTTCCAGCAAACCCTCGAGCGTCTGGTGTTCGAAGGCATGGACACCCCGATCGTGGTCTGCAACAAGGATCACCGCTTCATCGTCAACGAGCAGTTGGCCAGCCGCAATCTGGAATGCCAGCGGATCCTGATGGAACCGTTCGGTCGCAACACCGCGCCGGCCGTGGCGCTGACCGCGATGATGCTGGTCAATGAAGGTCGCGACGAACTGATGCTGGTACTGCCGGCCGACCACGTTCTGGAAGACCAGAAAGCCCTGCAACGCGCCCTGGCCCTGGCCACCGTCGCCGCCGAAAACGGCGAGATGGTGCTGTTCGGCGTACCGGCCACCAAACCGGAAACCGGTTACGGCTACATCAAGTCCACCGGCGATTCGCTGCTGCCGGAAGGCGTCAGCCGCGTCTCGCACTTCGTGGAAAAACCCGACGTCAAACGCGCCACCGAGTACGTCGAATCCGGCGGTTACTACTGGAACAGCGGCATGTTCCTGTTCCGCGCCAGCCGCTTTCTCGAAGAGCTGAAAAAGCACGATCCGGACATCTACGACACCTGCCTGCTGACCCTCGAACGCAGCCAGCAGGATGCCGACACCGTCACCCTGGACGAAGCCACCTTCGCCTGCTGCCCGGACAACTCCATCGACTATTCCGTGATGGAAAAAACCCAGCGCGCCTGCGTGGTGCCGCTGACTGCCGGCTGGAGCGATGTTGGCTGCTGGTCGTCGCTGTGGGAGGTCAACGAAAAGGACGCCAACGGCAACGTCAGCAAGGGCGACGTGGTGATCCAGGACAGCAAGAACTGCATGATCCACGGCAACGGCAAACTGGTGTCGGTGATCGGTCTGGAAAACATCGTCGTCGTCGAAACAAAGGACGCCATGATGATCGCCCACAAGGACAAGGTTCAGGGCGTCAAGCAGATGGTCAACACCCTCAACGCCCAAGGCCGCAGCGAAACCCAGAACCACTGCGAGGTGTACCGTCCGTGGGGCTCGTACGACTCGGTGGACATGGGTGGCCGCTTCCAGGTCAAGCACATCTCGGTCAAGCCGGGCGCGTGCCTGTCGCTGCAGATGCACCACCACCGCGCCGAACACTGGATCGTGGTCAGCGGCACCGCCGAAGTGACCTGCGACGAGAACGTGTTTCTGCTCACTGAAAACCAGTCGACCTACATCCCGATCGCCTCGGTGCATCGCCTGCGCAACCCGGGCAAGATCCCGCTGGAAATCATCGAAGTGCAGTCGGGCTCGTACCTGGGCGAAGACGATATCGAGCGCTTCGAAGATATCTACGGTCGCTCTACCCCGATCGAACGCGGCGTGTCGGTGAAAACCATCGCGCAGTAAGCGTTCCGTAAAACAAGAAGTCCCCGTCCAGCCCGCTGCGTCCCCTATCCGCAGCGGGTTCGGCGGGGGCTTTTTTTTCGCCAACCGCCTCCAGGCTTAGGTAGGATGAACCTTCCCTGCCCACGAGGTTTCGCGACATGTTCATCGGCGTCTTGCTGGTCATCACCTGGCTGATCCTGCTGTTGCGCTACCCGGCCAAGGCCTTGCCGGTGTCCATGGCCGCCGCCGTTGGCCTCGGGTTGGTGGCGATGTGGGTGGTGTGGCTGGACAACCGCGAGGTCAAGCAACTGGCGCGCCTGGAACTGCGCATCGTCTATGCCCCCGAACACTGCCCCGCCGACCGCCCGCTGCTGCTCAAGATGAACAACGGCAACGACGTGCCGCTGACCGAACTGCGCTGGCGCATCGCGGCGTACGCGCCGGGCGACACCGTGAACCTGGCCGACAATCAATACGCCGCCCCGCGCTATCGCGGCCCCGGCGAATTGCAGCCCGGCGGCAACTGGGAAGACTGTCTGCCGATGCCGCCGTTGCGTCCCGGTTATCGCCCGCAGACCCTGGAGTTTCGCGCCGAGCGATTGCAGGGTAGTTTCTCCGACTGATCCCCTCTCCCACTCTTTTTGCACAAGGAAAGCGCCATGCCCGTTGCGTTGATTACCGGTTGTTCCAGCGGCATCGGCCGCGCCCTCGCCGATGCCTTCAAAAGCGCCGGTTACGAGGTCTGGGCCAGTGCGCGCAAGGCTGAAGATGTCGCGACACTCGGTGCGGCCGGGTTCACGGCGGTGCAGCTCGACGTCAATGACAGCGCAGCGCTGGAACAACTCGCCGAACGGATCAACCAGCAACATGGCGGCCTCGATGTGCTGATCAACAACGCCGGTTACGGCGCCATGGGGCCGCTGCTCGACGGCGGCGTTCCGGCCATGCAGCGCCAGTTCGAAACCAACGTGTTTTCGATTGTCGGCGTGACCCGTGCGCTGTTCCCGGTACTGCGCCGGGCCAAGGGCCTGGTGGTGAATATCGGCAGTGTTTCCGGGGTGCTGGTAACGCCATTTGCCGGCGCCTATTGCGCGTCGAAAGCGGCGGTGCACGCGTTGAGCGATGCGTTGCGCATGGAGCTGGCGCCGTTCGGGATTCGCGTGATGGAAGTGCAGCCGGGGGCAATTCAATCGAGCTTCGCCAAGAATGCCGGGCATGAAGCCGAACAACTGATCAACGAACAATCGCCGTGGTTTCCGTTGCGTGAAGGCATTCGGGCGCGGGCCAAGGCCTCGCAGGACAAACCGACCCCGGCCAGCGAATTTGCTGCCGAGCTGCTCAAGGCTGTGCAGCAGAGCAAGCCGCCACGCCTGATCCGCATCGGCAATGGCAGCCGGGCGTTGCCGTTGCTGGCGACGTTGCTGCCGAAAGGGTTGCTGGAATTAACGTTGATGAAGCGCTTCGGCTTGCGCGGGCAACTCTGAAACCGCGTCAGCCCCATCGCGGGCAAGCCCGCTCCCACAGGTTTTTGTGTCGTACTGGATATCTGAATGCCACGCTAAACCTGTGGGAGCGTGGCTTGCCCGCGATGGCGCCAGTGCAGACACCGCAGAGCTTCACCCCCAGCCTTTCATGAAATCAATGAACGCCCGCACCTTCAACGGCAGGTGCCGGGTGTCCGGGTACAACGCGTATACCCCTTGCTGGGCGAAGCGGTAATCCGGCAGCAAACGCTGTAACCGACCGGCGTCGAGGTCTTCCTGAATCAGCCACTGCGGCAGAATCGCGACGCCTTGCCCGGTCAATGCAAAGGCACGCAGGGTCGCAGAGTTGTCGGCAACAATGGCAGTGGTTCCCGGTTTTGGCTGGTAGACATGCTCGGTGCCGGCCGGGTCGCTGACCGTCATTTCCGGCACTCGCCCATGCCCGAGCGTCGGCATCGACTCCAGCACCGCCAGCGTATCGACCGGCACAAATCGCTCGATCAAACCCGGCGCCGCCACTGCAAACACCTCGAACGTCGACAACTGCACCGCCCGCAGATTGGAGTCGTGCATGCGGCCCAGACGAATTGCCATGTCAAAGCGTTCGGAGATCAGATCGGCATGGGTCGAGGACGTGGACAGGTGAATGTTCAGTTGCGGTTGCTGCTGTCGAAACACCTCCAGCGCCGGCACCACCTGAGCCAGCGCGAACTCCACGGTCGTGGTGATGCGCAGGGTGCCCTTGAGTTGCGAGTGCTCCGAACGCGCTTCCTCGATGGCCAACCGTGCTTCGTCCAGCGTGCGCAGACAGCGTCGGTAAAAACGTTCGCCGGCATCGGTCAGGGCCAGTTGCCGGGTGTTGCGGGTGAGCAAGGTGACGCCCAACTCTTCTTCCAGCCGTTTGAGGTTGAAGCTCACCACCGCCCGCGTTTGTCCCAGCGTATCGGCGGCTGCGGTCAGCGAGCCGGCCTCGACCACGGCTTTGAAGGTATCGAATCGATCCAGGCTGACCATGTTCGCAGCGCTCCCCGTCAAAATAATTTTGACAAACTAGCAGCCAAACCAGCGTATTTCTATTGCCGCCAGCGCCCTACCCTGCACGCCTCATCACAGGGAAGCTGCAATGGCCTATCGCTCGAAAGTCGCGCTGGTGTATCTGTTGGGGTTCGCCCTCGACCTGCTGAACATGTTCGCCGCGAGCATCGCCTACCCGGACATCGCGGCGCAGTTGCACGCCTCGGTGACGCAACTGGCCTGGATCACCAACGCCTACATGCTCGGGCTGACGCTGATCATTCCGATGAGCGTGTGGCTGGCTGCACGGGTGGGCGAGCGGCGGCTGATCCTTGGTTCGTTGCTGGTGTTCGGGATTGCCTCCGGGCTTATCGCTCAGGCGGGGTCGATTGAAAGCCTGATCGGCTGGCGACTGCTGCAAGGGCTGGGTGGCGGGTTACTGCTGCCGGTCGGTCAGGCCTTGGCCTATCGGGAGTTTCCGGCGACACAACGCGCGCACTTCACCGGTGTGGTTTTGCTGGTGGCGCTGATGGTGCCGGCCCTGTCGCCGGCGGCTGGAGGCTTGATCGTTGAGGCATTGTCGTGGCGCTGGATTTTCCTTCTGAACATGCCGGTGGCGCTTTTCGCTTTCGGCCTGGGCCTGCTCTGGTTGAAAGCGGATCAGGCAGCGAGTGAGCGCCCGACACTGGACGCCCGCGGCCTGCTGCTGGCGGTGGCAGCGCTGAGTCTGTTGCTGATGGCCGTCAGTCTGGCGAGTGCCCCCGCAACCCGACATCTCGCGGGCGGTGTCCTGCTGCTCAGCGTCATCACCTTGTGGATCTACCAGCGCGATGGCTGGAACAAACCGGGTGCAGTCCTTGATCTTCAACTGATCAAGAACCCGTCATTGCGCCTGGCGATGCTGATCTATCTGTTCGTGCCCGGCATCTTTACCGGCACCAACATGATTGCCGTGTTGTACCTGCACGATCTCGGTTTCGGCGCAGCACAGACCGGGGCGCTGATGCTGGCCTGGGCGGCGGCCTCGGGCGTGGCGATCATGCTGGGTAAACGCAGCTTCAACCGGATCGGTCCCAAGCCGTTGCTGATTGTCGGCATGCTGCTGCAATGCCTCGGCATCGTCGTGCTGATGCAGATCGATCAACCCGCCAGCGGCCCGTTGATCCTCGCCTATGCCCTGATGGGACTGGGCGGCAGTCTGTGCAGTGTCACCGCGCAGACTCTGGCATTTGTCGGCATCACGCCGGAGAAAATGGGCCACTCCAGCGCTCTGTGGAATATCAACCGCCAGCTCGGCTTCTGCCTCGGCGCGGCACTGCTCAGTTCATTGCTTGGCGCCTTGGGAGCCAGCGGATTCAAATACTGCTTTCTCGCCGCTGCACTGCTCACGCTGTTGCCGATAGCCGCCGTGCTGCGTTTCGACTCGACAAAATTACTCGCCCTTCTGCGCTCACCTCACCTTCAGGAAAAATCCACATGACTGACTACGCCGACTATTTTGACGAAGTGATCCAGGCCCATGAGGCCATCGAACGATGGTTTGCCGTGGAGGAAGAAGAGGCCGCACTGGAGCGATTGCTGACGCGGTTTTCGCCCCGGTTTTCCATGATGACGCCACTGGGGCGAGTGCTGGATTTCGAGGCCTTGCGTGCGCTGTTTCAAATGGCGGGCGGCAAGAAGAGCGGGTTCAGGATCGAGCTCGACGAGCTTCGCGGGATTGCCTTGCATGAAGGCGGCGCGACGGTGAGTTATCGCGAACAGCAGACCGATGCGAGCGGGTTGCACACGGATCGACGTTCAACCGTGGTGTTTGAAAAAACCGAATCCGGGCGGGTGATCTGGCGGCATCTGCACGAGACGTTTTGCCAGGGCTGACACCGTCCGGTTATGGCGAGGGAGCCTGCTCCCTCGCCAAAGGATTACTCGGCAGCGTCCTGCTTCACCACCACCGTGCAGGTAATCCCCGCCGCCAGCAGCACACCCTCCGGCACTTCATCGATGTGAATCCGCACCGGCACTCGCTGGGCCAGACGCACCCAGTTGAAGGTCGGGTTCACATCGGCGATCAGCTCGCGGCTTTCCGGGTTGTCGCGGTCGTAGATGCCGCGGGAAATGCTCTCCACGTGGCCCTTGAGGACTTCGCCGCTCATCAGTTGCATGTCGGCTTTGTCGCCAACGCGCACGTGGGGCAGTTTGGTTTCTTCGAAGAAGCCATAGACCCAGAAAGAGTTCATGTCGACCACGGCCATTTTCGCTTCGCCGATGCGGGCGTAGTCGCCGCGATGCACGTTGAGGTTTGTCACGTAGCCGTCCACCGCCGCACGTACCTCGGTGCGTTTGAGGTTGAGTTCGGCGGCTTCCAGTTGCGCCTGGGCCTGTTGGTAATCGGCCAGTGCGGAGTCGGCGATGTTGCTGGCGTCGTCGCGGTTTTCCTTGGAGATCACCAGGTTGTCGAGGTCGGCGCGGCGATGGGCGTTGACCTTGCGCATCTCCCACGTGGCCTTGCGCGAAGCCACCAGCGACTGCGCCTGTTTCACCGCCAGGCGGTAGTGCTCGGGGTCGATCTGCATCAGCAGATCACCTTTCTTCACCAACTGGTTGTCGCGTACCGGCACGTCGACCACTTCACCGGTGACGTCGGCCGCGACGTTGATGATGTCGGCGCGCACCCGGCCGTCGCGGGTCCACGGCGTGTTCATGTAGTGCTCCCACAACGTGCGGCCGATCCACAATGCCAGGGCCAGCACCAGCAGGGTCGCGAGCAGGCTGAAAAACTTTTTCATCGGGACAATTCTCAGACTCAACGGTAGACAGTCAGCGCCATGGCGCCGAACAGACAGGTAAACAGGCTCAGGCGCAGCAGCGCCGGGTGCCAGAAGAAGCGGTACAGATCGAACCCCGAAAGGAACCGGTCCAGCGCCCAGGCCAATGCCGCAGCGACGAAAAACATCAGGGTCATGGTCGGCATGTACACACCGTGGAAGGCGATTTCACGAGGCATGGGCAAGTCCTTCGGGCTTGGCGATGGCGTAGGCAGCGAGTGGCGATTGCGGGTCGAGCAGCGAGGTGCGGATGAAGTGCAAATAACTCTTCACCCGACGCAGCGCCGAGGTATCAAAGTGCGGTGCGAACGGCTCGTCAGTGGCGGCAACCCGGCTGATCGCGTGATCGACCGCGACCAGCGCGCGTTCCAGATTGCTCGAATTCGGTTGCAGGAACAGCCGCACCAGCGAACGCCCCATGACCCGGATCGCCTGACGCCATGGCTGGGATTCGGCATACGCCGGATGCACCGGCAGGATCGCCTGTTCCTTGCGCAACTCGATGATCGCGTGGCCGACTTCCAGCACCACAAACATCCAGCGCAGCAGGTTTTTCTGCACCAACGGCTGACCGGCTGCCAGGCCATAAGCCTGATGCATCAAGTCGCGGGTACGGCTTTCGAAACTCGACGCCAGGCCCTTGAGTTTGCCGCTGATCGCGTACACCACTTGCCCGCGCAGGTCCTGCTCCAGTCGCCGCCACAACCAGCGGCTGTTCGGCGGCAGAATGATCGCGCCCGCCGCCGCGCAAACCAGCATGCCCATGACCATGGCGATGTAGTCGTTGATGAAGGTGTAGGGGTTGTAGATCGTCAGGTTGTCCGGTACCGAACCGGTGCTGAAGAAGATCAGCAGACCGAGGCCGACACCGGCATATTGCGGTCGCGAAGCGAGGAACGAGCCGAGCACGATCACCGGCGCGAGCATCACGCACAGCAGCGGAAAACCGTCGATCCACGGGAAGATGAAAAACATCTCGACGAAGCCGATCAACGCCCCGAGGAACGTACCGCACGCCATCTGAAACGCCATGCGTTTCGGGTTCGGTGTCGCCGCCGACAGGCCAACAGTGGCGGCAGCGATCAGGGTCATGGTGGCGCCGCTCGGCCACGCGGTGGCGACCCAGTAACTGCCGAGCACGACCAGAATGAATGCGGCACGAATCCCCGAAGCTGCCGCCGCCCACCAACTGGTTTGCGGGGTGAACGGTTCGTCCCAGCGCTCGCGTTCGTGGCTGTGATCGGCCAGCGAAGCATGGGTCTGTGCATAACTGTGCAAGTCATCGACGAAGCGATAGAGCAACTCGTATGCGGTGTGGAAATCCAGTTGTTCGGCGTCGCTCGGCTCGCTCTCCTGGAAGATCGCCCGCAGGCTGCGCACCCGCGCCGGCAAGCCTTCCTTGTAAGCCGCGAGCGCCAGCACCAGACGCGCCGCGTCCGGACTGGTCAGGGCGCGGCCGCTGAAGCCGTCGAGCACTTCGGCCAGGTCCTGCAGACCCGGTTTGATTGCCGCTTCCACATGGTCGGCGCCGTTGCGGCGCAGGCGTTCGAGCAACTGGTGCAAGGCGTTGAAACGGGTGGTGATGCCCATGAATTCGCTGTTCAGGCGACTGAGTCGACCGTTGCGCCGACGCATGTGCGGGTCTTCGAACACGGTCACGCTGCGCAGTCCTTCCAGCCCCACCGCTTCGGCGATGAAGCGTACGTTGCTGGCCTCGAACGACTCCGGTTTGCTGCGCCCGCGCAGGCCATCGGTGACGAACAGGGCGAACACACCGAAGCGCTGATACAAGGCGTTGCGCATCGCCGCGCTGGCGGTTTGCGGCAGGATCGCGGCGCTGACCAGGGTCGAGCAGAGAATCCCCAGCGAGATTTCCAGCACTCGCCACACCGCCGCCATGAACGCGCCGTCAGGATGGGCTAGCGCCGGCAGGCCTACCATCGCAGCGGTGTAACCGGCCAGCACAAAACCGTAGGCGCGGAAGTTGCGGCAGCGGGCGGCGCCGGCCGAGCAGATGCCGACCCAGATCGCCAGCGAACCGAGAAACAGTTCGGTGTTCTGGGCGAACAGCGAAATCAGCGTGACCATCATCGCCGACCCGGCCAGAGTGCCGAGGAAGCGATAGAAACTCTTGGCGAACACCTGACCGCTTTGCGGCTGCATGACGATGAACACGGTGATCATCGCCGTGCGCGGTTGCGGCAATTCCAGGCGCATCGCCAGCCACAGGGTCAGGAACGCGGCAATCAACACCTTGAAGATGTAGACCCAGGTCACGCCATCGCTGCGCGCCCAGTCGAAGAAACCCCGGCGCCATTCCAGGGAGTAGAGCCAGCGCAAAGGTGCGGGCAAGGGAGTCATTAAGTCTTGCTCAGTGGTCGAGGGCTTGAAGAAGGGCCGGGGTTTTCGGTGCAGCGGTCTGTTCGGCTGTCGGCACGTCTTTACCCGCACCAAGGCCACCGCCCAATGCCGTCACCAGTTCCGCATGGGCGCTCAAGCGCGCCGCCTGCACCTGCTGCTCGACCTGCTGCTGTTTGAACAGCAGGGTCTGGGCGTTAAGCACGTTGAGGTAATCGGTGAGGCCGCGCTGGTAGGCGATCATCGCGATGTCGTAAGTCTTCTGCGCGGTGGCCACCGATTCGGCGGCGAACGTCTGCTGCTTGTCCATCGACTCGCGGCGGATCAACTGGTCCGAGATGTTCTTCAGCGCATTGACCAGTGTCTGGTTGTAATGCGCGACGGCGATGTCATAACCCGCCGAGGCTTCGCCCAGTTCGGCACGCAGTCGCCCGCCGTCGAAGATCGGCAGCGAGATCGCCGGCCCGACGTTGTAGTTGAGCTTCTTGCCGGTCAGGAACTCCAGCGCCCCGCCGCCGGTGGCCATGTAGCCGAGGCTGCCGACCAGATCGACGTTGGGGTAGAACCCGGCATGCGCGACCTCGATCCCGCGCGCCTGCGCCGCCACTTGCCAGCGACTGGCGACCACGTCGGGACGCTGGCCGAGCAGTTCGGCGGGCAATGCCGACGGCAGTTTCAACGCCGCGCCGAGGGACAGGGTCGGACGCTGCAACTGCGCACCGGCGCCCGGGCCTTTGCCGGCCAATGCCGCGATCTGGTTGCGGCTCAGAGCGATCTCTTCGTCCAGTGCATCCAGTTGCCGATGGGTTTCCGGCAGCGGGGTTTCGGCCTGGCTGACTTCAAAGTGCGTACCAATTCCGCCGTTCAGGCGTTTCTGCGCCAGCTCGAGAATCTGCTGTTGCTGCTTGAGCGTCGCCGCCACGATGTCGCGCTGGGCGTAATGCAGCGACAGCTCGATGTAGGCGCGCACGATGTTGTTCTGCAATTCGAGCTGCGCCTGACGCGCCTCGGCCGCGCTCATGTGCGCCAGATCGACGGCCCGCTCGGTGCTGTTGCTTTCACGCCCCCAGAGGTCGAGGGCATAACTGAAACCCAGCGCGGCGTTGTTGTCCCAGGTGGTGCTGTTGGCCAGCTCACCGGGACCGTAGAACTGGTCGGTCGGCCAGTTGTGGCGCTTGAGGGTCGACTCGCCATTGATCTGCAACGACTCGGCGGCTTCGGCGACACCGGCCAGTGACCGGGCCTGACGCACGCGCGCGGCGGCCATGGCCAGGGTCGGGCTGCCTTGCACGGCAAGGTCGATCCAGCGATTGAGTTGCGGGTCACCGTAGACTTGCCACCATTGGGCGGTGGGCCAGTTTGCGTCACGGGCGGCGTGGGCGATGGCCTCGTCGGTGGCCAGTTCATTGGCCTCCAGAGCCTTGCCCTGCGGGGCAATTCCTCCGGTTCCAATGCAGCCGCCGAGACCTAACGAAAGAGCCAGAACACTGAGCGGCAAAAGCGCTCTGTTGATGCGACGCGGCACTGCTGCGAATTCCTGAGGTGGGAGATGTTTCGAGGTGGGCGCAATTCTAGGGGGGTGCCATGACGGCGATAAGCTGGGAATCCTGTGAATCTTTGTTACCGTTAACGAGATAATCCCTTGGTCGGGGGTCTCAGCCCCTGAAACTTCGTGTCACAATTTGCCATCTCCCTTGAGAGCACCCCATGGACACTTTGCAAAACATGCGCGCCTTCAGTTGTGTAGCCGAAGCCGGCAGCTTCACCGCCGCCGCCGTGCAACTCGACACCACCACCGCCAACGTCTCGCGCGCGGTCTCCAACCTTGAGGCCCACCTGCAAACCCGCTTGCTCAACCGCACGACCCGCCGGATCGCCCTCACCGAAGCCGGCAAGCGCTACCTGCTGCGCTGCGAGCAGATCCTCGCCTACGTCGAAGAGGCCGAAGCCGAAGCCAGCGAAGCCCACGCCCGCCCGGCCGGACAGTTGAAAGTGCACACCATGACCGGTATCGGCCAGCACTTCGTGATCGACGCCATTGCCCGCTACCGCAAGACCCACCCCGACGTGACCTTCGACCTGACCATGGCCAACCGCGTGCCGGACCTGCTCGACGAAGGCTACGACGTGTCCATCGTCCTCGCCCGCGAACTGCCGGACTCGGGCTTCGTCTCGCAACGCCTGGGCATCACCTACAGCATCGTCTGCGCCTCCCCGGCCTACGTAAAAGCCAACGGCTGTGCACAAAAACCCAGCGACCTGCTGAACCACGCCTGCCTGCGCCTGGTGAGCCCGGTGATCCCCCTGGAAAAATGGGCCTTCGACGGCCCTGACGGCCAGGAAATGGTCACCATCAACAGCTCACCTTTCCTGGTGAACTCCGCCGACGCGATGAAAAGCGCGATCACCAGTGGCATGGGTGTCGGTGTTTTGCCGGTGTACGCCGCGATTGAAGGCTTGCGCAATGGCTCGCTGGTGCGGGTCATGCCCAACTACCGCTCGCAGGAACTGAACCTGTACGCGATCTACCCGTCGCGGCAGTACCTGGATGCGAAGATCAAGACCTGGGTTGAATACCTGCGTGGATCGTTGCCGGAGATATTGGCGGGGCATCAGGCGGAGTTGGCGGCTTATGAGATGAGTGGGAGTCTGGCGGGGGTGCGGGTGGCGAATTGAGTTGGCCGGTCTGAAAAATGGGGGAATACGGAGGGCGCCAACCCCTCACCCTAGCCCTCTCCCAAGGGAGAGGGGACCGACCGAGTTGTTTGGGAGAAGTACGCCGATATGACACACCGAGGTGAATTCGGGTTTTAAAAAAGCACACATTCCGTCTCTGCTTTGGCTTCCCACCACTCAACACGATGAGCGTTAGCTCGAGTACCGCTTTTGACGTGCCGGCCCCTTCGGCAGGCTGAGTGGAGGGATTTATCCGGGGGTGGGAGCGCAGCGACCGTGCGGCGCAGCCTCATGCATCGAGAGGAGGTGCAGCGAAGCAAACCGTAGGCGATGCCCCCGGATGAATCCCGGAACGAAGGAACACCGAGCCAAAGCGAGGTGCCGAACGCCGGGGCCCAGCGTTTTTGGTTACTTTTTTCTGGGCCGGCATTCCGGGCGTTTGAAAAAAGTGACTCGCCGTAAGGGCGAAACCCTAAGAAGCCGTTACCGCAGCAACGGATATTCACCCAAAACCCCAAGAACCTGGTCGGCCCAAAGGCCGCCAAGACAACCCAAAACAGAAATGTTAGCTTGCTTGGCATCACACCAGCCGCCAAGCCCGAGCCCAATGCCAATGAAAAAAACAGTCCTGGCCTTCAGCCGCATCACCCCCCCCATGATCGAACGCCTGCAACAGGACTTCGATGTCATCGTCCCCAACCCGAAAAACGGCGACATCAACGCCCAGTTCAACGAAGCCCTGCCCCACGCCCACGGCCTGATCGGCGTCGGTCGCAAACTCGGCAAGGCCCAACTGGAAAACGCCGCCAAACTCGAGGTGGTCTCCAGCGTCTCCGTCGGCTACGACAACTACGACCTCGCCTACTTCAACGAACGCGGGATCATGCTCACCAACACCCCGGACGTCCTCACCGAAAGCACCGCAGACTTGGCCTTCGCCCTCATCATGAGCAGCGCCCGCCGCGTCGCCGAACTGGACGCCTGGACCAAGGCCGGCCAATGGCAGGCCAGCGTCGGCGCACCACTGTTCGGTTGCGACGTACACGGCAAGACCCTGGGCATTGTCGGCATGGGCAACATCGGCGCCGCCGTCGCCCGTCGCGGACGCTTCGGCTTCAACATGCCGATTATCTACAGTGGCAACAGCCGCAAGACCGAACTGGAACAGGAACTCGGCGCGCAGTTCCGCAGCCTTGACCAACTGCTGGCCGAAGCCGATTTCGTCTGCCTGGTGGTGCCGCTCAGCGACAAGACCCGCCACCTGATCAGCCATCGTGAACTGGCACTGATGAAGCCGGACGCGATTCTGGTGAACATCTCCCGTGGCCCGGTGGTCGACGAGCCGGCACTGATCGAAGCCCTGCAAAACAACCGCATTCGCGGCGCCGGCCTCGACGTCTACGAGAAAGAACCGCTGGCCGAATCGCCGCTGTTCCAGCTGAAAAACGCAGTGACCTTGCCGCACATCGGCTCGGCGACGAATGAAACCCGCGAAGCCATGGCCAACCGCGCACTGGCCAATTTGCGCAGCGCCCTGCTCGGCGAGCGACCGCAGGATCTGGTCAATCCGCAGGTCTGGAAAGGCTGACAAAAAAAGGGGCAGACGTCGCCAAACGTCTGCCCTTTTACTGCCAGAACACTCAGGCCAGTTTGCCGTGACTCGGCATTACCGGCGCCTTGGGTTTGCGGAACACCAGCACATTGCCCAGCATCACCAGCACCAGTCCGGCCAGTGCCGGCGCCGTCCATTGGTAGCCTTCGGCAAACGCCGAAACATTCAAAGCCACCACCGGGAACAGTACCGTGCAATAGGCTGCGCGTTCAGGCCCCATGCGACCGACCAACGTCAGGTACGCCGTGAAACCGATCACCGAACCCGGTATCACCAGGTACAGCAGCGCGCCGATGTAACGCGACGTCCATTCCATCTCGAACGGAATGCCTTTAATCAGACACCACACCGACAGCATCGCCGCGCCGTAGGCCATGCCCCAGGCATTGGTCGTCAGCGGCTTGAGGCCGGCCTTCTGTTGCAGGCTCGAGAGCATGTTGCCCGCCGAGAAACACAAGGTGCCGCAGAGTGCCAGGCCAAGGCCGAGCAGAGTTTGCGGACTGGCGTGATGCCCGGCCAGCTCCGGCCAGAACAACAGCCCCAGACCAAACAACCCCAGCGCTCCGCCCATCAACACATTGCGCGCAATGCGCTGGCCGAAGAACACCCGCGCATTCAGCGCGTTCCACAAGGTCGCGGTGGAGAACACCACCGCCACCAGACCGCTGGGAATCCATTGGCTGGCGGTCAGGAAACACATGAAGTTGACGCAGAACAGGCACAAGCCCTGCGCTACGCAGATCAGATGCCCGCGCCGGTTCATCGGTTGCAGGCGACGGCTGAGCAGCAACAACGCAAACAACACCAGCGCCGCGAGACCGAAGCGGTAGACGATCGATACCGGAATCGCCACCACGCCCAGTTGCCATTTAAGGGCGATCCAGGTGGTGCCCCAGATCAGTACGGTCAACAAATACAACGACAGGTTCATGGCAGACACTCCTCGATTGGGTTTCAGTGTCCGCCTGCGCCCTCGACACTCGCTTGCATAAACTTGCGCTTTTGTCGGCGCGCAGGCTGGCAGCGCGAAATCTACGGAGTAGGATGCAAAGCGTTGAAGAGAACCGACCATGGCCGCCATCGATACCCTGCAAGTCTTTCAAGCCCTCAACAATTCGCCAAATGCACGCCTTGTGCACAGCGCCGAGTTGGGTGACGGCTTGTCTGCAGCTTTGTGGACCAATCATCACGACGCCCAGGAATACGAAGCGCCGAGCCATCACACCCTCTCCTGCTACATCGCCGGCGGCACCGGCACCTTCCGCCGTGGCGAACCCGGTAACAAGGGTGGCCCGGACAAGCTGTGCATCCTGCCGGCCGATCACGAATCGGGTTGGGTCATCAACGGTGATATTCGCCTCGCTCACCTGTACTTCAGTGCCGAACAATTTGCCTTGGGTTGCGTCACGCTGCTGGATCGCGAGCCTCGGGAAATGCAGCTGCGCGAACAGACTTTTCTCGAAGATCCACAACAGGCCCGACGGTTTCGCCAGTTACTGACCCTGAACTGGGACGAACCCGGCGAGCGCTTGCTGACCAGCAGCCTGGCCCACGAACTGATCAGCCATACCTTGCTGAGCCAGGTCGGCGTACGCCAAGGCTTGCGCCTCAAGGGTGGACTGGCGCCGCATCAGCGCCGGCAACTGGTGGAATTCATCGACAGCCAACTGACCGAGCCGATCAGCCTCGGGCAACTGGCAGGCTTGTGTGCGTTGTCGGAATACCACTTTGCGCGGATGTTCCGGGTGAGCTTCGGCCTGCCGCCGCATCAATATGTGCTGGCGCGGCGTTTGAGCCGGGCGCGTGAGTTGTTGCGGGGCACGGCATTGCCATTGGGGGAGATTGCCCTGGCGTGCGGATTTGCCAGTGCCAGTCACTTCACCAACCGCTTTCGCCAGGTGCTGGGTGGAACGCCCGGCGAGTATCGCCAGGCGTTTTTGCGCTGATCAGAACTCCAGCGTGCTCGACAACGAAATCTGCCGCGAGTCGCCCATCGACACGAAGAACCGGCTCGCCGCCGAGGTGTAGTAAGTGCGATCAAACAGGTTCTTCACGTTGAGCTGGAACTTGACCTTCTGCCCTTCAACCTTGGTGTCGTAAGTGGCGAACGCATCGGCCACGGTGTAGCTCGGCAGGTCGAAATCATTCACCGCGTTACCCGCTCGTTCACCCACATACCGCGCACCGGCGCCGACCCGAAGCTGATCGCCACCGATCACGCTGCCGAAGTCGTAAATCGCCGACAACGAGCCGGTATTCTTCGCCACGTTTTGCAGCTTGTTGCCTTTGTAGTCCGGATCTTCCGTGACCTCGGCGTCGGTGTAGGCGTAGCTGCCGATCATGCTCCAGCGGTCGCTGAGCTGGCCGGTCAGATCCACTTCCAGACCACGGGAACGCACTTCGCCGGCAGCGCTGTAAATCGTGGTCGGGCCTTCGGAATTGGCCACCAGCACGTTGCGTTTCTTGATGTCGAACAGCGCGATGTTGCCGGTGACACGCCCCGGAATGTCGAGGCGTGCGCCCAGCTCCCAGGACTTGGCTTCTTCCGGCGCAATGCTGCCGTCGAGCACGGTACTGCTGCCGCTCAGCGGAGCGATGGTCGAGTTGGGTTTGAACGATTCGGTGTAGCTGCCGTAGAACGACAACGCGTCGGTGTAGCGATACACCAGGCCTGCGCGCGGCACCCACTTCTGGCCGTTGCTGTCGGTGTTGGCCTTGAACGGCACGCCTTTGCCGGCGTACTGGTCGTACTCCTGGAAGCGCCCGCCGGCCACCAGAATCCACTGGTCGTTGAGGTGGATCGAGTCCTGCAGGAACACCGAATCGCTGCGCAGTTCGTCGGTCT
Organism: Pseudomonas sp. R45(2017); assembly: GCF_002112305.1. Lineage (NCBI taxonomy): Bacteria > Pseudomonadati > Pseudomonadota > Gammaproteobacteria > Pseudomonadales > Pseudomonadaceae > Pseudomonas > Pseudomonas sp. R45(2017). The sequence goes on along the minus strand of NZ_NEHH01000006.1, from coordinate 269,893 downwards.
GCGCACTGTCCGCCGGGCTGACGGTGGTGCCTTCGACTTCGCGGCCGTAGACCGGGTTGACGTAGCTGAAGGTGCTCAGGCTTTTCTGGCGGATCAGGTCGGCGCGGTAGATCTTGCGATACTCGTCGTCGACACCGAACACCAGATCATGCTGCATGCCCAGCACGTTGACCTTGCCTTCGAGACTGGCGGTGGTGAAACGGTCGGTGCTGATCGCGCCCTGGGTGCCGTCCATGCTGCGGGTCAGGGTGCCTTTTTTGGTGTCGATCGCCGTTACGCGGACCTGGCTGGCGTCGTAGGTTTCGCGGTTCCAGCTGTAGCCGAAATGGGCTTTCCAGTCGTCGTTGAGTTCGTGATCGGCCTCGAAGTGATAGAGGTCAGAACGCCCTTCCATGTCGTTGAATTTCTCGTCGAGACGTTCGTTGCGCGAGATATCCAGCGGATGGTTGGTGCGCGGATCGATCAGGGTTCCACGATCGAACGGGGTCAGGAATTCGCGGTGCTCATAGGCAAACAACAGCTTGGTGCGCTCGCCATACCAGGCCAGCGACGGCGCGACCAGAGTTTCACGATGCGTGCCGAAGTTGCGCCAGTAATCTTCGTCTTCATGGTCCAGCACCATGCGATACGCGAGGCCGGAATCCCCCAGCGCACCGGTGCTGTCGAAGGAGCCGCCGCTGCCATTCTTGCCGTCGCCGTAGGTCGAGCCGCGCAGGGTCAGCGCGTTGTACTGGGTCAGCTCAGGCTTCTTGCTGACCATGTTGACCACGCCGCCTGGATCCTGAATCCCGTAGAGCAGCGAGGCCGGGCCCTTGAGCACTTCGACGCGATCCACGGTCGCGTTCATGCCACGGCCCTGCACCACCGGCATGCCGTCGCGCATGATCGAGCCGTTGCGGTTATCGCCGAAGCCACGGGTCATCACCGAATCCTGGGTGCTGCCCAAGGTGTTGCCTTGGGTGATGCCGCTGACGTTGGCCAGTGCATCATCGAGATTGCGCGGTGCCTGGTCGCGAATGACCTGAGCCGGGATCACGTTGACGGTCTGCGGGATTTCCTGAAGCGAAGCGGAAGAGCGCATCACCGAACTGGTTTCCGGTGGCTGGTAGCTCATCGGCTGGTTGACCACCGAAGTGATGGTGGTCGCGCCCAGATTCAACGCACCTGCGGTCGGTTGCGGTTCGAGCGCCAGGGTATGGCTGTCGGTGCGGCGGAAGGTCAGGCCGGAGCCTGTGAGCAGACGTTGCAGCGCCTGTTCGGCACTCATCTGGCCGTTGATCGCTGGAGCGGTCAGGCCATACGGCGCCTCATCGGTGTAAACCACGCTCTGGCCGGTGACGCGGCTGAAATCGCTCAGGGCCTGAGGCAAGGGCTTGGCGGCCAGGGAAAAACTGAACTGCTTTTGTGGCTGACTGCTGACGGATTCAGCGGCCAGCGCCACGCTCACCGGCAACAGGGCCAATGCCGAAAAACTCAAGGCCGAAACGCCTAACCACTGTTTGACCGAACCCGATTTTGCCCTGGACTTCATTGCTCATGACCTGTGTAGAACCGCAGCGGATGCGAATGACTCGCACTTTCTGTCACTACACGAATGGCGTCCGGGTTTACCTCACCACAAAGTTGAAAATATTTTCAGCGCAGGATGATCAGCTTGCCCAAGACCTGATGCTGCTCGAATCCCAACACCCCTTGCAGCGAGTTCAACACTGCCTGCGGGTCCTTGCTCGGAAAGCTGCCGCTGACCTTGCGCGCCGCCAGTTCGTCGTTGAGCAACACGATCCGTCCGGGGTAATAACGCCGCAGATCCTGCACCACATCGGCCAGTGTCGACTTGTAGTAAGTCAGCCAACCCTGGCGCCACGCCAGTTGCGCTTCGCTGTCCACGGCGTGCAGTTTTTCCGCAGTGCCTGCGCCGTACGCCACTTGCTGGCCGGCGGTGAGAATCTGCTGTTGATCATCACGGGACGCTGTCACGCCAACGCGTCCGGACAGCACAGTGACTTGTGCGCCATGGGGTTGCAGGCGCACTTCGAACTGAGTGCCGAGCACCCGCGCCTGGCCCTTCTCGGCCTCGACCACAAAGGGATCGCCCGTGTGAGTCACGCTGAAAAATCCGGCGCCGCGGCGCAATTGCACATGCCGCTCGCGATGACTGAAATCCACGGCGATGGCGCTGTCGGCGTCCAGCGTCACCTGCGATTGATCGGCCAGCGTCACGGTGCGAATCTCGCCCGGTGCCGACACGTAATCGGCGCCCAGATCATCGACCCAGCGCTGCGGCTGCCAACCTGTGCCGAGGCTGATCATCAACAACAGGCAGGCCGCCATGGCCAAAGCGCCGGCCCAACGCCGGATCTGTGGACGACGCGGCCGGTTCATCGCATTCAGATAGCCCTGCAGGGCGAACGCCTCTTCATCGGCCAGAGTGCGCGCCGGCCCTTCGCTCAATTCCCACACCACTTGCGCCTGGGCGTAGGCCTCGGCGTGGGCCGGGTCAGCGTGCAGCCATTGGCTGAAGGTCAGTTGATCACCGGTGCTCGGGCGGTCGTGCAGCAGGCTCAGCCAGGCGAACGCGGCCTGTTCCTGAGCGGGCGTCGGGATGACGCGGTCGGTGTGATTCACGGTGCTTTCCATGGCGTGCGTGGCGCGGGTTCGCGCAGGCTGGCCTTGCAGGCCTCGAGGGCGCGCATCATATGTTTTTCCACGGCGCTTTGGGACAGGCCCATGGCTTTGGCGATCTCGGCGTACTTGCGCCCGTGAATGCGATTGAGCAAAAAAATCTGCCGCGTGCGCTCGGGCAGCGCGCGCAACGCCGCTTCGACATGGCGCAAATCGTTGCCTGCTTCAAGTGCGGCTTGCGGTTCGCTGGCGCTGCTGTCCGGCTCCTCCGGTTGCCAGCCTTCGTTGACCCGCACCCGCGCGCCTTCGCTGCGCAAATGATCGATGGCGATATTACCGGCGCAGCGCAACAGATAAGTGCTGAGTTCTTCGACCTGAACCAGCGGTCGACGCCAGAAACGCAGGAACAGATCCTGCACCAGATCCGCCGCCGTCGCCCGGCAACCGACGCGCCGGCTCACCAGCGCTTCCATCTGCGAACGCTGGGACAGGAACACCTGAAGAAAATGCGCACGGGCGCCATGGGGTTCGCCGTCGCGATGCTCAGGAGGATGGCCGATCAACATGTCAGTTCAAGGCCCACGCAGCGACCGGGCTGGCGAGCAGGCTCAGTCCGGCCATGGTCAATGCCAAACGTGGTCGATAGGGCAACAACAGCACCAGAGTCAGCGCGCTGAGCATCAACACCGCGCACCAGTCGACCAGACCGAAGCTCCAGCCCTTCATGAAAACCGCCGCCCAGAGCGACAGCCCCAGCAACATCCAGCCTGCGAGCTTCAGACCTTGCCGACGGCGGGCCGAAGGTTTGTGGCCCAGCAGCTCTTCGTGATGCCGGGGCATCGCCAGGCACAGCGCGGTGAAAGCGGAATAACAGAGCAACAGCGCCAATAGCATTCAGTTCGCACCTTGCTCGAGGGTGATCGGCCGGGCCTTTTCGCGGGCTGGTTTTTTCACGCTGACGGTGTACCCGGCGCGCTGCATTTTTCGGGCAGCCCAGGCGAGGAAAAGGCCGCTGCCCAGACACGTCAGGTCAAAACCGGCCAAGACCCAATCGCCTTCGGGCACTGTCACGCCGAGGTGATACGGGGAGGTCAAACCGTTAAGAAGCGGCACTGCGACAAACAGTGCGGCTCCCAGAGACAGCTGTTCGACCCAGGCCCTGCGTCCCGGTCGAAACAGGGCGTGCACCACGCTCAAGCCCCAGGTGATGAAGAACGCGTTCACTTCCCAGTCGTCACGCCCGACCAGACTCACCGGCAGCAGACGATTGGCCCAGAAGAACACGGCGACCGCTGCCACCAATCCGGCCATGCTGGCGATGTTCAGCACTTCCACCAGCCGCAGTTCGAAAGGCATCACTCCCGTCTTGGCGTGTTTGAGCTGACGCTTGCCGAGCCAGATCACCAGCCCGGTGCCGATCATCGCCGTGCCCGCCAGACCGCAGATGAAATACAGCCAACGCAGCACCGGCCCGGCAAAGTGCCCCATGTGCAAACCGTAGAAACTGCCGGCCACTGCCATCGCCATCGGCTGTTGAGATGGGGTGCCGATGATTTGCCCGCTGACGCCATTAAAAGTCACCGCGCTGCCGGCATCGTTCACCACCCGGTCGGAACCCGCACGGGACATCACCACCGAGGCGTTGGCATCGCCCGGATTGTTCACGCTGATACGCCCGACATGTCCACCCGACCATTGCTCGCTGGCCGACCGCAACAGTGGCGCCAGCGGTGCCAGTGTCGCCGGTTGACCGGCAGGCTCGGGAACGTTGGCGGCGGGAAACACCTCGTCGTAAAACGCCCGGACATTGTTGCCGTACGAAGCCAGAATGCTCGCCGGCATTACCATCGACATGAAGATCACCAGACTGCTGTAGGTGATCATCAGATGAAACGGCAGCACCAGCACGCCCACCGCGTTGTGCCCGTCGAGCCACGAACGCTGGCCCTTGCGGGGGCGGAAGGTGAAGAAGTCCTTGAAGATTTTCTTGTGGGTGATGATCCCGGTGATCAGCGCGACGAACATCACCATCGCGGCGATGGTCGAGAGCCAGCGGCCCCACGGATAAGGCATTTGCAGCTGGAAGTGGAAACGGTAGAAGAACTCGCCGCCCATGCTTTCTCGGGCCTGTACTTCGGCACCGGTCTGCGCGTCGAGGATCTTGCGAGTGAATGCACCCCGTTCACCGGGTTTGGCTGGCGTCTGCTGCCAGCCCACGCTCAGACCGGGATCGCGGGCGTCGGGCAGGCCAATGATCCAGCGCGAAGCGTCGGGGGCGTTTTGTTGCAGATACTGCTGGGCCAGCGTCAGGCTTTTTTCGGCATCCAATGGATGGGCGTGGATTTCCGGCTGCATCCAGTGACTGGTTTCGTCCTTGAAATAGGCCAGGGTTCCGGTCAGAAAAATCGCGAACAACAGCCAGCCGAAAACCAGCCCGGTCCACGTATGCAGCCAGGCCATCGCCTGCCGAAAACCCTCTTTCATGCCAGCCCCAGACCGCGTGCAGCCCCGGAAACGGTGGCCAGAATCACGCTCGGCACCAGCAAACCGACCCACGCCGACCATGCGCTGCGACAGGCGAAACACCAGAGCACCGCCACCAGATAGACCAGGAACGAGACGGTCATGCCGGTGACCACCGCTTCGGCACGGTTCAGCGGCAACCACAGCGTCAGCGTGACACTGGCCAGCGCCGCGACCAGATAGCCGCCAAACACCGCCGCGAGCACTCGCGACGTGACGGCCAGACGATAGGACATGGGAAGAGCGGCGAGTTTGGCTTTCATGTTTCGACCCTGAAACGGTTAACGCCCGATCAACAGACCGAGACGACAGGCATGCGATATTAATGATAAATATTCTCATACGCAAAAGAGTCTGATTGCCGGGCATCACTGACAGCCCTACAATGCGAACCATTCTTGTTCTCTAACGCATCCCGCATGCGCCCGGAGTAATGCCGTTGTCGTCCGCCCATCCTGTCGAATCGCTGTATCAGGCCCACCACAGCTGGCTCACCGGCTGGCTGCGGCGCAAACTCGGCTGCCCGGACAGCGCCGCCGATCTGGCCCAGGACACCTTCATCCGGGTGCTGACCGCCCGCGAGCCGCCGGTGATCATCGAGCCGCGCGCATTCCTCACCACCTTGGCCAAACGCGTGCTGTTCAATCATTACCGCCGCCAGGATCTGGAGCGCGCCTACCTCGACACCCTCGCGCAGATGCCGGAAATGGTCGCGCCTTCGGAAGAAGAGAAAGCGATCATCCTGCAAACCCTGATGGAGCTGGATCAGTTGCTCGACGGTCTGCCGCGCGCGGTCAAACGTGCATTTCTGCTGGCGCAGGTCGATGGCCTGACCTATCCGCAGATCGCCGCCGAACTGGGCATTTCCGTGGCGACGGTCAAACGCCATCTGAATAAAGCGGCGATGCGCTGCTACTTCGCCCTGTGAATCCGCCGATGGATTTTTCCGCGCAAGTCGCCGAACAGGCGGTGCACTGGTTGCTGGAAATGCAGCAAGGCCAACTGAGCCCGCGCCAGCAACAAGCCTGGCAGCAATGGATCGACGCCCACAGCGAACACCGCCGTGCGTGGGAGCACATTCAGCGAGTCAATTCGCGGTTGCGCGGGTTGTCGTCGCCACTGGCCCACGCCGCGCTGAATGCGCCGAAGTCAGGCAGCCGTCGTCAGGCGCTGAAGTTGTTGCTGATTCTCGGCGCTGGCTCGGCGGTCACCTGGGGGATGCGCGAGCACAATCCGTTGCCATCGCTGCTGGCCGATTACCGCAGCCCGGTTGGTCAACGCCGCAAGATCTCGCTCGGCGCCGGCGGCCAATTGCAGCTCAACACCGCCAGCGCGGCGGATGTCCGGGGCGATGGCCTGATCCGCCTGCTCGAAGGCGAAGTGCTGCTGACCGCCACTCAATCCTTCGAAGTGCAAACCGCCCAAGGCCTGTTGAAAACCCAGGGTGCGCGGATCAACGTGCGGCAGTTTGCCGACCGTACACAGATCGCACTGTTTGAAGGTCGGGTCGAATTGAACGCGCAAGGTCGCGCGCCGATGCTGCTGCCGGTCGCCCGACAACTGAGTTTCAGCGCCACCTCCATCAGTGACGCCAAACCGCTGGACGCCAACAGCGGTGCCTGGGCCGACGGCATGCTGGTGGCCGCGCACATGCGCCTGGGCGATTTCCTCGATGAACTGGGTCGCTACCGCCGCGGGCAGCTCCATTGCGATGCGAAAGTTGCTGAATTGCTGATCTCAGGGACTTATCCACTGGACGACAGCGAGCGGATTCTCGATCTGCTGGAAATCAGCCTGCCGGTGAGAGTGAAGCGTTTTACTCGCTATTGGGTGACGGTCGAAGCCAGAGCCTGATCGCTCCGCGCCCCTGTAAAAAATAAATGAGCCGTTTTTCAGATCTGGCGTGACAGAGAAGGAAAGCCCCCCTTGATTCAACCTTCTCAGGACCGTCCTCCATGCACCCCACCCGCCTCACGCCGCTGGCCCGAACCCTGCGCAACCTTGTCCTCGGCGCCAGCCTGAGCTTCAGCGCCCTTCCCTATGCGCTGGCTGCCGACACCAAGGCTTACCACATCGCCCCGTCGTCGCTGGAGAATGCCCTCAACCAGTTCGGCCGCGAAGCCGGTGTGCTGATTTCGTTCGGCTCGCAGGTTACCAGTGGTGTGCAAAGCCGTGGCCTCGAAGGTAGCTACACAACCGAGCAAGGTCTGAATGCACTGCTTGAAGGCACCGGTCTGCAAGCCCGCGCCGAAGGCGGCAATGCCTTCAGCCTCCAGCCGGCGAACGACAGCGCCCTGGAGCTGGACACCTCGAAAGTGGTCGGCGACTGGCTGGGTGAAGCCGCGCAGGTCAACGTCTTCGAACATCCCGGCGCCCGTGACGTGATTCGCCGCGAAGAATTCGAACGCCAGGGCGCGACCCAGGCCCGTGATGTGCTCAACCGCATTCCCGGCGTCAACGCCCCGGAAAACAACGGCACCGGCAGCCACGACATGGCGCTGAACTTCGGCATTCGCGGCCTCAACCCGCGTCTGGCCGCACGCTCGACGGTGTTGATGGACGGCATTCCGGTGCCGTTCGCGCCTTACGGTCAGCCGCAGTTGTCGTTCGCGCCGATCAGCATGGGCAACATGGACGCCGTGGACGTGGTGCGCGGTGGCGGCGCCGTGCGTTACGGCCCGCAGAACGTCGGTGGCGTGGTCAACTTCGTGACCCGGGCGATTCCGGACGAGCCGACCGTGAAAGGCGGTTTCCAGACCGAAACCAGTCCTTCTTCCAGCCATGACGGCTTCAAGACCAGCGCCAACCTGCTGGCCGGCGGCACCAATGCCAACGGTCTGGGCGGCGCGTTGCTGTACTCCGGCACTCGCGGTGGTGACTGGCGCGAACACAGCGATACGGAAATCGACGACCTGATCCTCAAGGGCAAATACCAGCTCGACGAAGCCAACAGCTTCAACGCCATGGCCCAGTATTACGAGGGCAAGGCCGACATGCCCGGCGGCCTGAACGTCGCCGACTACGATGCCGACCCGTATCAGTCGACCCGGCCGAAGGACCAGTTCTGGGGCCGTCGCACGATGTTCAATTTCGGCTATCGCTATCAGGAAGATCGCCGCGAGTTCACCGCCAATACCTTCTTCACCAAAACCCTGCGCAGCGGCTATCTGGATCAGGGCACGTTCCTGTCGCTGTCGCCGCGCGAATACTGGGTTCGCGGTCTGGAAACCCGCTTCGCCCAGGGCTTTGACCTTGGCGCCACCAGCCATGAAGTCGGCGTCGGTTATCGCTACATCAACGAGGCCGGCCACGAACTGCGCTATCGCACGCCGATCGCCAGCAACGAATACCCGACCACCAACAGCCGCAATGACCGCGACACGCGCGGCGGCACCGAGGCCAATGCGTTTTTCGTCGATGACCGGATCGACATCGGCAAATGGACGATCACCCCGGGCGTGCGCTACGAGATGATCGAGTCGCAGCAGACCAACAACCTGACCAACGTCAAATACAAAGGTGACTACAACACCGCGCTGCCGGCACTGAACGTGCTGTATCACCTGACCGACAGCTGGAACCTGTACGCCAACACCGAAGGTTCGTTCGGCAGCGTGCAATACAGCCAGATGCCCAACCGCGTCAGCAGTGGCGAAGTGAAACCGGAGAAGGCCCGCACCTGGGAAGTCGGCACCCGTTACGACAACGGCGCGCTGCGAGCGGAAATCGGCGCGTTCCTGATCAACTTCGACAACCAGTACGAAAGCAACCAGACCAACGACTCGGTGATCGCCCGTGGCGAAACCCGCCATCAGGGCATCGAGACCAGCGTCAATTACGCTCTCGACGACTTGAGCCCGGCGCTGGCCGGCTTCGATGTCTACGCCACTTACGCCTATGTCGACGCAACCATCCGCGAAGACGGGCCGAACAAGGGCAATCGTGTGCCGTTCTCGTCGAAACACAAAGGCACGATCGGCGTCGGTTACACCGAAGGGCCGTGGAAGCTTAACCTGGACAGCAGCTTCCAGAGCGACCAGTTCGCCGATAACGCCAACACCTCCAAAGAAAGCGCCGACGGCAGCACCGGCAAGATCCCAGGCTACATGCTGTTCAGCAGCCGTGCCGGTTATGACTTCGGCCCGCAGCTGTCGGACCTGAACGTGGCGGTGGGGGTGAAAAACATCTTCAACACGCAATACTTCACCCGCTCGTTCGATGACAACAACAAGGGCAAGTATGTCGGTGAGCCGCGCACGGTGTACGTGCAGACCTCTGTCGCTTTCTGACCCCTGCTGAAAACAGAAAGGGCCTGCAATTGCAGGCCCTTTCTCATTGGGTGGCTTGGAAAATCAGCGCATCAACTGTTGATCGCTGCCTGTTCGTTCTCGTCAAACTCTTCCGCCAACAGCTTGTCATTGGCTTTGCTTGTGAATGGCACCACAGCGGCTCGCGGTTTGCCGCGCAGTTTGCCAAACAGGTGCTCCAGCGCGTGCTCCAGTTTTTCGGCTGCACCATCGATCGCCTGTTCCAGCGAATCGGCTTTGTGGGTGACGGAAATCGGTTGATGGCCTTTTGGCCGCGCTTCCAGTTGGCAGCGCAAATCATGGGGACCTGGTTTGTCACCGTTCTCGTCGCTCAGATGGACTTCGACACGGGTCAGGTCTTCCTCATAACGGTCGAGCGTGCTCTCAATTGTGGTTCGTACCCACTCCTCCAGTCGTTTGCTGCTTTGAATATGGTTGTCGCTGTTGACTTGGATTTGCATAGTTCATCCCTTATTTCAGCTAGCTCGCAAGAGGCCTGGAACAGGATTTCGTGACCTCTTGATTACAACAATCGGCCCGCCGGACGAACATTTCAACCCCTGAAAAAAGATAAATATTCATTCGCAAAAAAAGCCGGACAACCGAGTAAAGCGCTGGTAAGGTCGGGAGTTGGGTCGCTCCGGCACCCCGAAAAATCTGCTCACAATTGGCCATCACCCAACGGGTGCAGGCTGCGGAAAATCCCCGCCTCTTCCACCAGCCAGTCATGCACCGCACGCACGCCCGGATGGCTCAACGCTCCCGGCGCGTAGAGCAATACATAGCGCTTGTGATTGGGCACCGAAATCCCGAACGGCACGATCAACGTCCCCCGCTCCAGCTCGTCGTTGAGCAACGTGCGCCGGGCAATCGCCACGCCCATGCCGGCAATCGCCGCTTCGATGGTCAGGTGGTTGCGATTGAACGTGTGCCCGCGCCGCACATCGGCACCCTCGAAACCGATGGCATTCAGATAAAACTCCCACTCCGCGTATTCATAGCTGCCGCGCCAGGCGGTGATGTCATGCAACAGCGGGAAGTGCACCAGATCCGCCGGCCCGTGCAGCGGCGGCCGCCCGCGCAACAGACCCGGCGCGCACACCGGGAAAATCTGCTCATCGAGCAAGGCTGTGGATAACAACCCCGGATAGCTGCCGTCGTTCAGGTCGATGGCCAGGTCGAAATCTCCCTCATGCAACGGCACGCTGCTGTCCTCCGCCACCAGCCGCAACTGGATGTCCGGGTAACGCTGTTGCAGACGCGGCAGGCGCGGGGTCAGCCATTTGCTGAGGAACGACGGAATCGAACGCACCCGCAGAATCCCGCTGATCATCCCCGCATCCAGGCGACGCAATTCCGCATCGATGCTGCCGTAAGCCTCGTTGACCGTGATCGCCAGTCGCTGCCCTTCCGCGCTCAGCTCCACACCGCGCGCGCGGCGATGAAACAGGCGAAATCCCAGCCGCTCTTCCAGCTGTCGGATTTGCTGACTCACAGCCCCCGGCGTGATGTGCAGTTCCTCGGCACAACGGGTGAATGACAGGTGCCGCGCGGCACAGGAAAACACCTGCAGCCAGACGTAAGTCTGGGCGTGCAATTGACGACTCATGGTTTAGTCCTGCTAAAGGCTTACTTAGGAAGTTTCGTTAGTCACGTTGAAGCGAGGCAGGCAGTATCGCCGACATTGCGCTTGTCCTACAAAAAATGGCAGCGATTCCTACTCCATTGCTTGTAAGGGTTTAGCATGGCTATCAGTGTTTTCGATCTATTCAAAGTCGGCATCGGCCCGTCCAGTTCCCACACCGTCGGCCCGATGCGCGCTGCGGCGACCTTCGCCCAGGCGCTGATCGACCAGCATTTGCTGAACGATGTGCAGCGGGTGGAAATCCGTTTGTACGGCTCGCTTTCGGCCACCGGCGTCGGCCATGCCACTGACCGTGCAACGGTCATGGGCCTGATGGGCGAATGGCCGGACAGCATCGATCCGTCGACCATCGAGCCACGCATCCAGCAACTGCGCGAGACCGGCCAACTGTCTCTGGCCGGTAAACGTTCAATTGCCTTCAACTGGCAGCACGATCTCCTGCTGCTGGACGAGAGCCTGCCCTACCACCCGAACGCCATGTCGCTGACAGCCTTCGGTGCATCCGGGCAACTGTTCGAGCAAACGTACTACTCGGTCGGCGGCGGTTTCATCATCGAAGCGGCCGAAGCGGAATCGGGTGTGGCGCCGGCCGGCGACGTCGAGTTGCCTTACGAATTCTCCAGCGCCGTCGAACTGCTGGCGCTGTGCAAGCAGCACAACCTGCGGGTTTCCGAACTGATGATGGCCAACGAACGGGCCTGGCGCAGCGACGCCGAGATCCGCAAGGGCCTGCTGCACATCTGGTCGGTGATGCGCGAGTGCGTCGAGCAAGGCCTGCGTCACGAAGGCGTCCTGCCAGGCGGTCTGAATGTTCCCCGTCGTGCGGCGAAATTGCACCGCAGCCTGCTGGAAATCGGCAAGCCGAACGTCATCAGTTCGACCCTGTCGGCGATGGAGTGGGTCAACCTGTTCGCCCTCGCCGTCAACGAAGAGAACGCCGCCGGCGGGCGCATGGTGACTGCACCGACCAACGGTGCCGCCGGGATCATCCCGGCCGTTCTGCACTACTACATGAAATTCAATCCAGACGCGTCCGACGATGACGTGGTCGCCTTCTTTCTGGGCGCGGCAGCGGTCGGCATCCTGTGCAAGAAAAACGCCTCGATTTCCGGCGCCGAAGTCGGCTGCCAGGGTGAGGTCGGCTCAGCTTGCGCCATGGCCGCTGCGGGTCTCGCCGATGTGCTCGGCGCCACGCCTGAGCAACTGGAAAACGCCGCCGAAATCGGCCTGGAACACAACCTCGGCCTGACCTGCGACCCGGTCGGCGGGCTGGTGCAGGTGCCGTGCATCGAGCGCAACGCCATCGCTGCGGTGAAGGCGATCAACGCCACGCAAATGGCCCTGCGCGGCGACGGCAAACACTTCATTTCCCTCGACCGGGTGATCCGCACCATGCGCGATACCGGCGCCGACATGCATGACAAATACAAAGAGACTTCACGGGGCGGCCTGGCCGTGAGCTGGGTGGAGTGCTGAGGAGCACTCCCTGACTGCCCGTAACACGTGAGCCCGAGCAAGAATAATAACGAGGCAAAAACGATGACCGATGTACGCACACCTGCTGCCGAAAATCCCGCTGTAGACCGCACACGCAACAACGAAACCGCCCACAAGGGCTGGAGCAAATTCGACACCACCTGGATGCTCGGCCTGTACGGCACGGCCATCGGTGCCGGCACCTTGTTCCTGCCGATCAACGCCGGTGTCGGCGGCTTCTGGCCATTGCTGATCCTGGCGTTGCTGGCGTTCCCGATGACCTTCTTCGCACACCGGGGCCTGACCCGCTTCGTGCTGTCGGGCCGCTCCGGTGACATCACCGAAGTGGTGGAGGAACACTTCGGCATCGGCGCCGGCAAGCTGATCACGCTGCTGTATTTCTTCGCGATCTTCCCGATCCTGCTGGTGTACAGCGTGGCGCTGACCAACACCCTGAGCAGCTTCCTCGAACACCAGTTGCACATCGCCCCGCCGCCACGTGCGGTGCTGTCGCTGGCGCTGATCCTCGGCTTGATGACCATCGTCCGCTGTGGTCAGAGCGTGATCGTCAAAGCCATGAGCGTGCTGGTGTATCCGTTCGTCGCCGCGCTGCTGTTGCTCGGCATCAGCCTGATTCCGAACTGGAACGGCGCATTCTTCGCCAGTGCTCAAGAACCGATGGAAATGTCGGTGTTCCTCAAGACCCTGTGGCTGGCGATCCCGGTGATGGTGTTCTCGTTCAACCATTCGCCGATCATTTCCGCCTTCGCCGTCGAGCAGAAACAACGCTACGGCGACCAGGCTGAACGCAAGAGCAGCGGCATTCTCGCCATGGCTCACGGCATGATGGTGGTGACGGTGATGTTCTTCTGCTTCAGCTGCGTGCTGGCACTGTCGCCGGCGGATCTGGCAGCGGCCAAGGCGCAGAACATTTCGATCCTGTCGTACCTGGCCAACCACTTCCAGACTCCGGTCATCGCTTACGCCGCGCCGCTGATTGCGCTGGTGGCGATCACCAAATCCTTCCTCGGCCACTACATCGGCGCCAGCGAAGGCTTCCAGGGCATGATCGTCAAAAGCCTGCGCAGCCGTGGCCGGGTGATGTCGGCTAGCTGGCTGAACCGTGCGACCGCGCTGTTCATGATCCTCAGCTGCTGGGCCGTGGCGACCTTCAACCCGAGCATCCTCGGCATGATCGAAACCCTCGGCGGACCGGTGATTGCCTGCCTGTTGTTCCTGATGCCGATGTACGCGATCCGCCGCGTGCCGGCCTTGCGCCAGTATTCGGGCCAGGTATCCAACGTATTCGTGGTGCTGATCGGCCTGATTGCACTGTCAGCGATCATCTACTCGGTTCTGCCCTGAAACGGGCCGCAAACGAAGAAGGCGAGCCATGGGCTCGCCTTCTTTTTGGCCGGTTTCATTGTTCGACAATATTCCCGGCATGTCCCTTGCTACATCACTGAAGGAGACAGGACCACGGAAAGGCCAATGGTCAGGTTTGGCGAACCAACCCGATCAAGGCCGGTCAACAACTGCACGTTCAATCAGGCGGTGACGCATCATGGACAATCCTTTTCAGATCATTACCGATGCCTTCGCGCCGGACTATCAGATCAACCTGAGCATTCAGGGGCTCGACGGCAGCATCATGCTGACCCTCTCCAATGGCGGCCGGATCGTCGCCAAACGGATGATCAGCGCCGAACAGCGCAACGACCCCAAACGCCTCAAACGGCTGGTGCAAAGCATTCAGTTCGGCATCGCCATCGAACAGGGCCACAGCGCCATGGCGATCCTTGATGCCATGACTCGCGGCGACGGAATCACTCCGCCACCGCGTCGGGCCAAACATCAGCCCCGGCCAGCCGCCGGCCTTTAAAGTTCGCCCTTCTCCACTTCCGGATGTTCACTGGAACCCGTGCCGATCTTGCGGTGCGGGTTCTCGATTTTCACCGAAGGGAATTGCGACGAGGCGTAACGCACCACCAGAATCGAGAACGCCAGCAGCAGAATCCCGCCGCACAGGTAGATGATGCCCATGTCCGGCGGGTTGTGGTGCGAGACGTTGGAGATCAGCAGGCGGGTCAGTGCGGTGATCGCCACGTAGATCAGGAAGCGCACCGGCATGTGGTTGGTCTTGAAGTAAATCCCGACCATCGCCCCCAGTTCCAGATAGATGAACAGCAACAGAATGTCATCGATCTTGATGTGCCCTTCCTCGAGCATCCCGAGAAATTCCATCACCGCCGCCCACGCGGTCACCGCACCAATGGCGAACAGCGCCAGATAGTGGAAGGTCTCGACGAACAGGTTGCCCAGGGACTCGGCCAGTTGGTGCACGTTTTGCCGCAGTTTCTCGGCCCAGTTGATTTTCACGTTGAAGATTCCTTAGCCCGGTTCGAGCGGATGTTGCTTGCTGGACGTGACGGTTATTGCACACGTACGCAGATGCATGCAGAAAAGAGGCCACGCCATCATGGCGAGGCGGCGCGGAACCCGCGCCGTGGCGTTTGGTCGCACCTGTGCGCAGGTATCGGGCTGACAAAATCCGAATCCGGTCTACATTGAAAAGCCACTACCCAAAGCGCAGGGATTCGCTTATCCTTTTCGCTGTATATAGATACAGTAGTCGCAAAGACAACTTAATGTGAAGGCATGTGAGGTGGTGAATGGCCGTCGAAGTGGTATACCGCAGCAGCCGAGATCTGGAGCGCTTGTTCATGGATAAAGCCGAAGCTGACCGTCATGACAAAATGCTCGAACTGGCCGAACTGTTGGCCGAAGTGCTGGAAAAAGCCGTTCCTTCGTTGAGCGAGCAGCAAGTGGAAGAAGTCGGGATCTTCATGGCGAAGAACCGCGATGTGTTCGCCCGGGCGTTCAAGAGCCAGCCTGATGCACTGTCGGAGCTGATCAACGCACCGGCGGCACCGGTTGTGGCAACCGAGCCGGCAGACGTGGCCGAACCGGCAGAAGCGCCAGCCAAACCTGCCAAAGCGGCGAAGGCTGCGAAGTAAGCGACACTTGGATTGAAGCCTCTGAATTGAATAGCCCCTGAGTTGAAAGACTCGGGGGCTTTTTCATGCCCGGACAAACCTCAGCGGTACAACACCTTCTCCGCCAGCTCGTCCGCCACCCGCGCGGGTGAACGTTTTTCCGCCTGGGCATGGGCGAAGACTTCGGTCAGACGCGAACTGATTTTCGACAGGTGCGCGGTAATGGTCGTCAGTTCTTCGCCCCGATGCTTGAGGGAAACGTAGATCAGCCCGCCGGCATTGATCACGTAATCCGGCGCATACAGGATTCCGCGCCGTTCGAGTTGATCGGCGACATCCAGGTGCGTCAGTTGATTGTTGGCCGAGCCTGCCACCGCCGAGCAGCGCAACTGGGTGACCGTGTGGCTGTTGAGCACACCGCCCAAACCGCACGGCGCGAGGATGTCGCACGGCGTGCTGAGCAACGCGTCGTTGGCAATCGGATGGGCGTTGAGCTGTTCCATCGCCAGTTGCACCTTGCCGTGGTCGATGTCGCTGACCAACAGTTCGGCACCGGCTGCGTGCAGCTGTTCAGCGAGGGCATAACCGACGTTGCCCAGCCCCTGAATCGCCACGCGCAAGCCTTCGAGGTTATCGCTGCCCAGCCGCGCCATGGCCGTGGCACGAATTCCGGTGAACACGCCCATCGCCGCATGCGGCGCGGGGTCGCCAGCCGAAGTGGTGCTGGTGACATGCTGGGTCTGCTGGGCGATGCAATCCATATCCGCCACTGACGTGCCGCTGTCGATGGCAGTGATGTAGCGCCCGTCGAGCTGATCGATGCAACGGCCGAAGGCTTCGAACAAGGCGCCGCGGTTTTCGACATGGGCCGGCCGCACGATCACGGCCACCCCACCGCCCTGGGCGAGACCAGCCAATGCGGCCTTGTAGCTCATGCCCTGGGCCAGGCGTATGGCGTCCTCGACCGCGGATTCGTCGTTCGGGTAGGCAAGATAACGACACCCGCCCAGGGCTGGCCCGAGGCGACTGTTATGAATGGCAATGACCGCCTTCAATCCGGACACCGGATCAACGCTAAGGTGCAGCGATTCCAGGCGAGTGCTTTGCATGAGAGCGAACATCGGCAGGCTCCCGAATCACTTCTGGTAGACGCCAGTATAGGCTTGCGCCTGAAAATTGCTGAAGCGCACGGGAATAAGGCCCGACAGCGACCAATGCGTTGCGGCATAACCCGATGGCAGAGCGGCCCGGCACTGGACGAATGGCAAAGACGGGGCTAAAACGAGGCATGCCCCGGAGATTTAGATGAGTCCGCGCCAACGTTTCTTCGAGTGTCTGCACCGTTCACCGCCCGCGCTGTTCGAAGCGGCGTTGTGGATGGCTGCCGAGCACGACAAACAAGCCGATCCCGAAGCGCTGTTGCAGGAATTCAAGGAACTGCAGCAGCGGGTCAGCTATGGCTTGCCGTTGCTGCCGGTCAGCGAGCTGGCGCAACCGCTGCTGCGGCGCATGACCGATCTGGGATTTGCCCAGGATGATTTCGTACCGCTGCGTCCGCAGGCCGCAATGGTGCACAAAGTCATGCAGACCAAACGCGGCCAGCCGCTGGCGCTGGCATTGATCGCCCTGGAACTGGCTCGTGGCCTGGAGATTCCGCTGGTGGGCGTGAACTTCCCCGGGCATTTCCTGCTGAAGGTTCCCGGGGCCGATCACCTGCTCGATCCGTGCGGCGGACGGCGCCTGTATCCGAACGACTGCCGCGAACTGCTGCACCGCCAGTACGGCCATCAGATGAAACTCAACGCCGACCACCTGCTGACTGCCGAACCGATGCAGATGCTTCAGCGTCTGTCACGCAACCTGCGCCAGCTGCACCTGACCCACGACGACTTCATCGCGGCGCTGATCGATGCCGAGCGCGTGCTCGAACTGGGCAACGCCAGCGCCGCCGACTATCTGGCCCGGGCCAGTCTGTACCAGCGCCTCGATTGCCCGAACGCCGAGCGTTTCGATCTGGAGCACGCGCTATTGCTCAGTGACGACCCGATTCAGCGACTTCGCCTGACGGAACGGCTGGGGCATCTGCCACCGAACTCAGTCGTCCACTGATCCCTTGTGGGAGCGAGCTTGCTCGCGAATCAGGCGACACGGTCGATCAGTCAAACCGCGTTATCGTTCTTCGCGAGCAAGCTCGCTCCCACAGGATTTTGCGCAAGCTGCGAAGGCGAACGCACCTGAATGATCAGCAACGCCGCAATCACCGCCGGAATCGCGCAGAAGAAGAAAATCTGCTCCACCGGAATGTGCATCGCCAACAACAGGCTGCCGAACAGCGGCCCGAGAATCGAGCCGAACCGCCCTACTCCCAATGCCCAGCCGGTGCCGGTGGCGCGCACGTGCGCCGGATAGAAATTGCTGGCGAACGCGTTGAGCGTCAGTTGCCCGCCGATGATGCAAAACCCCGCCGCAAACACACAGGCCACCAGATAACGCGGATTGTCGTGATTCAGCCCCAGCAGGATCGTGCACACCGCCGCGCCAGCCAATACGCCGGACAACAGTCGTACTTTGCTTTTCAAACGGTCGGCGAACCACGCCATGCAAATTGCGCCGAGCGTGCCGGCGAACAGGAACATCGACGTCACCAGGTTCGCTTCGTTAAGTTTCAGACCACTTTCCAGCAGCAGCGACGGCAGCCAGCTGATCATGAAATACAGCAGGATCAGGCTCACGAAAAACGTTGCCCAGATCAGCAAGGTCGGGCGTGCGTAACCGTTGCGGAACAACTCCACCACGGTCAGTTTGCTGCCCTGCTCGCGTTCGTTCTGCTCGACCGATGCGGCCGGTGGCTGCCAGTCCGGCAGCATCCGCGCGGTGACTTTGCGCAGGCGTGCGTAGGGCGGCGCGTCACGCAGCAGGCGTGGCAAGGATTCCGGCAGCATCCACCAGAGAAACGGAAACAGCAGCAACGGCGTGACACCGCCGGCGAGGAACACTGCCTGCCAACCGAAACGGTCGATGAAACCGGCCGCGACAAAACCACCCGCCGCACCGCCGAATGAAAAGCCGCACGCCGCCAGCGTGACCATCAACGTGCGCAGGCGAGGCGGTGAATATTCCGACATCAACGCCATGGCGCTGGGCATCGCGCCGCCCATGCCGATGCCGCAGATGAAGCGCGCGATCATCAGGGTATTCAGGGAATCGGCGAACACCATCAGCACTGTGAGACTGGCGTAGATCAGCACGCAGGCGAGCAGAATCCGTCGAACGCCGAAGCGGTCGGCCAGCGGCGTCACGGCGAGAGAGCCGAGGGTCAGACCCAGCAAGTTGGCGCTGAACACCGGGCCGAACGCGGATTTTTCCAGACCCCAGTCCTGCGCCAGCGCCGGCACCACGTAACCGAGCACCTGGGCGTCATAGCCGTCGGTGACCAGCAGCAAGGCAAGAAGAATCAGGAGTAACCACTGAAAGCGGGACACAGGACGGGCGTCGAGTGCCGCCCGGAAGCTGGCAATCTGGTTGTGCATCGCAAGGTACCTGTTTTGTTTTTATGATTTTTTGCGGGTAACCGGAATGGCCCCGTGCGCTGCACGGGAGCCATCAAACGCTACTTCGGGGTGTCCGGCTGATTCGCCGGATGCGCCGCAATGAACGCCGGATGCTCAGCGGCCAACGCGGCCACCCGACGAATCCGTGGAAACGCCTCCAGCGAAACGTTGAACCGCTCGGCCGCGTACAGCTGTGGAATCAGGTACACGTCCGCCACGCACGGCCACTCGCCGAAACAGAAGCCGCTGTCGCCGATCAACTGCTCCACCGTCCCCAGCCCCTGACTGATCCAGTGGCCGATCCACTCGTTCACCTGCGGCTCGTCATGCCCCAGACCGCGCAGGCGATTGAGCACGCTGACGTTGTGCAACGGATGCACATCGCAGCCGATCACCGCCGCGACGCCGCGCACCTGGGCGCGGGCAACAAGGTCTTCGGGCAGCAACGGCACCTGTGGATAACGTTCCTCCAGATACTCGATGATCGCCGGCGACTGAATCAGCAACTTGCCGTCATCAGTGCGCAGCGCCGGCACCCGGCCCTGCGGATTGATCGCCAGATACGCCGGTTGCCGATGCTCACCGCCGGGCGGTGCGATCAGGTTGACCGGCAACGCCTGATAGTCGAGGCCCTTGAGTGCCAACGCGATCCGCACCCGGTACGACGAGGTGGAACGGTAATAGGTGTAGAGATCCATGAGCCGCTCCTGTCAGCGCGCCGCCAGCACGGTGCCACGGCATTCGCCGAAACCGATCGAGGCAAAACCTTCGCGTGCGCAGCGGGCGCGCAGGATGATTTCGTCGCCGTCTTCAAGGAACTTGCGCACTTCACCGGACGCCAGTTCGATCGGCTTTTTACCGCCCTCGGTGATTTCCAGCAGGCTGCCGAACTGACCGTTTTCAGGGCCGGACAAGGTGCCCGAACCGAACAGGTCACCGGCCTGCAACTGGCAGCCGTTGACGCTGTGGTGCGCGACCATTTGCGCGACGGTCCAGTACATATAGCGGGTGTTGCTCAGGGTCAGGCGATGGGCCGGCAGGTTCTGTTCGCGCATTTTCTCGGTGAGCAGCAGCACTTCCAGCTCGATGTCGAAACCACCACCCTCCTGATCACCTTTGTCGAGCAGGTACGGCAGCGGCTGCGGATCACCTTGCGGACGCGCCGGTTGCGCAGTGCGGAATGGCGCCAGCGCTTCGGCAGTCACCACCCATGGCGAAACACTGGTGATGAAGCTCTTGGACAGAAACGGACCGAGCGGCTGGTATTCCCAGGCCTGGATGTCACGGGCCGACCAGTCGTTGAGCAGGCAGAAACCGGCGATGTGTTCAGCGGCGTCACCGATGGCGATCGGCTCGCCCATCTCGTTGCCCTGACCGATCCAGATCCCCAGTTCCAGCTCATAGTCCAGCCGTGCGCACGGGCCGAAGGTCGGCTCGGTCGCGCCGGCCGGCAGGGTCTGGCCTTTCGGGCGGCGCACGTCGGCACCGGAGGCGCGCACGGTAGACGCACGACCGTGGTAGCCGATCGGCACGTGTTTGTAGTTCGGCAGCAACGGGTTGTCCGGACGGAACAGTTTGCCGACGTTCTGCGCGTGTTCGATGCCGACGTAGAAGTCGGTGTAGTCGCTGATGCGCGCCGGCAGGTGCAGCTGGCAATCGGCAGCCAGCGGCAGCAGTTTCACGCCCTGGGCTTCAATGTTGCCGCGATGAGTGCTGCCCTCGCTGAGCAGTTCCAGCAGACGTTCGCGCAAGGCAACGCGGGCGTCGCGGCCGAGTTCGAAGAACGCGTTCAACTGACCGCCGCGCATGGCTTCGACGGCACTGCGCGCGACGCCGTCGAACAGACCGGCCTCCAGCGCCACTTGCAGATCGAAGATGTGTTCGCCAATCGCCACGCCCGCGCGCGGTGCCGAGCCGTCGATGCTGAACACGCCCAGCGGCAGGTTCTGCAGCGGGAATTCGGTGTGGTCGTTGGCCGAAGCGACCCAACTGCGGGTGATGGAATTCTGAGTCATGGGTTATCTCCGGGTCGGGTCGAACGTGGCGGGCAGCGTGGCCCAGCAGGCGTCGTAAGTGGATTGCAGTTGCGGGCAGTCGAGGGCGAAGCGGCTTGGGCGCAGCACCTGGCTGGTCTCGAACATGAAGGCCATGGTGTTGTCGATCTTGGCCGGCTTGAGGTCCGCGTTGATGGCTTTGGTGCAGGTCTCGCCGTCCGGGCCGTGGGCGCTCATGCAGCTGTGCAGGGACGCGCCGCCGGGCAGGAAGCCTTCGGCTTTGGCGTCGTACTCGCCCTGGATCAGGCCCATGAATTCGTTCATCAGGTTGCGGTGGAACCACGGCGGACGGAAGGTGTTCTCGGCCACCATCCAGCGCGGCGGGAAGATCACGAAGTCGAGGTTGGCCAGGCCGTGGACGCTGGTCGGCGAGGTCAGCACGGTGAAGATCGACGGATCCGGGTGATCGAAACTGACGGTGCCGATGGTGTTGAAGCGGCGCAGGTCATATTTGTACGGCACGTTGTTGCCGTGCCAGGCGACCACGTTCAGCGGCGAGTGATTGAGTTCGGTGCCCCACAACTGGCCGAGGAACTTCTGCACCAGGGTGGTCGGTTGTTGCAGGTTTTCGTAGGCGGCCACCGGGGTCAGGAAGTCCCGCGGATTGGCCAGGCCGTTACTGCCGATCGGCCCCAGATCCGGCAGACGCAATGGCGCGCCATGGTTCTCGGCGACGTAGCCGCGCGCTTGCGGATCTAGCAGTTCGACGCGGAATTTCAGGCCCCGTGGCAACACGGCGATTTCCAGCGGCGCCACTTCCAGTACACCCAGTTCGGTGGCGATGCGCAGGCGCCCGAGTTGCGGCACCAGCAGCAGCTCGCCGTCGGCGTTGAAGAAAACGCGCTCCATCGAACGGTTGGCGCAGTAGTGATAGATGCTGATGCCGGCCGGTTTTTCGGCGGCGGAGTTGGCCGCCATGCTCACCAGACCGTCGATGAAATCTGTCGGTTCGGCCGGGATCTCCAGCGGGTTCCAGCGCAGGCGATTGGGGGTCACTTCACCCAATGGTCCGCCCGCCAGTTGCCGCTCCAGTTTGACGAATGCCGGGTGATTGGCCGACGGCTGGATCCGGTACATCCACGTGCGCCGCGCTTCGCTGCGGGTCATGGTGAACGCGGTGCCGGAGAACAGTTCGGTGTACAGACCGTAAGGGGCTTTCTGCGGGGAGTTCTGGCCGACGGGCAGTGCGCCGGGCAACGCTTCGGAGCTGAATTCATTGCCGAAACCGGACTGGTAAGCCAGGGCTGAATCGAGGTTCATGGAGCCTCCTGAACAGGGAGTCGGCATGGCCGGACGCTCTGGATCGGAGGTCTTGGCACGCCGGGGTTATTTTTATCGTAATTCAATTACGCATAACGTAATTTGCTCGCTATCCAGCGTCAAGCTATAAAGACGCCCATTCGTTCCGGGACACGGCAGCACCATGGAAAAAACCAGCGACAGCAACGGCAAACAGAAAGTCCGCTCCGCCGAAGTCGGCACCGACATCCTCAAGGCCCTGGCCGAGTTGTCGCCGTCCACTTCGCTGTCGCGTCTGGCCGAACATGTGCAGATGCCCGCGAGCAAGGTTCACCGTTATCTGCAGGCCTTGATTGCCAGCGGTTTCGCAGAACAGAACACTGCCACCAACCACTACGGTCTCGGCCGTGAAGCGCTGCGCGTGGGCCTCGCTGCTCTGAACAGTATGGACGTGCTGAAAGTCGCCGCTCTGCCGCTGGCCGAGTTGCGCGACGAACTCAACGAAACCTGTTTCCTGGCGGTGTGGGGCAATCAGGGCGCGACCGTGGTGCACATCGAACCGGCGGTGCGCGCGGTGACGGTGGTGACGCAACTGGGCTCGGTATTACCGTTGCTCAGTTCCTCCACCGGCCTGGTCTTCGGCGCGTACCTGCCGCACCGGGAAACCGACGAATTGCGCGAGCAGGAAATCGCCAGCGGCGGCCATCCGCTGGCAGACGAAAAAGCCTATGCGGCGTTGTGCGAGCAGATCCGCGAACGCGGTCTGCATCATGTCCACGGCTTGCTGATGCCCGGCGTCGATGCCTTGTCGGCACCGGTGTTCAACGCCCTCGGGCAGGTCGCGGCGGTGTTGACCATCGTCGGCCCGACCTCGCTTTTCCACGCCGACGAAAACGGCCCGGCGGCGCAGCGGTTATTGGCTGCGACGCGGGCCGTGAGCTGGCGGATGGGTTATCAGCCAGATTGATGAGGCAAGGGGTCAGCCGATGATTCGGGTTTTACTGT
Organism: Pseudomonas sp. R45(2017); assembly: GCF_002112305.1. NCBI lineage: Bacteria > Pseudomonadati > Pseudomonadota > Gammaproteobacteria > Pseudomonadales > Pseudomonadaceae > Pseudomonas > Pseudomonas sp. R45(2017). Next base: position 246,475 of record NZ_NEHH01000006.1, on the reverse strand, counting down.
CCGCGATCACATAGGGAGAAGCCACGGCGGTGACATAACCAATGCCCACTGGCACCCCGGTCGCGGTCGATACGATCTCGGAAATATCCTTGACTCGCGACAGCAGCCCCACCGCCGAAACAGATCCGCCAACGCCAGCCACAATCCCCACATACAGGAGAATGGAGCTTCTCCAGGCCGAGGCGAGATGGTTCTTGCCGGCTTCGTCATCCCCCAGGCCGTAGGCAACGATGCCCTGGATGATCGACCGTGTGATGCGCACGATGCTGTTCACCAATCCCACCGGCGGGACAAACAGCGAGACGATATCCACCGCAAGCTCGGTGATCACCATGACCGTGTTCCAGAAACGCTCGGCAGGTGTGGTGGTTTGATAGTCAACGTCGCTGAGCACACGGGAAATCATGCTGTCGAATTCGAACTTGAAATGGGTCACGACAGAACTGTTGTTCAACGCCGGGGTTGGGAGAGCGCCTGACGCGTTCTGGCAGCGAATGACAAAGTTCTGTACGACACTCCTGTGTTCGAGCCTGGTCAGTGCAATAACGTGATTTCCCAGGTCGGCGTCCTTGAGCCCCAGTGTCAAGGACTCCAGCGGACGGAAACTCATGCCATCCGGAGCCTTCGGAATATAGACCAGCAGCTGCAGTTTCCCTGCCACCCGGCGTCCAAACGTATAAGCGCCCTCGATGCGTCGCCCTTCAAGAACCAGCGTGTAGATACCGTCCTGCGGGGTAGTGCCCGGCTTGAACGGATCCAGTTCATGAGGACGGTCATGATCGAGCCCGTCGACCAGTCCCGCCAGCCAGTTGAACTGTTCGGCGGACAAAGAGCCCTGCATCTTCTGGGTCAATGCCGCCCTGAGCATTTCGTTCTGCTTGAGCTTGCAGAACAGTTTCGCCTTGAGATCCAGCGACGCGCCGTTGGCGAAACGGTCGACCAGATGCCACTCATACATCATGCCCGGCCGCAAACCGATCAACGATTTGACGACCGTCGCATTCAGACCGCCCAGTGAAGAACCCTCCCTGGAGACGAATGCCACCTGATCATCGTCTGGCCAAAGCTGCCATTGAATGAAGAGATGGGTGAGCGTCATCCAGTCCTGCCCTTTCACCTTGACATCAACGCGATCAGGATCGATCAACGGGTGGTTCGGGTCAGAACGACGCAGATGACTGTTCAACCGTTCCATCACCTGGTCTCGTGAAAAAGAAACCAACGTGGGGATATTAAGCTCCTCTTTCGAGAGTTCGTAGAGCGCCCTGAAATCCGTGTTCAATCGGGTAAGCATCTCGCGATCGCGCGCCGCAGCACTCCTGTACCAGGCAGGAGTAGCCACCTGTTCCTCGGCAATTTCCCAATCGATGATTTCATGAATGGCCCCCATCAGCGGCCCGTCTTCGTGCCCCCGGTTCCACTCCACCAGGGTGACACCGCCCCACCACCATGGCTGAAACACAGGGCCCGGTTCGTCATAAGAGAGCTCGTCTTTCACGAAAGCTGCGCGGTCCTTGCTGAAAGCCTGACCGGTCAGGAATTCACGATCACGTGGCTCGAATCCCCAAGAGATGAACTGGCGCTTCAACCCCGTCAGATCGGAGAATTCGTACCACTGCTGCCCGGTCGGGGCACCCGGCGCATACAGCACATGTAATTGACGGTCTGGCGCAGCTCCCCTTGCACGAAACGCAATCATGTCCCTGAACGGCCTGTAGCGCTGACGAAACGCAACGCCAAACGCTTCGACTCCCGGGTCGCCATACAGATACCGCTGCACCATGTTCTGTGCTTGCGGGCCGATGTGTTTTTGCAGGACGGCGGCGAAGTGGCTGAGCGCAATTTCCTGCCCCAGGACTTCGCGCATGGCTTCGCGGATCCGCGCCTGTGCGAATCGCTGATTGCGCTCACTGGCATATTGCACACGCAGATCAAACTGGCGGATGGCGAGTTCGATACTGGAAGCCGTCAGTCGCGGATTGTTGTGAAAGGCTTCGAGCTTGATCGTGTAGGGAGCCGCCGTGTCATGCACGCCGTACATGAACAACTGCGTCAGGGTTTTACGCTCGACATGTTCGATACGCCGAGTGCCCATGCGCAACGAATGTTGCACTGTCACCCAGACAGTATCAGGGTCCACTCGCCGGGTATCGCCCGCGCTGATGTGGGTTTCGACAGCACCGCGCACGTAGTCCTGAAAAGAAGATACCCCTTCCATGGCCTCATGCAGGCACACCTGCCCCCTGAGCAGTTCCTTTTCCAGAGAGGCGAACATTTCCTGATGGTTGGCGGTGGCATCCTTCAACCATTGCGGCCGGGCGTTTCGGTTCATCAGGGCCAGTAGTCTGGCGACCCGCCCCCGGGCAGCGTCGATGACCGCCTGCTGCTGAAGGGCGCTCTCGACCGAACGCACGAGAGCAGGCCGATCCCCGCCCGGCGCCTGTAACCGGCGAAGATGGTAAGCAACGTCGCGTTGTTGTTTTTCAAGAAGCTGGGCGGTGAGGGTCTGGAAGATTTCGCCTTGAATGTTCAGGTAACGGATATCCGGAACGCTGCCGACCTGCTCGGCATCTTCCTGTGAAACACTCCTGAGCAGTTGTGCCCGGGTTTCTGCATTGCCCAGGCGTTGCTGCAACGCTTGATGCATCAAGGCGGCGGTGCGGAACGTTTCCAGGCCGTTCACGGAGGTGTAGAGCACTACCCATTCGTCATCGTCCAGAACCAGTTCGGGGATAGAGCGCCCCGTGAGGTAGGTGACAAAGCAGCCGGCCAGCGTTGCGAATCGACCATTTTCCAGTTGCAGTGAAAGACTGTAGGCCGGAGTCAAAGATGTGCCCTTGATAAAAACGGCATAGCTTTCCTCTACCTCCGGCCGAACGCCTTGCATCTGCACCGTCGCGCCCAATTCCTGCCAGAACAGCGCTGCATGGACATCCTGCAACTGACGCCGGCGCGAAGCCAGCTCACGCCCCTTGTCGTCCTTCCCCGAAGAAGCAGCCCAGTATTGCGCCAGCAAAGGTGTGTATTTCTGCGCCAGCGCCCCCAGCACATTACCGATCAACGAACCGACGGCGACCACATCCAGCCCGTGAATCCGGTCCTCTTCATCCGTGGAGTCAGGCCAATCGAAGACGCCGTACAGACTGGCGTCATAGACGGGCGCATTACCGGACATCAGGCACTGCATGAACACGTCCATCAACAACCCGGTCGGTTGCGGATTCACAATCCCTAGACGCTGGGCGGTAATGTACGTTTTGCTGATATAGATATCCGGCGATAACTGTTGAAGTTCCTTTAACACCAGATCCTGTAAAAGCGATTTGAACGACGGTAGTGCACCCAGTAAACCTTCCAGGTCGTCCCTGTGCTGATTGATTTTATTCAGATGCTTTTCCGCCGAGAAACTTTCCACTGCGCTCATGATAAAACTCCGTTATTACACGTATTAACAGGACGACAAAACATCGCCCAAGCTGTGCAAACAACTTAACCGGAGTAAAACCAACAAAAACACCCACTATCCTTTGCAAGACATTTAAAGGATCAAACTTAAAAAAAACCAACACACTGATTAAATGACGATTAACAACATAAACCCAGCATTCTAGCGCGCGCCACGGCATGCGTACGGCGTTCGACGCCCAACTTTGCATGAATCCGCCGGACATGAGTTTTAACGGTATGCAACGAGATGAACAACTTGTCCGCTATTTGTTTATTGGAACTTCCCGCCGCAATCAACCCCAACACTTGCGACTCTCTCAAACTTAATGAATTTTCACTCTCGCCACTTTCAGAAAACTGATGTCCGGATAATGATTCAGATCGAATAACCGTCGCGGCATCATCGAACTTCATGACCAGGCACTGCAAGTTGAACTGGCAGGCCAGCATGCGGCCCTTGTCGAAATACTGCCGGGCAGATTCCCGATCATTGAGAATTGATGCCACCTCGCTCATTGCCAGCAGCAACTCGGTTTCCAGAACAATCATCCGGCAAGACCGAGCCTGCTCGAGCAGAGACTGCAATCGCAGCACGGGCTGCTGCGTCTGCCCCAAACGGGTCTCGGCCAGAATCAGCAAACACTCGATACGCGGAATCAGTTCCAGCGTTGCCGGCGGCGCCTGCCGTGCCCGCGGGCCACGATAATGCCTGAGCACTCGACTCAACGCTTCGCGAGCCAGTTCTGGCCGCCCTTGTTGCAGCCAGAATTCACTGCTGAGCTGCAGCAGAACGCCGCGATAGACCGTGTCCGGAATCTGCCGCTGCTGCATGAGCCGCTCGGCATCACGCAGACGCATGAACGCCTGCGGGTAATCGCCCTGATCGGCGGCCAGTTGCGCCTGCCCCAAAAAGCCATAAAGCACCCGCTTGTCAAAGCTGCACAGGCAATCGTCGAGCCCTTGTTGAAAGAATCCGGCGGCCCGATCCTGCTGTCCCATGCTCAGCGCCAACCGCCCGCGACGCAGGGCAATACGGCCCAGCAACGGCGTCGGCCGCTCGACAGACAAGCCGAGCATGTCGCAAAGATTGGCCAGCAATTCTTCGGCACGAGCCGACGCGCCCCGTTGCTCCAGCAGTTGGGCGTGATCCAGTTCCAGCAACGCTTCGAACAGCAATGAACCCTCAGCCCGGGCCAGGCACAGCGCTTCACGATTGATCGAATGAGCCAGCTCCAGATCACCGCACAGCAACGCCTGCTGAGTGCGGCCCGACAGGCACAAAAGACGCGCCGCCCAGGCCTGCGGCGAAAGATCGTTCAAGGCCTGCTCGAAATGCTCGCGCGCCTCGTCCATGTGCCCCTGCAAATGCAACAGCCAGCCTTGCTGAGCCTGCCAGCGGGCGATCAATTGCCGTTGCTGACCCGCCGACGGCGGCGGTAGAAAACGCGACAGCTGCCCGATGCAATCCGCCGCCTGGGCAAAACGCCCGGCAAACAACAGCGCTGCCGTGATCAGCCCGACCAGTTGCGCCGAACCCAGCAGCAATTCCTCGCCGCGCTGCTCGTAGAGACGCAGTAGCAACACAACAGTCTGCTCCTCGAACAGGTGCTCGAAGCTGAAGTGCTGCAGCAGGCTCACCGCGACCTCGTACTCTTCGGCCAGCAACGCCTGTTCGAAGGCGCATTTCCAATGCTGTGCGGCAGCAAACCACTGACAGGCCCGACGATGCCAGGAACGTCCGGCCGACCAGGGTTCGTCGCGCATCAGACGCGACAGCGGAGCGCATACCTGCAACCAGTCCGGCGACCCTTGCCAGGGTTCGATAAAACACCCGAGCGTTTGCAGCGTGCGCATCCACTGCGCCCCTTCGCCGGCACCGAACAGGTGATCGCACAGACTGGCGTTGAACCGCGGCAAATGCGCCAACACCCGCCAGGCCTCTGCCAGTTCCGGGCTCAAACCACTGAACAGTTCGTGTTGCAGATAGTCCAGCAAGGTGTCCATGCGTTGCTGCGGCAAGGTCTTTTGCGACCAGTCGCATTTTTGCATCAACAGGATCCGCACCCCGGCGCACCACCCACCGCAGCGCTGGAGGATTCGCCCGGCTACGTCGTCGGCCTGGGCTGGCGGAAGGTGCCGCAACAGTTGCGCGATCTCGCCACGACTCAACGCCAGCGCCGCGCGATCGCATTCGTACAAGGCATCATCGAGCAGCAGGCGAGGCCAGTTGCATTGCGGGCGCCGACGGGTGCCGATCCACCAGGTGACGGCAGGGCTGGCAAGCGCCAGCAGGCGGTCGAGGAGCGCATCCAGCGCCGGATCTTCAACACGGCAGTAATCGTCGAGAAACACCCAGACCGGCGAGGACCGGCGCGCCAGTTCATTTAGCAACGACGACTCATCCGCCGCTGCCAGCCCGAATGCCTGCGCCAGTCGCTCGCAAAATGCCGCGACACTTATCGACATGCCCACCAGCGGCAGCCAGCACACCGTACATTCGAGGGGCGCCTGCAACAGGCATTCGGTGAACAGCGTGCTCTTGCCACTGCCGGCCGGTGCGCAGATCAGCCGGACCCGTGCCGAAGACTCCAGCAATGATGCAGTCAGACGTGGACGTGGAAGATGATGAGCCGAGAGTCTGGGCAAGAATCCCGGACGATCCGGAGCGTGGGTCATGGCGGTCATCGGGTACGCCTTTTTATCGTTGTACGCTCACCCTAGTCCTCTCCCCGGTGCTTGTTGACGAGTATTCAGTACGCTGATTGGCGCCCATAAAAAAGGCGACCGTATGGTCGCCTTTTGCCTTGCCAATGTATCGAAACCCTTACCTCACGCCCTCGGCGCGCAGGGCCGACGGGGTGTAGTCGGCGGCCTTGGCTTCGAAGCCGAATTCGAAGCTGTGCTTCTCTTCGTTCTTCATCCCCAGGGCAATGTAGCGGCCGGCGATGATGTCGTAGAGCGCTTCGAGGGTGTAGGCCTGGGCCTGGTGATCGTAGTAGTACTGCGCGTGTCCCTCGGCCACTCGCCACAGCTGCCCGCGACCGTCGTAGTGATCGGCCAGCGCCACTTGCCAGCTGTCCTCGTCGATGTACATGTGGCGCTTGGCGTAGATGTGCCGCTCGTTCGGTTTCACCGTGCCGACCACTTCCCAGACCCGGTGCAGTTCATAGCGGGTCAGGTCCTGGTTGATGTGCCCCGCCTTGACGATGTCGTCGTACTTGAGACTCGGCGAGTCGAGCTTGTAGCTGTTGTACGGAATGTACATTTCTTTCTTGCCGATCAGTTTCCAGTCGTAGCGGTCCGGCGCGCCGGAAAACATGTCGAAGTTGTCCGAAGTGCGCAGGCCGTCGGCAGCGGTGCCCGGCCCGTCATAGGCGACCTGCGGCGCACGCCGCACCCGGCGCTGCCCGGCGTTGTAGATCCATGCCAGGCGAGGTTCCTTCACCTGATCGAGGGTCTCGTGCACCAGCAGCACGTTACCGGCCAGACGCGCCGGCGCTGTCACCGACTGTTTGAAGAAAGTCAGAACGTTGGCGGCTTTTTCCGGATCGAGATCCTTCATCAGTTGCGGCACGGCGATCTCTTCTTCAAAGCGGATCGGCGTGTAGCTGCCATTGGTTTGCGGGGTCACCTGCGTGATGATCCGCCGCAGGTTGCCGCCGTGATAACGGGTGATGTGGTTCCACAACACCTCGACGCCATTTTTGGGAATGGGGAACGCGTAGTAGCGGTTACCGGTGAAATTGGCCAGTCCGTTGCCGTCGTTGATGCTGGTGACGTTCAGCGCGCTGCGTTTGGCCGATTCGTAGATTTCCGGCGGCACGGCCACGGTGCGATGGGTCGGGTAGACCGGGATCTTGTACGTCTCGGGGTAGCGCTTGAACATCGCCACCTGGCCGTCGGACAGTTTGTCCTTGTACTTGTCGACGTTGGCGGCGGTGATGGTGAACAGCGGTTTTTCACTGGCGAACGGGTCAGCCAGAAAGCCCTTGCCGTCGACCGCACCGGCGTTTTTCGGGATACCGCCGGTCCAGGCCGGAATCGAGCCGTCGGCGTTGCCGGCCTTCTCGGCGCCCAGCGGCGTCAGGCTGGTGCCAAGCTTGTTGGCTTCGTCCGGCGACACCGCCGCGATCACGTTGGCGGCCAGCAGGCTCAGGGCCAGGACACCGCATTGCAGAATCATCTTGCGCATTGCATTCATCCTTCTCGGGCAGATCAGAAGTTCACACCGAAGCTCAGGGCCACGAAGTCACGGTCTTCGAGGGTGTTGTAGTCACCGCCGAAAAAATCGGTGTAACTCAGGCTCGCGGTATAGGTGTTGCGGTAGTCGGCATCGACCCCGACGCTGACGGCCTTGGCGCCTTCGTTGAACAGACCGTTGGGGCCATAACCGGCGACGTCGTGGGACCAGGACAGGTTGGGCTTGAGGTTGATCCCGCCGATCACGTTGGCGTAATCGAGGATCGCCCGGGCGCGATACCCCCAGGAGGTGGAGGTGACGAAACCGTCGGTGTCACCGCCGAAACCGTACTGGCCGTAGACCGAGTCACGGCCGTAACGCAGCTTGCTGCGCGACTCCAGGCCGCCAACCCGCACCACCGCCGCTTCGCCGACCAGGGTCAGACGCTGAGCGCCCCAGACCTGATCGAAAAAGTGCGTCAGCGTGCTCTGGATCTGGGTCACTTCCTTGCGTCGGTAGCCCTTGTTGTCAGCACCCGGCGAGGTAACCAGCGGCGACGCGGCACCGCCGGCAATCGGATTGAGCAGCGCAAGGGTCAGGTCATTGGTGTTGACCTGCACCGGCGCGTTGGGGCGGTAGCTGATCTCGCCGGTCCAGGCGGTGCCGGTCGGCAGCGTGGTAGAGAAACTCGCGCCATACAAGCGGATGTCTTCCGGGTATTCGAGGTAGTACTGACCGCGACCGAGCATCACGCTTTGCGCCAGTCCCGATCCACTGCCGGGCGCCAGCCGGTTGGCGATCCCGACCATGCCCGGCAAGGCCGCGAGGGTCGACAGGCCGGCGGTGCTGGTGCCAACCGTCGGCGTGCGGCTGTGATAGTTCATGAAGTAGAGGCCGTACTCGGTGTCATCGCCGAGCCAGCGCAACGCCGTGCCCCATTGCCCGGAATCCCGCGCATCGCGGTCGCCGCCACGGGGCACGATCACGCCTTCGCGGGTCACCTGGATCGGCTGGCCAAAGGCTGCCGCCAGCGGCGCCAACGGGGCGATCGCCGGGCTGCCGACGGTGTAACCGTTGTTGCAACCGTCCGCCGCCACGTCGACACCGAAGAAGGTGCCGCAGTTGTCGAGGACGGTCTGATCCCATTCCAGTTGATAGAAGCCTTCGACCGTCAGTTGGTCGGTGAGCCCCTGAGAGGCGAACAGCATGTTCACCGGAATCAGCCCTTCCTTGATCTCCGCACCTGGCCGGCGAAACGCCGAGACGTCGATCGGGTTGATGCTGTTGATCGAGTTGCCGATGAAGGTACTTTCGCCCCAGCTCACTACTTGCTTACCGGCACGCACGGTGCCCGGCAGGTCGGCGATGGAGTAGTTGTGATAGACGAACGCATCGAGAATCTGCGCGCCGGAAGACTTCGCGCCTTCTTTGCGACCCTTGTCACTGATCTGTTTGAACTCGCGGTCTTCGTCCTTGAGTTCGAAGTCGTACCAGTACTTGCCGCGCACGAACACACCGGTGTCGCCGTACTTCAGTTCGAGGTCGTGGATGCCTTTGAAGATCTTGGAAAAGGTCTCGCCCTTCTTGAAGTTCAAACGCCCGTCATCACCGGTGGAAGACTGGCCGGTCCCGCCGTTGACAGTCCCCACCAGCGACTTGTCGGCATCGCGCATGCCCCAGCTCGCACCGACCGACAGCGACGAATCGAAGGTGCCTTCGATTTCCCCGATATTGAAAGCGACCGCGTGCGCCTGGGCACAGCAACCCAAGGCCACCGCAGCGGCAAGCGCGTGCGGTGTGAAGATGGCGCGCATTGTTGTTTTTGTCATGCGTCTTCCCCGGTGAGTGACAGAAGACCCCACCCTACTGCCGCCACGCAGGGACGATAAGCGCACCAAGGAGGTATTCACACTGTCGCTCAAAAGGATGAATCCCCGCCTGCAGCAAGGCTTTGCGCCCGCCATGAACAGGCTGGATGGATCACTATCAACGCAACGGATAATGACGACCCCGGTGCGCGCCACTGTTACATGCCCCGTAACAGTGCATGTCCGGAATCGCTATTTTTCCCTGAGGCGCCAGCCCTTATTCTGAGCGGGCTTTCACGGCAGACCGCCAGTAAGCACGAAGTCCACGACCGAGTCGTCGGCAACCGATTTCTGATGGACCGAAGCGTTTTCGATCTATCGCCCAGGTGTTCACTGACGTTGATTTGTAGCTCCTTGATCCAACGTCTTACCTTGGCCGCTGCGTTTGCAGCGGCCTTTTTTATGCCTGCTGAAAAGCCGAACGCCCTATCTTTCGAACAACTTCGAAAACAATGTCGGACATTTCCTCTTGCACCAAAGAAATATGACCTGAACGTTGAAAACCCAGGAACCCTCTTTCAAAACGAAACACCATTACTTACGGAGCTCTCGGATTTTGTAACCAGAGTTTTGTTGTAACTTGAAGCACCTCAAACATTCGCTGGCGACACAGGCGCCGCTTTCAACAGCACCATTTTGCCAGTGAGCCAACACGCACATTCAAAAGGATATGAATATGCAGAAACCTCCACCCTTTGTATTAACAGAGGCTGTCCATACGACAGCAATTGCACCGCCAAACACTCCCATCATTCGCGGGACATCCCCTGTTCTGCCCCATAGCGGCACGTTTGGCATCCCACATAACGTTGTAGCCAGTTCGCGGGAGTTCACTGCTGCCAAACTAAAGATTGAACAGGACTTTCAATCTCAGAACCAACAACTGGTGCAATCGATTGAGCAGGAACTCGCCGCAACACGTCTGGAAGGCAATACCCATCCGCTTCCTCCCGCGCAAGCAATCACTCGAGAGCTAGGAGTACGCCACACACTTATTGCTAGAAAGACCGCTCAACTTCATCAAAAAAATATTCTTGTTAACCATTTTTTGGGGAGACGCCACTCAATAAGGACTTCCATGTTTTTTATCGACAAGCGCAGAACATGGATAGCAACGTCAGGCCTCGTGGTCTTGCCATGCAGGCTTGGGCGACCTCGTACAGAGCCGCCCACGAAGCGATCTTGCTGACGCAATCCATCGCCATACTTAACCAGCAACAGGTCGGAGTACAAAAATGGCTGGCCGCCGTGCAGGCCAATGATCAAGAGCGAATAGCGGCTGAACAGCAAGCGCAAAGAGCGGCGGCCGAACTGGCGCGCATCAATGAACAGGCACGACTCGCAGCACTGGCAGAAACTGCGCGTCGGCAAAAAGAACAGCAGGAAATTCAGGCGCGTGAACAGGCGCGCGTTGCAGCGCTGCTCGAGGCGCAAAGGCTGGCGGATGAGCTGGCACAAATCGCCGCCGCAGCCGCTGCGCGACAAGTCGCCGCCGAGCAGGCACGCCTGCAAGCGCAAGCCGAAGTTCAGCGCCGCGAAGAGGAACGCCGGCAACTGGCTGAAAAAACACGTCGGGAAAAGCAGCAGAAAGCGCTGAGAAAAGCACAAAAGAAACAGCGAAAAAAAGCACGCAAGATCGCCAGGGAGCAGGCGCAACGGCAAGCCGAAAACGCCAAAACCGGACAACCTCCGCTCTTTGCCAATGCGGGTTCGATGGCCGCTTTGGGTCCCACCTTTACCGGCCCGCTCGGCGTTTTTGGCAACAACCTGGCCACGACTCTGGCGCTCAGAACTTCGCTGCAAACGGCGGTTTCTTTGGCGCTGGCTGCCATCTCCACTGCTGCCGCACCGGTGATCGTCGGGTTCGCGGCGTTGCTCGCCCCTTCAAAACTAGGGAACAGCGACCTGTATTCGGCCAGCGTTCCCTTGTCAGACCTCGCACCGGATCTGAATGAAGATCTTCATCACGTGGCGGCCGTCGGGGGAACAGTCGATCTGCCGGTCAGGCTGGGCTCGTCGACGATCGGCGACAAAGTCGAATTCGTCGTAGTCACGACGGACGGAGTGACAGTCCCCGCCCCTGTTCCCGTGAGAGCCGCTCGCTTCGACGCCAGTAAAAACGTCTACGTTTCCACCGCCAGCGACACCAACGGCCCCACGCTGACCTGGACGCCGTTGGTACAGCCACAAGATACCTCGACCCACCTGCCGCTGGCCGATAACGATCCTCCGGTCTACGACGGTGCTGAAGTTGTTCCAGACGAGGGACGGATCGATCCGTTTCCCGAGCTGGATCGGTATGGGTTTGGCGGGTTTATCACGGTCTTTCCAACTGAGTCCGGATTGTCGCCGTTGTATGTGGTTTTCAGCAGTCCCTATGAGGGAGGCGTTGAAGGTGGCGAGCACAGTGGCCGCGCGTTTAACCCCGAGGAAACAGGTGGACCAATTCTTGACTTGGAATGGTCCCCTGTAACTGCAACATCAGAAGGAGCAAGCACTGTGCGACTACACATCTCAAGATTTCCTGAATCGGCCGCCAATAAGGTAATGATTGATCGCCTGGAAAAAATCATCAGCGGAGAGCTTGAGATAACGGATACAGACAAGCGCTTCTACACTCATGAGTTGAGAGAGCTAGAAAGATTCAGAGCCTTGGGATATGGGGATAACGAACGACCTGATCCGAACTCTCCTGTGTGGAACAATGTTCACACAGCAACGCTGGAAGACTTCAAACTCAAAGACGATGCTTCGCTGCTGTACACACCTGAAGCGCTGGCCGCCGACGCAGAACAAGTGGAACTCGAATACCAAAGGTTGTTGAAGGAGATGTGGAAATGAATACTGTCGAACAAATCGTAAAAAACGAGTCCCTTGATGACATCGTTGCAGTGTTCGCGTTGATCAAAGCAAATCCACATCTGGACAGGATGATCAGACTCTATAACCGTGACATCCTCAAAGAGTATGGCGCACTCGAAAACGCCTACTCCCGCCTCTTCGCCGCCGGGGTACTTGCTCTCGGAGAGCACGGCCTGGCGATCAAAGGCCCGAACTGGTCCCCACCAAAATTCATGATCGAAAACAGATACACCTGATCGGCAAATCGGCCACCAGGCTCTCACCTAGTGGCCACTTCAGGTTACAACGAATACTTCTGCAGATTCCCCATCATTTCCTTCAGCGCTTCGATGTTGTCCTTCGGATGCGCCGCGCCTTCGAAATCACAGATCTGCTGCCAGTGCGCCGCGACGTCTTCCGGGGAAAACCCGACGCGAGGATCGAACCCGGCACCCAGGCTGCGCTCCCAGCGCACCTTGCCCATCCAGCCGCCGCCGACTTCGAACAGGCCGGAAGTTTCCTGGCATTGTTCGCTGGCCAGGTACACCACCAGCGGGCTGACCAGCTCCGGTTTGAGTTGTTCGAACACTTGCGGCGGGATCAGGCCTTCGGTCATGCGCGTGCCGCCGGTGGGGGCGATGGCGTTGACCAGGATGTTGTTCTTGCGACCTTCGATGGCCAAGGTACGGGTCAGGCCGTAGAGGCCGAGTTTGGCCATGCCGTAATTGGACTGGCCGAAGTTTCCGTAGATGCCCGAGGTCGATGCGGTGAAGATCACTCGCCCATAATTTTGCTCACGCAGGTGCGGCCATGCGGCACGGGTCACTTTGTAGGCGCCTTCGACGTGGACGCGATAGACCAGATCCCAGTCGGCGTCTTCCATTTTGTGGAAGGTCTTGTCACGCAGGATCCCGGCGTTGTTCACCACCACATCGACGTGGCCGAACACATCGAGCGCGTTCTGCACCAGTTTGTCGCCGTCGGTGACCGAGTCATGGTTGGCTTCGGCGATGCCGCCGGCCTCACGGATTTCCGCTACCACGCGGTCGGCAGCCGAAGCGTTTGCGCCTTCGCCCTGGGTTGAACCGCCGAGGTCGTTGACCAGCACTTTGGCGCCCTGTTTGGCGAACAGCAAAGCGTGAGCGCGTCCCAGGCCACCACCGGCTCCGGTGACGATCACGACTTTATCTTCGAAACGCACAGACTCATTCATCGGGGCAACTCCAGCAGACCTGAGGGACAGTGTCCCCGAGTGTCAGGCACGACGCGTTCGGTCACAACGAACACGGCTGGGGCTGAATGGTGCGCGATAAGGCTGGGGGATGATGAAAACGTGCCGCGGCGCCCGGCGCCTGCGGCACGAACTCAGGAACACGCCACCTTGCGCGGCGGCAACACGAAGTGATCGCGAAATTCGAGGTAGTGCTTGAGCACCTGCACCGGCGCTTCGGTTTGCGGGTAGTGGCCGATGCCCGGCAACAGCACGGTGTCCGCGTCGGGAATCAGCTCGCGATAACGCTCGACCATGTGCGCGCCGGAAATCGGATCGACCTCGCCATCGATCACCCGCAACGGCACCTCGCCGCGCTGCATCGCTGCGACCCAGCGATCACGCTGGACCCTGCGCTCGGGAATGTAGTGGATCAGCTTGTGCATGACTCGCGGCCCACGATTGCATTCGATCAGGCTCCAGAAATCATCCATCTCGCTTTCGCTGGGCCGGGTGTCCGGGCCGAAGATCTGCCGGAAACTTTTTACCAGCGCATCGCGGGTAAACGCCCGGCCGATCATCCAGCCCAACGGGCTGAGCAACAGTTTTTGCGTCAGCAGCGGCCGATGGGTTTCCGGGAACAGACCGCCGTTGAGGAACACGCAACTGGCGACCTCGATCAGGTCTTCGTAATGCCGGGCCAGCAGTTCCTGGGCAACGCTGTCGCCGTAGTCGTGGGCCAGAATGTGCACCGATTGTTCGACCTGCAGATGCGCCAGCAAAGCCTGTTGCAGATCGGCCTGCTCCAGCAGGCTGTAAGTGTGATTCAGGGGTTTGGCCGAGTCGCCGAAGCCGAGCATGTCGCAGGCAATCACCCGGTAGCGCTGGGACAGCGGTTGCCACAGGTAATGCCAGTCCCAACTGGCCGTCGGAAAGCCATGGATCAGCAGCAGCGGATCGCCCTGCCCGGCCGTCCAGTAGCGGATCGGCTGACCACGGAAGACAAACGTCTGGCTGCGTTTGCGCCAGGCACTCAGAGGGATCTCGGCGAGAGGCATTAGAGTTTATACCCCGGGTCTTGTTTATCGAGTTTGCGCAGCAGCGCCGGCCAGGCCAGCGCGCCACCCATGCCTTGAGCACTTTTGGTGACGCCGGCGATCATCGCCTTGGCGCCTGCCAGAATCTGCGGTTCGATGGCGATCAGTTCGGCACCGCCGGTCTGCGCCATGACCTGAATGTCGCAGGCGCGCTGGAAGGTGAACATCATCAGGAACGTGTCGGCGATGGTGCCGCCACAGGTCAGCAGACCATGGTTGTGCAGCATCAGGAAATTGCAGTCACCGAGATCCGCCTGCAACCGCGCTTTCTCTTCATGGTTCAGGGCCACACCTTCATAGGCATGAAAGGCCAGGCTCGACAGCACGAACAGCGATTGCTGACTGATCGGCAACACGCCCTGCTTCTGCGCCGACACCGCGACACCGGAAGCGGTGTGGGTGTGCAGCACGCAGGCCACGTCGTGCCGCACTTCGTGCACGGCGCTGTGGATCGTGTAACCGGCGGGATTGATCTCGTAAGGGCTGTCCATGAGTTTGTTGCCGGCCTGGTCGACCTTCACCAGACTCGAGGCGGTGATCTCATGGAACATCAGGCCGAACGGGTTGATCAGGAAATCTTCGGTGCCGGGCACCTTGGCGGAAATGTGGGTGAAGATCAGATCGTCCCAGCCATGCAGCGCGACCAGACGATAACAGGCGGCCAGATCGACCCGGGTCTGCCATTCCGCGGCACTGACCTGGTCTTTGACGTTCACGGACGAAGGGACGGGGGCTACGCTCACTGTATGCACCTCTGCGTTCTTATTGTTTTTGCGTGTGTCAGCAGTCTAGTCAGCCATGGACGGCCGCGTAGTTGCATTGGCAGCCAGCTTGATGACTGAACGAGTCAGCCACGCAAACAGCTTGGATCCATGTCAAAGCAACGACGCCAACAAAGGTGCGGCGAACAGATTGAGCAACCCCGTCAGCACCATCACCAACCCCGCCACCGAACCTTCCTCGCCGCCCACTTCATGGGCCCGGCTGACCCCGGCACCGTGCGCACCGACGCCGAACAATGCCCCGCGCGCCAGGGCGCTGCGCAGCGGCAGCCACTTGAGCAGCACACCGCCGAGCATGGCACCGAACACTCCGGTGAACATCACGAACACCGCTGTCAGCTCCGGCACGCCACCCAGGTCCTGCGCCAGCGGCATGGCGAACGGTGTGGTGATCGAACGCGGCACCAGCGACAGCGTCACCGAACTGTCCAGTGCCAGTGCTTTCGCGAGGCCGAACGAAGTGCCAATCGACGCGGCGCTGCCGGCCAGCATGCCCAGCAGCAACGCCGACCAATGCCGCACCAACAAACGCCGCTGCTGCCAGATCGGCACCGCAAACGCCACGGTGACCGGCCCGAGCACCAGCATCAGCCAATGGGTGTTACTCGAATATTCGGCGTAAGCGGTGTGCAGCGGCACGGCAAGCGCCAGCAGCAACGCAGGGACCAAAATCAGGGGCGACAGCAAGTAGCGCCCGGTCCGGCGATACAGCCAGCGACTGAACAGATAAGCCAGCAACGTGAATGCCAGCCAGAACATCGGCATCAGCTCAAGCTTCATGGGACCGCCTCAGGCGCACAGCCAGCTCCACGGTGAACGCGGTCACCAGCATCACCATCAGCGTACTGGCGGCGATCACCAGCAGAATCCGCCAGCCGTCGTCACGCAGCAATGCGCCGTAATCCAGCAGGCTCATCAACGCCGGAATGAAGAACAGCAGCATCTCCGCCATCAACAAGCCTGCGCCCATTTGCAGCGCCGCCGGTTTGACCCAGCCAAGCGCAAAGCCCAGCAGCAACAGGGCCATGCCGATCACGCCGCCGGGAATCGGCCAGGCCAGCCACGCTGCGATCTGGCAGCCGAGCAGGTAGAGAGCGAGCAGCACGGCCAGTTCGGACAGCAGGCGGGAGAAGTATTTAACGGTCGAGGCTTTCATCGGTGGGCTCCTTTCAGGTGCCTATTTTACGAACCCGACTGCCATCTCCGAAGCGAATTGTTAGACTCAAAGCCATTCCAATATGGAATCAGGCCATGGAATTCAAACAGCTCAAAAGCTTCGTCGAAGTGATGCACCAAGGCGGCTTCACCCAAGCCGCGAAGACCCTGCACATCAGTCAGTCCGCCGTGAGCAAGCAGATCGCCCAGCTCGAACAGAGCCTCGGCACCCCATTGCTCGAACGGCTGGGTTCGCAAATACGCCTGACCGCCGCCGGCAGCGTGGTGCTGCAACGGGCAGAAGGCATGCTGCGGTTGCGCAATGAATTGCTCAGCGAACTGGATGATCTCAGCCATCTGGCACGCGGCGAGCTACGTCTCGGGCTGCCATTGCTCGGTAGCGATGCATTGTTTGCCGGGCTGTTCGCCGAATACCGACGGCGTTACCCGAACATCAGCGTGCAGTTGCTTGAAGGCGGCAGTCGCAATATCGAACAGGCGGTGCTCAGCGGGGAGCTGGAGTTGGGCGGCAGCCTGCTGCCGAAAGATCCGCAGTTCGACTTTCAGCCGTTCTGCGATGAACCGCTCGATGCGCTGCTACCGGTGGATCACCCACTGGCTACAAAAGGTGAAATCGGTCTGGAGGAACTGGCCGATACGCCGTTCCTGCTGTATCAGCGCAGTTTCGTGCTCAACGATCGTTTGCTTCAGGCGTGCCAGCAGATGGGCTTCACGCCGAAGGAAGGCGGGCGCAGCGGGCAGGCGGATTTTCTCGCGGCGCTGGTCGCCGCCGGGCAAGGCGTGGTGTTGCTGCCCAGCGTGGTGGCGCGCGGACTGGTGCGGCCAGGCGTGGTTCGCCTGACCTTGAACGCGCCGGATTACTTGCGCTGGGACATCGCTTTCATCTGGCGCCGGGGCGCCTATCTGTCGAAGGCTGCACAGGCCTGGCTGGCGCTGTTGCGTGAACGCGGGATCAGCCCTTGAGCGTGGCGATCAACTGTTCCAGCCAAGGCTCGGCGTCGGTTTCCGGGGTAACGCTTTCGCTGGCGTCGATGCGCAGCATGTCCTGCACTTCGCGTACACCCAGTTCGCCGAACAACTCGCGCAATTGCTCGCCGCCGCCGCAGAACGTGTCGCCGTAACTGGCGTCACCCAAGGCGATCACCGCGCCAGGCAAACCACGCCAGGCCGCCGGCAATTGGTCGCGAATCGCCGAATACAACGGTTGCAGGTTGTCCGGCAGCTCACCCATGCCGGTGGTCGAAGTCACGCCGAGCAAGGCTTCAGGGCCAAACGCCTGGAGATCGGCAAGGCTGGCGCGGGCGTTGTAGAAGGTTTCAAAACCGGCGGCGTTCAACAGGCTCTGAGCGTGGCGAGCGACTTCTTCGGCCGTGCCGTACACGGAGCCGGAGAGGATGGCGACTTTCATCAATCTGATCCTGAAACTGAAAAAAAGAGCGGCGATAGTAACAGCCAGCGGCGCTCTGTTGCGATTGGCTCTCGATAAGCGCTGATGGCCAGTAGACAGCGCCGGTCGATCTTCTAGAATGCCTGCCACCGAAATCCTTGTAAGGCTTCATAGATGATCAATGCCAGTCTGCTGCAAATGGTGATCAACGCGTCGAACGAAGGGATCGTGGTGGCAGAAAAGGAAGGCGATCAGGACAACATCCTGATCTACGTGAACCCGGCTTTCGAAAAAATGACCGGCTACACCCGCGAGGAAATTCTCTATCAGGACTGTCGCTTCCTGCAGGCTGGGGATCGTGACCAGGCCAGTCTCGGGGTAATTCGCGAGGTTTTGAGAGAAGGCGGCTCATGCCGGGAAATCCTGCGTAATTATCGCAAGGATGGCACGCCGTTCTGGAACGAGCTGTCCCTGTCCACGATTAAAAATGCCGATGACGGAATGACCTATTTCGTGGGCGTGCAAAAAGACGTCACCGTTCAGGTCAAGGCCCAGCAGCGGGTTGTGCAACTGGAAGCCCGGGTTGCGGCGCTGGAAGCCGAACTCGCAGAACTGAAAGCGACGAACGGCGCAAACAAAACCGCGAACTAATTGTCATTAACTACAATCACCAAAGACTTTGTAATTATTCATTTCGAGTTAGCCATGCAGCGTGACGCCCTCCTGACCCAGGATGAGCTGGATTTCATCCAGACCATGCAACACAACCCGCAACTCAATGTGCGGGATGCGACGTCGAGCCTGCTGGTCAATGGTGGTTCGCAGATCCGTGATCTGCTCACGCGTCTGGCGGCCCATGAGCAAGTCACCATCCAGGCCAACTTCGAAAATCAGCAGATGACTTTCCCGCTGCATCTGGTGGAAGACGAGTTCCACGCTCTGCACCTGCGCCTGGGCGTACCGAGCATTTATGAAGACGGGCCGATGGTGCGCCCATGGCGCCTGACCCTGGAAGAGCCGGTGGCACTGGAAAATGCCAAGGGCCAGCCGGGAACGTTGTGGGTTCACGAGGTTTCGCACAAGGGTGTGTTGCTGGAAGTGCGCAACAAAACCAAACCGCCGAAGCACTTTGCGTTGTGGTTCAGCCCGTCAGGCTACGAGCGGATTTCCCTGCGCGGGACGTTCGAGCGGGAAACCGAAAACGGCTTTTATGCTTACGAGCTAAGCCAGAGCGATGCCGACGAAACCGAGCGTCTGCGCCAGTTCATCCTGCAACAGCATCGCCTGACCCACCCTGCCCTGCACACCTGATTCTCAGGTATCCAGCGTCCCTGCCAGGAACTGATTCATGCGCTGGCGCATGGTCGCCCCTTCGTTGCCCAGACAGCCAACCGATGATCCGGCCAGGCTGTCCTGCGCCAGATCGGCAGCATCGCCTGCCAGCATCAACTGACAATCCAGACTCAAGGCCAGACGATTCAGACGTCGCGGCAGCTCGGCGGTCGGCGCGTGATTGGAAAACAGCACCAACGCCTGGGGCCGGGTCTTTTCGCACACCAGCGTCAGCTCGTCGAACGGCTGACCGGTGGTGAGCACACGAACCCCCGCGTCATTGCCGCTGAGAAACAGCGCCGCCACCAGCAATTCAAGCTCACGACATTGACCGGCCAGCGCGCTGACGATTACCTTGCGCGGTTGCGAGCCGCGCAGCACGACGATGCGCTGCAGCACCTTCGCTCGCAGAAAACCATCGAAGAACAGCCACTCGCTGGTCTGCCCGAACGCGTCCTGACGCTGGAGCATTTGCAGCCACAGCGGCATCAGGATGTCCTGAAACACTACGGGCAAGGCATAGGAGGAGAAAATCTGTCCGTAGACCCGCTCGAGCAACTGATCGTCGAACGAGCTGACTGCCTGCCGGACCTGTTCCTGCCACTGGAGGTAGTCAGCCTGCACCAGGTCATCGGGAATTAAGTGGGCCAGCACCTTCATCGGCTCGGTCTTGGCGAGGATCCTGCCGATCTTGCTCACGGCGACACCCCGATCGATCCAGTCGACGATGCTGCGAACGCGCTCGATATCGGTCATGGAATACAAACGATGCCCACTTTCGGTGCGTGTCGGCTCGATCAAACCATACCGACGCTCCCAGGCGCGCAACGTGACCGGGTTCACGCCGGTCACGCGCGACACTTCGCGAATCGGGAAAAGCTCCTCGCGCTCCAGCGCAACAGATGCCTGCGAAGCAGGGCGAACGTCTGTAATGACAGGCATTTGGGCGGACACGTCCTTGTTGGCGAAGTTGGATCCCATTCTACTCCGGATGCCCCTCCCCGGTTCAACCGACAAAATGAGACGAAAGTCTCTGGTTTTGTCACGATAATCAGGAATAATCCTTGCTTGTCGAAAAACGCAGCCCTCTACCCCGGCGCTGCGTCAGGCGAAACTCCTACCCGGAGCGACGCAAATGCAATACGGAGATACACAATGTCTACTTCCCCCGTCACGCTGATGGTCGCGCGTCGTGTCGCCAATGGTCGTTATCAGGATCTGATCGCCTGGCTGCGAGAAGGCGAACAACTGGCCACCGACTTCCCCGGTTATCTCGGCTCCGGCGTACTGGCCCCGCCTCCCGGCGACGATGAATTCCAGATCATCTTCCGCTTCGTTGACGAACAGACCCTGCACGCCTGGGAACACTCGGCATCGCGCACCGCCTGGCTGGCTCGTGGCAGCGATCTGTTTGCTCACCCGACGGAACATCGGGTCAGCGGAATCGAAGGCTGGTTCGGTGCAGCTGGCGCACGTCCTCCTCGCTGGAAGCAAGCGGTGGCGATCTGGCTGGCGTTCTTCCCGGTGTCGCTGCTGTTCAATTTCGTGCTGGGCCCGCTGCTCGCGGAAATGAGCCTGTTGACGAGGGTCTTCATCAGCACGCTCTGCCTGACCCCGTTGATGGTCTACTTCTTCATTCCGCTGTCGACCCGCCTGCTGGCCGGCTGGCTCAACCCGGCGCCTGCACGCCCGCTGCCTGCCGCACCCTCCACGCAAAATCGCTGAAGCCGTCGCTCGCGTCGCTGTTATAGTTTTTGCTCTGACTTCGACGCGAGCCGTACATGACTTCTCACACAGCTCCCATCCTCATCACCGGCGCCGGCCAGCGGGTCGGCCTGCATTGCGCGCAGCGTCTGCTGGAAGACGGTCATCGGGTGATCTTCACCTACCGCAGCGAACGGCCGGGTGTGAAGGCATTGCGGGATCTGGGCGCCCTCGGGCTGCACGCGGACTTTTCCAGTGAAGCCTCGATCCTCGCGTTCATCACCGAACTGAAGACCCACACCGAGAGCCTGCGCGCCATCGTGCACAACGCCTCGGAATGGCTGGCGGAAATCGGTGACGGCGAAGCCGAAGCCTTTAGCCGGATGTTCAACATCCACATGCTGGCGCCGTACCTGATCAACCTGCATTGCGCCGAACTGCTGCAACGTTCGAGTCCTGCCGACATCATCCACATCAGCGATGACGTCACCCGCAAGGGCAGCAGCAAACACATCGGCTATTGCGCCAGCAAGGCCGGGCTCGACAGTCTCACGCTGTCCTTCGCCGCGCGCTACGCGCCGTCAATCAAGGTCAACGGCATCGCGCCAGCCCTGCTATTGTTCAATCCCGACGACGACGCGGCGTACCGCGCCAAGGCGCTGGCCAAGTCCGCGCTGGGCATCGAACCCGGCAGCGAAGTGATTTATCAGAGCCTGCGCTATCTGCTCGACAACCCGTATGTCACCGGCACGACCCTGACCGTCAACGGCGGGCGGCACGTCAAGTAATACGCCCCGCGAGGATGCTCCATGACCCGTTCCCTGCCCGAGAATTACCGCGAGATCCTGATCGGTCTCGGTGAAAACCCTGACCGCGAAGGACTGCTCGACACGCCGGTGCGGGCGGCCAAGGCCATGCAGTACCTGTGTCACGGCTACGAACAGAGCGTCGACGAGATCGTCAATGGCGCGCTGTTTGCCTCCGACACCGACGAGATGATCATCGTCGCCGACATCGAGCTGTACTCGTTGTGCGAACATCACCTGCTGCCCTTCATCGGCAAGGCCCATGTGGCTTATATTCCGACGGGCAAGGTGCTGGGGCTGTCGAAGATCGCGCGGCTGGTGGACATGTTCGCCCGCCGCCTGCAGATCCAGGAAAACCTCACCCGCCAGATCGCCGAGGCGGTCCGGCAAGTCACCGATGCCGCCGGTGTCGCGGTGGTCATAGAAGCCCGGCACATGTGCATGATGATGCGCGGTGTCGAGAAACAGAATTCGACCATGAACACCTCGGTCATGCTCGGCGCCTTCCGCGAGTCGAGCAACACCCGCCAGGAGTTCCTGCAATTGATTGGACGGAGCAAGTAAATGCCACAACTTCAACCGGGAATGGCGCGCATCCGGGTCAAGGATCTGCGCCTGCGCACCTTCATCGGGATCAACGAGGACGAAATCCTCAACAAGCAGGATGTGCTGATCAACCTGACCATCCTGTACGCCGCGCAGGAAGCGGTGCGAGACAACGACATCGACCACGCGCTGAACTACCGCACCATCACCAAGGCGATCATCGCGCATGTGGAAGGCAACCGTTTCGCGCTGCTCGAACGCCTGACCCAGGAGCTGCTGGATCTGGTGATGGCCAACGAATCGGTGCTGTACGCCGAAGTCGAAGTCGACAAGCCGCATGCCTTGCGTTTTGCCGAGTCGGTGTCGATCACCCTTGCCGCCAGCCGCTGAACGTGTCTGGCGCTACGGGCGTCAGACTTTTATCATCCGCGCCACGATTTGACTGCACAGAGCCCATCATGACCGAGCAACAACGCCTCGAACTCGAAGCCGCCGCCTTCCGCCGGCTGGTCGCCCACCTGGACAGCCGCAAGGACGTGCAGAACATCGACCTGATGAACCTCGCCGGGTTCTGCCGCAACTGCCTGTCCAAGTGGTACAAGGCCGAGGCCGACGAGCGCCGGATCGAGGTCAGCCTCGACGATGCCCGTGAAGTGGTTTACGGCATGCCGTACGCCGACTGGAAAGCCCAATATCAGCAAGAGGCCAGCGCCGAACAACAAGCGGCGTTCGCCAAAGGAAAACCCAATGAGTGATCTGAACACCCTGCGCGCCAGCCTCAAGAGCGGCGAACACGTTTTTGCCGACACCCTGTCGTTCATCGCCGCCGGTTACGACTACCAGCCTCAGGCGTTCAACAACGGCGGCGTGGAAAACGCGGCCGGGCAGAACGAAGGTTCGTGCAAGACTTTGGGTCTGGCGCTGCTGGAAGGCCTGAGCGATGAAGAAGCGCTGCTGGCGTTCGGCGAACACTACCGCTCGGTCGTGGCAACCCCTGAAGGCAGCGATCACGGCAATATCCGTGCGCTGATCCAGCACGGTCTGGCGGGCGTGAAATTCGAAGCGCAACCGCTGACCCGCCGCTGAATCCCGACACAACACTATCCCTGTCAGATCGTTCCCACGCTCCGCGTGGGAATGCAGCCGGGGACGCTCCGCGTCCCAAGGACGCAGAGCTTCCAGATGAGGCATTCCCACGCAGAGCGTGGGAACGATCATTGTCGTGGTGCCTGTGAATAATGGGCATGAAAAAACCGGCCAATTGGCCGGTTTTTTTGTGTCTGCGTTCTTAGAACGAAACGTTCTGCAGATCGTCCAGGTAACGCTCGGTGTCCAGTGCCGCCATGCAGCCGGCGCCGGCCGAGGTGATGGCCTGACGGTAAACGTGGTCGGCCACGTCGCCGGCAGCGAAGATGCCTTCGACGCTGGTCGCGGTGGCGTTGCCTTCACGGCCGCCCTGAACCACGAGGTAGCCGTCCTTCAGCTCCAGCTGACCTTCGAACAGCGAGGTGTTCGGGGTGTGGCCGATCGCGATGAACACGCCGTCGACCTTGATTTCGTCGAAGCTGCCGTCGTTGTTCTTCAGACGCGCGCCGGTCACGCCCATGTTGTCGCCCAGCACTTCGTCCAGGTTCGCGTTCAGTTTCAGCTCGATCTTGCCTTCGGCCACACGGGCGTTGAGCTTGTCGATCAGGATCTTCTCGGCGCGGAAGGTTTCGCGACGGTGGATCAGGGTGACCTTGCTGGCGATGTTGGCCAGGTACAGGGCTTCTTCGACAGCGGTATTACCGCCACCGACCACGGCCACCGGCTTGTTGCGATAGAAGAAACCGTCGCAGGTCGCGCAGGCCGAAACGCCTTTGCCCATGAACGCTTCTTCCGACGGCAGGCCCAGGTAACGAGCGCTGGCGCCAGTGGCGATGATCAGCGCGTCGCAGGTGTAGGTGCCGCTGTCGCCGGTCAGGCTGTATGGCTTGGAAGCGAAGTCCACAGCGTTGATGTGATCGAAAACGATCTCGGTTTCAAAACGCTCGGCGTGCTCGCGCATGCGCTCCATCAGCACCGGGCCGGTCAGACCGTGGACGTCGCCCGGCCAGTTGTCGACTTCGGTGGTGGTGGTCAGTTGACCGCCGGCCTGCATGCCGGTGATCAGCAGCGGCTTGAGGTTGGCACGGGCAGCGTAGACGGCAGCGCTGTAACCGGCAGGGCCGGAACCGAGGATGATCACTCGCGAATGACGGACTTCAGACATGAACCTGCTCCTGTTGACCGGCCAAGATACCTGGCCGGACGCCGGACTGCCGGCGGGAATAAAAAAGGACTGTGGATAACCTTGGGGAAGGCGTGAGCTCGACAGTCCTGTAAAAAGTTGGGTGCAGCGTATCGAGGGGGGCAAGATTAAGGAAATACGGTTTAACAATCCAGCTCATAGGTGGTCTCTATGCCGACACACTGACGAGATGGACGTCTTTGTTACAGTGAATGTCCATCCCGCCGCCGCGCTTTCACAGGTTCTGCAAAGTCGGTAAGGTCGGCGCGTTTTCCCTTGTTCGGAGCACCTTATGCCCGCCCCTGTTCTCTCCGGCCCGCAATACCTGCGCGAAGGCCTCAAACTGGTCTTGAGCCCTGGCCTGCGCCTGTTCGTGCTGCTGCCGCTGGCCATCAACCTGGTGCTGTTCGTCGGATTGATCTATCTGGCCGGCCACCAGTTCAGCCTGTGGGTCGACACGCTGATGCCGTCGCTGCCCGAGTGGCTGAGTTTCCTCAGCTACATCCTGTGGCCGCTGTTTGTGGTGCTGGTGGCGTTGATGGTGTTTTTCACCTTCACCATGCTGGCCAACGTGATCGCCGCACCGTTCAACGGTTTCCTCGCGGAAAAAGTCGAAGTGGTAGTGCGCGGCACCGACGACTTCCCGGCCTTCAGCTGGGGCGAACTGATCGCCATGATCCCGCGCACCCTGGCCCGGGAAATGCGCAAGCTCGGTTACTTCCTGCCCCGGGCGATCGGCCTGTTCATCCTCTCGTTCATCCCGGTGGTGAACATCGTCGCCGCACCGCTGTGGCTGTTGTTCGGGGTATGGATGATGGCGATCCAGTACATCGACTACCCGGCGGACAACCACAAGCTGGGCTGGAACGAAATGCTCGCCTGGCTGCGCCAGAAGCGCTGGCAGAGCATGAGCTTTGGCGGGATCGTTTATCTGGTGTTGCTGATTCCGGTGGTCAACATCCTGATGATGCCGGCCGCCGTGGCTGGCGCGACACTGTTCTGGGTCCGCGAACGGGGTGCCGAGAATCTTGTGACGCAACGCTGAGGCCGCGTCACAAATCCATCATCCGAACGTCACAACCACGACATGGCCTCAGCCGACACTGAGGTCATGACGACAGCTCTACATATCACCCTCATCAGCGAAACCTTCCCACCGGAAATCAACGGCGTGGCCAATACCCTTGGCCGCTTGTGCGACGGCTTGCGCGCACGCGGGCACCGGGTGGAACTGGTGCGACCGCGTCAGGCTGACGATCCTCAGCGCAGTGAAGATGACTCGCTGCTGCTGTGCCGGGGCTGGCCGTTGCCGGGTTATCCGGGGTTGCAATGGGGCCAGTCGTCGATGCACAAGTTGCTGCGGCGCTGGACGCGCCAGCGCCCGGACGTGCTCTACATCGCCACCGAAGGTCCGCTCGGGCTGTCGGCCTTGCGCGCGGCGCGCCGTCTGGGGATTGCCGTGGTCAGCGGCTTTCATACCAATTTTCAGCAATACACCCACCAATACGGGCTGGGATTGCTGACGCGCTTGCTCACCCACTACCTGCGCTGGTTTCACAATCGTTCGGCCATGACTCTGGTGCCGAGCGTCAGCCAGCGCCTGGAGCTGGAGCGTCGGCACTTCGAACGCCTGGCGCTGCTGTCGCGGGGTGTCGACAGTCAGTTGTTTCACCCGGCCAAACGCCTGAATGCCTTGCGTGAGCAATGGGGTCTTGGCGAGCAGGACATTGCTGTCATTCACGTAGGACGCCTGGCGCCGGAGAAAAACCTCGGCCTGCTCAAGCGCAGTTTCGAAAAGCTCGCCGGTACGTATCCACAACGCAACCTGAAGCTGATCGTGGTCGGCGACGGACCGCAACGAATGGCACTGGAGAAGGAACTGCCCGAGGCGATTTTCTGCGGCTCGCAACGGGGCGAAGCACTGGCAGCGCACTATGCGTCGGGGGATGTGTTTCTGTTTCCGAGCCTGACCGAAACCTTCGGCAACGTCGTGCTGGAAGCGCTGGCCTCAGGCCTTGGGGTGGTGGCTTACGATCAGGCCGCGGCGGCCCAGCATATTCGCCATGGCTACAACGGCGTGCTGGCGATGCCCGGGGATGAGGAGGCGTTCTGCGAGGCAGCGGCGTGGCTGCTGGAAGAAGACGAAAGGTTGCGCTGCGTACGCCTGAACGCACGCCAACACGCCAGCCGCCAGGGTTGGGCGGCTATCGTCGAACAGTTTGAAAACCATTTGCTGGGGGCTTGCCGCGACCTGCGCGACAAGCCGCCCACGGCGATCAAACCAGCGTCATCAACGCCTCACGGCTGAACGGCAGAATGTCCTGCTCGCGGCCTTCGCGCACTTTCTGCGCCCAGTCCGGATCGACCAGCAGCGCACGCCCCACCGCCACCAGATCGAACTCGTCGTTGTTCAGACGCTCCAGCAGTTTTTCCAGACTGGCCGGTTGCGCGACCTTGTCGGTGTTGACCATGAACTGCAGGAACTCGCCATCGAGGCCGACGCTGCCGACGGTGATGGTCGGTTTGCCGGTCAGCTTGCGTGTCCAGCCGGCCAGGTTCAGGTCGGAACCGTCGAATTCCGGCTCCCAGAAACGGCGCGTCGAGCAATGGAAAATGTCCACGCCAGCGTCGGACAACGGCTTGAGGAATTCACCCAGCGCTTCGGCGGTTTGCACCAGACGCGCGGTGTAGTCCTGCTGTTTCCACTGCGAGAAGCGGAAGATGATCGGGAAACCTTCGCCCACCGCCGCACGCACAGCCTGAATCAGCTCGATGGCGAAACGCGAACGGTTGGCCAGGCTGCCACCGTATTCGTCGGTGCGCTGGTTGCTGCCTTCCCAGAAGAACTGGTCGATCAGGTAACCGTGGGCGCCGTGGATTTCCACGCCGTCCATGCCGATGCTTTGGGCATCTTTCGCCGCTTGGGCGAAGGCTGCGATCACGTCCTGGATGTCCTGTTTGGTCATGCCGTGTACGACGACCTGACCGTCCTTGAGTTTTTCCGACGGGCCGTAACCCGGCACGCTTGCGTCCGGCTCGGTGCCCAGACGGCGCACATTGCCGACGTGCCACAGTTGCGGAACGATCTTGCCGCCTTCGGCGTGCACCGCGTCGACGACTTTTTTCCAGCCGGCCAACGCCGCTTCACCGTAGAAGTGCGGCACGTTCGGGTAACCGTTGGAAGCCTGGTGGCCGACGGTGGTGCCTTCGGTGATGATCAGGCCGACACCGGCCGCCGCGCGACGACGGTAGTACTCGATCACTTTGGAATTGGGCACACCGCCTGGAGAAAACGAACGGGTCATCGGCGCCATGACCACGCGGGTCGGCAGTTCGAGGGCACCGAGCTGGAACGGTTTGAACAGGGCTTGCACGGGCATGGGAGGCTCCACGAAAAATTGATCGACGGGCATGCGATTCATATGACGGCGATAATATGCGGAGTTCCAATCAACCGATAGCACTATTGATCTGAATGATTAAGGGTCAAAAGGCAGGCGAAAAAAATCGCAGCGCGAGGGCTGCGATTTTTGTGTTTCAGCTCAGGGCTTTTTCAATCGCCGTAATCACCGAAGGATCATCCGGCGCCGTGCGCGGCGAGAATCGGGCCAGTACCCGACCGTCCTTGCCGAGCAGGAATTTCTCGAAATTCCAGGTGATGTCACCGGGAAACTCCGCGCCCTCGCCCGCCAGCAGGCGGTAGAGCTGATGACGATCGTGACCGTTGACTTCGAGCTTTTTCGACAACGGAAAACTCACGCCATAGTTGAGGCTGCAGAATTCCTGGATCTCCTGCTCACTGCCCGGTTCCTGACCGGCAAACTGGTTGCACGGCAGGCCCAGCACACTGAAGCCTTTGCCTTTGTATTGCTGATAAAGGTTTTCCAGCGCCGCGTACTGTGGGGTCAAGCCGCATTTGGAGGCGACGTTGACCACCAGCACGACTTGGCCCTTGAAGGGTGCCAGCGGTAGCTCCTGACCATCCAGGGCTGTCAACTTAAGGTCGTGAAAAGCACTCATGACGAACTCCAGATTCCCGTTTTCTACTCGAAACAGCCACTTGGCGAGGCCACCAAGGACAGCCGCGGACTAAAAAGGCGCCCTCGGGCGCCTCTCCAGTACTCGAAGCTTAGCGCAGAAAATCAGTGGTGATGGCCACCTTCGCCATGGACGTGACCATGAGCGATTTCTTCCTGGCTGGCGTCACGGATGGCAACGACCTTCACTTTGAAGTTCAGGCGCTGACCGGCCAGCGGATGGTTGCCGTCGACAGTGACATCGTCGCCGTCCAGGTCACGAATGGTGACGATCTGCATCTGGCCGTCCGGCGCCGAAGCGTGGAACTGCATGCCGACTTCCAGCTCGTCAACGCCTTCGAACATGCTGCGGCTCAGGGTGCTGACCAGTTCAGCGGCGTATTCGCCGTAGGCATCTTCCGGCTCGACGGACACTTCCAGATCGTTACCGACTTCTTTACCTTCCAGGGCTTTTTCCAGGCCCGGGATGATGTTGCCTGCGCCATGCAGGTAGACCAGCGGAGCGCCGCCGGCGGAGCTGTCGATGACCTCACCAGCGTCGTTGGTCAGGGTATAGTCGATGGAGACAGCCTTATTGGCGGCGATCAGCATGGGGCGAGACCTTTTGCATAAGAATGAAGAACGGACAAGTCTAAACAAGGATTTGCCCGAAAGCGAACAGAACCCGGACAGACGGGATCGATTGGCGCCCGTGACCGTCACCGGATTCCATCAGGACGAGGACGGCCACTGGGTCGCCGAACTGTCCTGCGGCCACACCCAGCACCTGCGCCACCAGCCGCCGTGGCAGTCGAGAGCATGGGTGCTGGACGCAATGCAACGTATTGAAAAAATAGGCCAACCCTTTGCTTGCGGTTGGTGCGCTCAAGGCTCGGTTAGCGATAACCTTGGCGACTGAAATTCGGCAGATCGGCACACAGAGGCGATCGCCATTGCCATGCACCCTTAGAGAATCCGCATGCAAACTTTTTTTATCGCGCCCACCGATTTTGGTGTGGGTCTGACCTCCATCAGCCTCGGGCTGGTGCGCACGCTGGAGCGGGCCGGGCTGAAAGTCGGCTTCTTCAAACCGATCGCCCAGCCGCATCCAGGCGACACCGGCCCTGAGCGCTCCACCGAACTGGTGGCCCGCACCCACGGCCTGAAACCGCCGCAGCCACTGGGCCTGGCCCACGTCGAGCGGATGCTCGGCGACGGCCAGCTCGACGAGTTGCTCGAAGAAATCATCACCCTCTACCAGCAGGCCGCCATCGGCAAAGACGTGCTGGTCGTCGAAGGCATGGTGCCGACCCGCAGCGCCAGCTACGCCGCGCGGGTCAACCTGCACCTGGCCAAGAGCCTGGATGCCGAGGTGATTCTGGTCTCGGCCCCGGAAAACGAAGTGCTGACCGAACTGTCCGGCCGCGTCGAGTTGCAGGCGCAACTGTTCGGTGGGCCGAAAGACCCGAAAGTCCTCGGCGTGATCCTCAACAAGGTCAAGACCGACGAAAGCATGGACGCCTTCGCCGCGCGTCTGAAAGAGCATTCTCCGTTGCTGCGCACCGGTGATTTCCGTCTGCTCGGCTGCATTCCGTTCCAGCCCGAACTCAACGCCCCGCGCACCCGCGACGTCGCCGACCTGATGGGCGCCCAGGTGCTCAACGCCGGCGACTACGAAACCCGGCGCATGACCAAGACCATCATTTGCGCACGCACGATGCGCAACACCGTGGACCTGCTCAAGCCCGGCGTGCTGGTGGTGACCCCCGGCGATCGCGACGACATCATCCTCGCCGTCAGTCTCGCCGCTATCAACGGCGTGCCGCTGGCCGGCCTGCTGCTGACCAGCGACACCCTGCCGGATCCGCGCATCATGGACCTGTGCCGTGGCGCGTTGCAGGCCGGTCTGCCGGTGCTGTCGGTGAGCACCGGCTCCTACGACACCGCCAACCTGCTCAACGGCCTGAACAAGGAAATCCCCGTCGATGACCGCGAACGCGCGGAGATCATCACCGACTTCGTCGCCAGCCATCTGGACGCCAACTGGTTGCACCAGCGCTGCGGCACGCCACGGGAAATGCGCCTGTCGCCGGCGGTGTTCCGCTATCAATTGATTCAACGCGCCCAGGCCGCCAACAAACGCATCGTTCTGCCCGAGGGCAGCGAGCCGTTCACCGTGCAAGCGGCGGCGATCTGTCAGGAACGCGGGATTGCCCGTTGCGTGCTGCTAGCCAAACCGGCAGACGTTGAAGCCGTGGCCAGAGCCCAGGGCATCACGCTGCCGCCGGGGCTGGAAATCCTCGACCCGGACCTGATCCGCGAACGCTACGTCGAACCGATGGTCGCCCTGCGCAAGAGCAAAAGCCTCAACGCGCCGATGGCCGAGCAGCAACTGGAAGACACTGTGGTGATCGGCACCATGATGCTGGCGCTGGATGAAGTCGACGGCCTGGTCTCCGGCATCATCAACACCACCGCCAACACCATCCGCCCTGCGCTTCAGCTGATCAAGACGGCGCCGGGCTTTACGCTGGTGTCGTCGGTGTTCTTCATGCTGTTCCCCGAGGAGGTGCTGGTCTACGGCGACTGCGTGATGAACCCGCACCCGAGCGCCAGCGAACTGGCCGAAATCGCCCTGCAAAGCGCCGACTCGGCCGCCGCCTTTGGCATCACCCCGCGCGTGGCGATGATCAGCTACTCCAGCGGCGAATCCGCCACTGGCGAGGAAGTCGAGAAGGTCCGTGAAGCCACCCTGCTCGCCCACGAACAACAGCACTCGCTGCTGATTGACGGGCCGTTGCAGTACGACGCCGCCGCCAACGAAACCGTGGCCCGGCAACTGGCGCCGAACAGCCAGGTGGCCGGTCGCGCCACGGTGTTCGTGTTCCCCGACCTCAACACCGGCAACACCACCCACAAAGCCGTGCAGCGCAGTGCCGATTGCGTCAGCCTCGGCCCGATGCTGCAAGGCCTGCGCAAACCGGTGAACGATCTGCCGCGCGGCGCGCAGGTCGACGACATCGTCTACACCATCGCCCTGACCGCGATTCAGGCTGCCAACCGACCTCTGGATATCTGACCCGATGCTGGCTTTCCTCCCTGCCACCCTGCGCGGCGTGATCGCCGCGCTGCTGCTGGCGCTGAACACGATCCTGCTGTGCTCGTTCCTGTTTCTCGTGGCGCTGATCAAAGTGCTGCCGTTCGACCTCGCACGCCGCGCCTCGCGCTGGCTGATGAGCCACACCCACGAAGCCTGGATCAGCAACAACAAAGGCTGGATGAACCTGGTGCGCCGCACCCGCTGGCACCTCAGCGGCCTGCAAGGCCTGGACTACCAGCACTCGTACCTGATCACCAGCAACCACCAGAGCTGGGTCGACATCCTGGTGCTGCAATACGTGCTCAACCGACGCATCCAGCCGCTGAAGTTCTTCCTCAAACAGGAACTGATCTGGGTCCCGGTCATCGGCCTGGCGTGGTGGACACTGGGCTTCCCGTTCATGAAGCGCTATTCGAAGGCGTACCTGGAAAAACACCCGGAAAAGAAAGGCAAAGACCTGGAAACCACTCGCAAGACCTGCGCGAAATTCCGCGACAACCCGGTAGGCATCTTCAACTTCGTTGAAGGCACACGCTTCACCGAGGGCAAACACGCGCAGCAGCAATCACCGTTCAAACACCTGCTCAAACCCAAGGCCGGCGGCATTGCGTTCGTACTGGATGCAATGGGCGAACAGCTGGAATCGATCGTCAACGTCACCATCCACTACCCCGGCGGACGCCCTGGCTTCTGGGACCTGCTGTGCGGCAACGTCCGAGACGTAGTGGTGCACTTCGAAGAACTGAAAATCCCACCGCAGTTCATCGGCAAAAACTACGACCAGGACGGCGAATACCGCCTGCAATTCCAGGGTTGGATCAACCAGCTGTGGCAAGACAAGGATGCGCTGCTGGAACAGATGCACCGCGAATATCCCAACCGACGCTGATCCCCCTGTGGGAACACCTGAAAGAAATTGATCGCCTGTCAGGCCGCCATCGCCAGCAAGCTGGCTCCCACAGGAAAGCAGTTCGCTTTTAGCTTTTGGCTTTTCGCTTCCCACCACTCAACACAATGAGCGTTAGCTCGAGTACCGCTCTTGACGTGCCGGCCCCATCGGAAGGCTGAGTGGAGGGATTCATCCGGGGGTGGGAGCGCAGCGACCGTGCGGCGCAGCCGCATGCATCGAGAGGAGGTGCAGCGAAGCAAACCGTAGGCGATGCCCCCGGATGAATCCCGGAACGAAGGAACACCGAGCCACAGCGAGGTGCCGAACGCCGGGGCCCAGCCTTTTGGTTACTTTTTGGCGTTTGAAAAAGTGACCCGCTGTAAGAGCGGAACCGCCAGCCGCAGCACCAGAAAAAACGGATATTCACCCCAAACAACCCAAAAAAAAGCCCGCCAATGATCACTCATCGGCGGGCTTTTTCATTCGCAGCTAACGCTTAAATCGCACCACGCTTACGCAACAGATCCAACACCTGCTTCACGCTTTCATCCAGCGACAACGACTGGGTATCAATCACCAGATCAGCATCCAGCGGCACATCATACGGGAACGACTCACCCGGAATGTTATCGCCACCCGCAGCATACAACCCTTGCGGATCACGCTCGGCGCACACAGTCGGCGAAGCCTGAACATAAACCGTCAGCAAACGCTCCTTGCCAATCAGATCCTTCGCCTGCTCACGACCTTCAGCACTCGGCGCCACAAACGCCGCAAGCGTCAGCAGACCCGCCTCGTTGAACTGACGCGCCACATGCGCGGCACGACGCCAGTTCTCGGTGCGACCCGCGCGATCCTGCGGCAGCCCCTTATTGAGGTCATGACGCAGATTCTGACCATCCAGCACAAACACCGCACGACCGAGGTCGAACAGCTTGCGCTCGACCGCATACGCCAAGGTGCTCTTGCCCGCACCGGACAGGCCGCTGAACAGCACGGTGGCCGGTTGCTGACCGAAACGCTGAGCGCGCTCTTCGGTCGCTACATGGGCCAGTTTGCCGTGGTGCGTAGCCGTGCCATGGGTCACCGGCTGAGCGACGATCATGCCGGCGCCGACGGTGCCGTTGGTCAAACGGTCGATCACGATGAACGCGCCGGTGGTGCGGTTGCTGTCGTAACCGTCGAGGGCGATCGGCGCGTCGAGCGCGATCTTCACCTTGCCGATTTCGTTGAGCTGCAACGCGCTCGCCGGGCCTTCTTCGAGGGTGTTGACGTCGACCTTGTTGACGATGCTGGCGATGGAGCCCGGCACGTAACTGGTAGCACGCTTGATGTCGTATTTCTTGCCCGGCAGCATCGGCTCTTCAGCCATCCACACCAGCATCGCTTCAAAGCTGTCGGTCACTGGCGGAACATTGTCGGCGTGGACCAGCAGGTCGCCACGGGAGATGTCGATCTCATCTTCCATGGTCAGCGTTACCGCCTGGCCAGGACCTGCGTGTTCCAGTTCACCCTCGAAGGTGACGATGGATTTCACGCGGCTGCTCTTGCCCGACGGCAGGACCACGACTTCGTCGCCCTTCTTGACGATGCCGCTGGCCAGGGTGCCGGCGAAACCGCGGAAGTTCAGGTTCGGACGGTTGACGTACTGCACCGGGAAACGCAGATCGGTGAAGTTGCGGTCGCCCGCCACTTCTACGGTCTCGAGGA
Source organism: Pseudomonas sp. R45(2017) (assembly GCF_002112305.1). Classification (NCBI taxonomy): domain Bacteria; kingdom Pseudomonadati; phylum Pseudomonadota; class Gammaproteobacteria; order Pseudomonadales; family Pseudomonadaceae; genus Pseudomonas; species Pseudomonas sp. R45(2017). The sequence continues at coordinate 212,115 of NZ_NEHH01000006.1, read as the reverse complement.
TTTCCATCAGCGACTGGCCGGTGTACCACGGCGAACGCTCGGACTTGTTCACCACGTTGTCGCCCTTGAGAGCGGACATCGGCACGAAGTGCATGCTCGTCGGCTTCATCTTCAAGCCTTCGGCGAACTTCAGGTAGTCGGCCTTGATCGACTCGAACACGCCCTGATCGAAGCCCTTGAGGTCCATCTTGTTGATGGCGACGACGATGTGCTTGATGCCCAGCAACGAGGCAATGAAGCTGTGGCGACGGGTCTGGGTCTGCACGCCGTAACGGGCGTCGACCAGGATGATCGCCAGGTCACAGGTGGACGCACCGGTGGCCATGTTGCGGGTGTACTGCTCATGGCCGGGGGTGTCGGCGATGATGAATTTGCGCTTGGCGGTGGAGAAATAGCGGTAGGCGACATCGATGGTGATGCCCTGCTCACGCTCGGCCTGCAGGCCGTCGACCAGCAATGCCAGGTCGATGTCGTCACCGGTGGTGCCGACTTTCTTCGAATCGCGGGTGATGGCTTCGAGGTGATCTTCGTAGATCATCTTCGAGTCGTGCAGCAGGCGCCCGATCAGGGTGCTCTTGCCGTCATCGACGTTACCGCAGGTCAAAAAGCGCAGCAGCTCTTTACGTTCGTGCTGGCCCAGGTAGGCGAGGATGTCCTCGCTGATCAAATCAGATGCGTGGCTCATTGCATTCAAGCTCCGAGCTGTAAGCTTCAAGCGGCAAGCTTGTCGGCGTACAGCTAGTCAGAAATTTTGTTAATCAACCCGCCCAGCATTCGAGAAAGCTCGCGAGTTTCCATAATCCAGTTTTCAGCCAGCGGATCTGCGATGTATGCAATGTCTCGAGCAATAAGGACCTGGGTTCGCAACTCCCCACAAGAGCCTTTCGCAACCCAAAGAAAATGAATTTTTTCTCTGGTACTACGACGCTCCATGCCTTCGGCGATATTGGAAGGCACTGAAAGTGCTGAGCGGGTGATTTGGTCCTTGAATCCAAAATCCCCACATCGTGCGAACTCTCTGTAGATCCCCACTGCCAGACACTTGCTTCGCTGCCAAACAACCAGCTTCTCGAAATCCATTACGAGCCATCCGATTCCGGCTCACAGCAACCGTCTGCAAGCACCAAACTGCAAAGTTACGCATACCGCCTTTAACTTGCAGCTTGCGGCTTGTAACTCGAAGCTTAAAAGTACCCCTGACGTTTCTTGTCTTCCATCGAGCCTGCGCCATCGTGGTCGATGACCCGGCCCTGGCGCTCGGAAGTTCGCGTCAGGAGCATTTCCTGAATGATGTCCGTCAGGCTTTCGGCCTCGGACTCCACCGCGCCCGTCAACGGGTAGCAGCCAAGGGTACGGAAACGCACTTTCTTTTTGACGATGCGCGCCTTGTCCTCGTCGGACAGGTGCTCGAGGATGCGCTCGTCGTCGATCATGATCAGCGTGCCGTTCTTCTCGATCACTTCGCGTTCGGCCGCAAAGTACAGCGGTACGATCGGGATGCCTTCGAGGTAGATGTACTGCCAGATGTCCAGTTCGGTCCAGTTCGACAGCGGGAACACACGAATGGATTCGCCCTTGTTGACCTTGCCGTTGTAGACGTTCCACAGCTCGGGACGCTGGTTCTTCGGGTCCCAGCGGTGTTTGCTGTCACGGAACGAGTAGACGCGCTCCTTGGCGCGGGACTTCTCTTCATCGCGACGGGCACCGCCGAAAGCGGCGTCGAAACCATGCTTGTCGAGTGCCTGCTTCAGGCCCTCGGTTTTCATGATGTCGGTGTGCTTGGCGCTGCCGTGGGTGAACGGGTTGATGTTCTGCGCCACGCCATCGGGGTTGATGTGAGTGATGAGGTCCAGGCCAAGCTCTTCGACCATCTTGTCGCGGAACTTGTACATTTCCTGGAATTTCCAGCGGGTGTCGACGTGCATCACCGGAAACGGCAGTTTGCCCGGGAAGAACGCCTTGCGTGCCAGATGCAGCATCACGGCGGAGTCTTTACCGATGGAGTACAGCATCACCGGGTTGTCGAACTCGGCGGCCACCTCGCGGATGATGTGGATGCTTTCCGCCTCCAGCTGTTTCAGATGCGTCAGTTTGTCGACCATGGCTACTCACGAAAGCTTTCTTATGAACGGCCAGCGGGCCGTGTTCGAGCGAGGAATCCTAGCACAGCGACCTCTTCTAATCAGGACGCCAACTAGATCGAAAGGGTATATGAATATGCCCGCCCGTTCGGGTGCTTTCAGGCAAAAGTCAGATCGGATTCGGGCAGTCGATGAAGATGTGCTCGAGGGCGAAACGCTTCGCCAGATAGTCGCCCAGCGCCTGCACGCCGTAGCGTTCGGTGGCGTGGTGGCCGGCGGCGATGAAGCTGATGTCGTTTTCCCGGGCGCTGTGGAATGTCTGCTCGGAGGCTTCACCGCTGATGAACAGATCGACGCCGGCGGCGATGGCGTTGTCGATGTAACCCTGGCCGCCGCCAGTGCACCAGCCGACCCGACGGATCATCGCGCTGCCTTCGACCAGCAGCGGCTCGCGGCCCATGACTTCCTGCACTTTGCGGGCGAAGTCACGCGGGGTCATCGGCTCGCTCAGCGAACCGACCAGACCGACGATCTTCAGGTTGTCCGGATCCAGTGGCCCCTCGACGGTGATGTCCAGCTGACGGGCCAATTGCACGTTGTTGCCGACGTCCGGGTGCAGATCCAGCGGCAGGTGATAACCGAGCAGACTGATGTCGTGCTTGAGCAGCGTCTTCAGTCGGCGCTGCTTCATGCCGGTGATGCACGGGTTCTCGCCCTTCCAGAAATAACCGTGATGCACCAGCACCAGATCGGCTTCGGCCTCGACGGCGGCATCGAGCAGCGCCTGACTGGCAGTGACGCCGCTGACGATGCGCATCACCTGCGGACGGCCCTCGACCTGCAGGCCGTTGGGGCAATAATCGGCAATTTTCGCACTGCCGAGGTAACGGTCGGCTTCTTCGACCAGGGTGCTCAGGGCGACGGCCATGAAAGACTCCTAAATATCCCGTTCAGAGGCACGCGCGGCCTCGTATAATGCGCGACATTATGGGCGGTCTGCCCCCGCCTGCAACTTTTCCAGGACGTGCTTAATGCTCAAGGCGCTGCGTTTTTTCGGCTGGCCGCTGTTGGCCGGTGTGCTTATCGCTCTGTTGATTATTCAGCGTTACCCGCAGTGGGTCGGGCTTCCGAGCCTCGACGTCAACCTGCAACAGGCCCCGCAGACCACCAGCGTGCAGCAGGGGCCAGTGTCCTATGCGGACGCGGTGACCATCGCTGCGCCGTCGGTGGTCAACCTCTACACCACCAAAGTCATCAACAAGCCGAGCCATCCGCTGTTCGAGGATCCGCAGTTCCGCCGCTTCTTCGGTGACAATTCGCCGAAGCAGAAGCGCATGGAATCGAGCCTCGGCTCCGGCGTGATCATGAGCCCGGAAGGCTACATCCTGACCAACAACCACGTCACCAGCGGCGCCGACCAGATCGTCGTGGCGCTCAAGGACGGTCGCGAAACCCTGGCCCGAGTGATCGGCAGCGACCCGGAAACCGACCTCGCGGTCCTGAAGATCGACCTGAAAACCCTGCCATCGATCACCGTCGGCCGTTCCGACAACATCCGCATCGGCGACGTCGCACTGGCCATCGGTAACCCGTTCGGCGTCGGCCAGACCGTGACCATGGGCATCATCAGCGCCACCGGCCGCAACCAGTTGGGCCTGAACAACTACGAAGACTTCATCCAGACCGACGCGGCGATCAACCCGGGCAACTCCGGCGGTGCGCTGGTCGACGCCAACGGCAACCTCACCGGCATCAACACCGCGATCTTCTCCAAGTCCGGCGGCTCGCAAGGCATCGGCTTCGCGATCCCGGTGAAACTGGCGATGGAAGTGATGAAGTCGATCATCGAGCACGGTCAGGTCATTCGCGGCTGGCTGGGCATTGAAGTGCAACCGCTGACTCAGGAACTGGCCGAATCGTTTGGCCTGTCCGGACGTCCGGGAATCGTGGTGGCGGGGATTTTCCGCGACGGCCCGGCCCAGAAGGCCGGTCTGCAACTGGGTGACGTGATCCTGAGCATTGACGGCGAACCGGCCGGTGATGGCCGCAAATCGATGAACCAGGTGGCGCGGATCAAGCCGACCGACAAGGTCACGATTCAGGTGATGCGCAACGGCAAGGAGATCAAGCTCACGGCTGAAATCGGTCTGCGTCCGCCGCCGGCGCCGGTGAAGGAAAAAGAAGAGTAAGACTTTGTTCGCGTCACTGACGCGAATAACAGACATTCTCAACAGGCATGTTATATTGTTTCAATTAGCACATTGGAACAACATAACATGTCGTCTCGAAAAAAGGCCTCCCTCCTCGGCCTTACCCTTGGCCTGCTGGGCGATCCTGCGTTTGCCGATGAACCGCAAACGCTTGAACTCGACGCCATCAGCGTCATCTCCGATTACGAATCCCCTGCCGGCCCGGTCAAAGGCTATCGCGCTACCCGCTCGTCCAGCGCCACCAAAACCGACACCGCGATCCGCGATATTCCGCAGGCCATCAGCGTGGTGCCCGCCAGCGTGCTCAAGGATCTGGGCAGCACCAGCGTAGAACGCGCGCTGGATTTCGCCGGTGGCGTGTCGAAGCAAAACAACTTCGGTGGCCTGACGCTTTACGAATACAGCGTGCGCGGCTTCACCACCTCTGAGTTTTACCAGGACGGCTTCAGCGCCAACCGTGGTTATCCGAGCACACCGGACGCCGCCAACATCGAGCGCATCGAAGTGCTAAAAGGGCCGGCCGCCAGCCTGTATGGCCGAGGTGATCCGGGTGGCACGGTAAACATCGTCACCAAAAAACCGCAGCCCGAGCCCTTCACCACCCTGCAAACCAGCGCTGGCAGTTGGGATCGCTATCGCACCGCGCTGGACGTCAACACGCCGCTGGATGATCAGGGTGATGTGCTGTCGCGGATCAACCTCGCAGTCGAGGACAACAACAGTTTTCGCGACCACGTCGACAGTAAACGTGTATTCGTTGCCCCCTCTTTCAGTTGGCAGTTGAACCCGAACACCAGCCTGCTGGTGGAGAGCGAATTCGTGCGTCATAGCTCGACCTTCGACCGCGGCATCGTTGCGCCAAACAATAAATGGAGCGGCGTCTCGCGCTCGACATTCCTGGGTGAGCCGAACGACGGCAACATCGACAACCACAACAACAGACTGCAAGCCACACTTAAGCACCACCTCAACGATGCCTGGAAACTGCGCCTGGCCAGCCATTACAAGGAAGGCAAACTCTGGGGTTTCGCCTCCGAAAACCGTCCCTTGAATGCCGATGGCCACACCGTCAACCGCCGCTATCGCGAACGCGATACCAACTGGCACGACAGCATCACCCAACTGGAACTGCGCGGTCTGTTCGACCTCGGCACCTGGCAGCACGAACTGCTGATCGGCAGCGAGTACGAGAACTTCCGCAAGAACGAGCGCGTCACCACCATCGCCGGCGGGCCTTACGCCATCGATATCTATAACCCGGTGTACGGCCAGCCCAAACCCAACGGCGCACGCTCTGGTACAGACTTCTTCGAACACGTCGAAAGCCATGCGCTGAACCTGCAGGATCAAATCGTCTTCAGCGAAAAACTGCGCGGGATGATCGGGGCGCGATTCGAGCACTTCGAGCAAACCATCGATGACCACAGCCGCAACACCACCAGCCGCCAGACCCACGACGCGCTCACCCAACGTGCCGGCCTGCTCTATCAACTGACACCGGACACCGGCCTGTTCGCCAACGCCTCGACCTCATTCAAACCGAACAACGGCCTCGATGCGGCTGGCAAATCCTTCGATCCGGAAGAAGGCGTGGGTTACGAAATCGGGATCAAGAACGAGCTGTTCGACGAACGTTTAAGCAGCACCCTCGCCTTCTTCCATATCGACAAGGAAAACGTCCTCGCCCTCGACCCGGGCACCGATACCAGCCGCGCCATGGGCAAGGCCCGCAGCCGGGGTTTCGATCTGCAGGTCACCGGGCAAGTCACCGACGCCGTCAGGGTGATCGGCGCCTTCGCCTGGATCGACGCCGAAGTGACCAAGGGGGATGCCGCGATCCCCGCCGGTAGCCGCATCCTCGGGGTCGCCAAACGCAGCGGCAGCGTGCTGGGTGTCTACGAGTTTCAGGACGGTCGCTTGCGCGGCTCGGATATCGGCGCGGCGTTCACTTACGTCGGTGACCGCTCAGGTGAGTCCGGCAGCGATTTCGAGCTGCCGGCCTATCACACCGTCGACCTGCTGGCCCATTACAAGGCCAGCGACACCGTCACTCTCGGCCTGAACCTGAACAACCTGTTCGACGAAAAGTACTACGAGCGCTCGTACAGCAACTATTGGGTCAACCCCGGCGAGCCGCGCAATTTCACGGTCAGCCTGACATTCAACCTGTAAAAGGACGTCACCATGCATTACGGCAAACTCTTATTGATCATCGCTGCGCTGTTCGCTGGCCAAGCATCAGCGCATGGTCTGTGGACCGAACAACGACGCGGCAATATCGAAGTGATCTACGGCCACGGCGCAGAAGACAACGCTTTCAAAGCGCAGAAAATCAGCGGTGCATGGGCATATGACGTCAGCGGCAAGATGATCCCGGTCAACGTGCAACGCCTGACCGATCATGCGCGACTGCAACCGCTGAAACCGCCGGCGGTAATGGCCGTGGCCCTGAACAACGGCATGTGGTCGCAAACCGCCGACAAGAAATGGATCAATGAGGGACGCAGCAAGGTACCGGGCGCCATCGAGTCGACCGAGACCCTCAAGTACAGCCTGGCGATTTATCAGCCGGGAGCGAAGCTGCCCAAACTCAATCAGATCAAATTGCTGATTTTGCCGGAGGTCGATCCTCTGACCGTCGGCCCAGGGAAATCATTGCCGGTGCGGGTGTTGCTGGATGGCAAACCGGCAGCGGGCGTGAAGTTGATCGGTGACTACCGCAGCGCGCCGAATACCTTGAGCACTGAAACCGACAAGGACGGCCGCGCTCAGGTGCTGGTGCGTAACGAGGGATTGAATGTGATTGCGGCGCAGGTGGAGGTGCCGGTGAAGGACAATGCAGAGGTGAGCAGTCGGGGGTTATTCAGTTCGTTGACGTTCCTGGGCGAACCGCATCACGAATGAACCAACGCTGATCCCTGTGGGACGAAACCCACAGGGACCAGCGTCGTTTCAGAGTTCGCCCAGACCGTCGATCAACGCCTGATTCTGCTCCGGCGTGCCGATCGAGATCCGCAGGAACTGGGCAATCCGCTCCTGCTTGAAGTGGCGCACGATCACGCCCTGCTCACGCAGTTTGGCCGCCAGCCCCGCCGCATCGTGTTGCGGATGCCGGGCGAAGATGAAGTTCGCCGCTGACGGCAGCACTTCAAAGCCCTTGGCCTGCAACTGCGCAACCACCCACTCGCGACTCTCGATGACCAATGCGCAGGTCTTGTCGAAGTACTCGCGATCTTCGAACGCCGCCGCCGCGCCGACATTCGCCATGCGATCGATCGGGTAGGAGTTGAAGCTGTTCTTGATCCGCTCCAGCGCCTCGATCAGGTCCGGATGGCCGACCGCCAGACCGACCCGCAGGCCCGCGAGCGAACGGGACTTGGACAGGGTCTGGGTCACCAGCAGGTTCGGATAGCGATCGACCAGGCTGATCGCGGTTTCGCCGCCGAAGTCGATGTAGGCCTCGTCGACCACCACCACCGAATCCGGGCTGGCCTTGAGGATCTGCTCGACCGCTTCCAGCGCCAGCAGGCAACCGGTAGGCGCGTTCGGGTTGGGGAAGATGATCCCGCCGTTCGGCTTGGCGTAGTTCGCCGGGTTGATCTGGAACTGCGCATCCAGCGGCACCGCGTCGAACTTGACGCCGTAAAGGCCGCAATAGACCGGATAGAAGCTGTAGCTGATGTCCGGGAACAGGATCGGCTGATCGTGTTGCAGCAGACCGTGGAAGATGTGCGCCAGCACTTCGTCCGAACCGTTGCCGAGGAACACTTGATTGCTTTGTACGCCGTAGTACTTGGCGACGGCGTTTTTCAGCAGATCGCTGTTCGGGTCCGGGTACAGACGCAGGTTGTCGTTGAGTTCGGTCTGCATCGCCGCCAGGGCTTTTGGCGACGGGCCGTACGGGTTTTCGTTGGTATTGAGTTTGACCAGACGGGTCAGCTTCGGCTGCTCGCCCGGCACGTAAGGCACCAGATCCTTGACGAACGGGCTCCAGAATTTGCTCATGTTCAGTTCCCCTTCACTTCGTCTTTGATGCGGTATTCGGCGCTGCGCGCGTGGGCGCTCAGCGATTCGCCACGGGCCAGGATCGATGCGGTCTTGCCGAGTTCCGAAGCACCGTCCTCGGAGCAGAAGATGATCGAAGAACGCTTCTGGAAGTCATACACGCCCAGCGGCGAGGAGAAACGCGCGGTGCCGGAGGTCGGCAACACATGGTTCGGACCTGCGCAGTAGTCGCCCAGCGCTTCGGAGGTGTGGCGGCCCATGAAGATCGCGCCGGCGTGGCGGATCTGCGGCAGCCAGGCCTGCGGGTCTGCGACCGACAGTTCAAGGTGTTCCGGCGCGATGCGGTTGGCGACTTCGATGGCCTGGGCCATGTCGCGCACGTGAATCAGGGCACCACGGCCGTTGATCGAGGTTTCGATGATGGTCGCGCGATCCATGGTCGGCAGCAGTTTGTCGATGCTGGCGGCGACCTTGTCGAGGAATTCGGCGTCCGGGCTGACCAGAATCGCCTGGGCGTCTTCGTCGTGCTCGGCCTGGGAGAACAGGTCCATGGCGATCCAGTCCGGATCTGTCTGGCCGTCGCACACCACGAGGATTTCCGACGGGCCGGCGATCATGTCGATGCCGACCTGACCGAATACGTGACGCTTGGCCGTGGCGACGTAGATATTGCCCGGGCCGACGACCTTGTCCACCTGCGGCACGCTTTCGGTGCCATAGGCCAATGCGGCAACGGCTTGCGCGCCACCGATGGTGAACACCCGGTCGACGCCGGCGATGCACGCCGCCGCCAGCACCAGCTCGTTGACCTCACCGCGCGGGGTCGGCACCACCATGACCACTTCGGTCACGCCGGCGACCTTGGCCGGAATCGCGTTCATCAACACCGACGACGGGTACGACGCCTTGCCGCCCGGCACGTACAGACCGGCGCGATCCAGTGGCGTGACTTTCTGGCCCAGCACCGTGCCGTCGGCTTCGGTGTAGCTCCAGGAGTCCTGCTTCTGTTTTTCGTGATAGCTGCGCACGCGGGCGGCGGCTTTTTCCAGCGCTTCGCGTTGCGGGACAGTGATGCGGGTCAGGGCCAGTTCCAGACGCTCGCGCGGCAGGATCAGGTCCGCCATCGAAGCGACTTCGAGGCCATCGAATTTCTGGGTGAACTCGACCAGCGCCGCGTCACCGCGCTCGCGCACAGCCTTGATGATGTCCAGCACCCGCTGATTGACCGAGTCGTCAGACACACTTTCCCAGCTCAGCAGATGATCCAGATGATGCGCGAAATCCGGGTCAGCAGCGTTGAGTCGGCGAATTGCAGTCGGTGCGGTCATAGCGAGAGCCTCATAGGAATGGCAAAAACTCAGGCGCCCTAACTTAGCAGTCGTTTCCGCTTGGGCACCTGAGATTCTGGCTATGAGGCGGATAGACGGGCGCGACTTAACGTCGCGCAGGTACATCAGCCGCGGTGTCGAGACTCCACTGCCTTGCGCAGGGTGTCGATCAACGCCTGGATTCGGGCGTGTTGCATTTTCATCGAAGCTTTATTGACCACCAGACGCGAGCTGATCGTGGCGATCAGTTCCTGGGGTTCCAGGCCGTTGGCACGCAGAGTGTTGCCGGTGTCGACCACGTCGATGATCTTGTCGGCCAGACCGATCAGCGGTGCAAGTTCCATCGAGCCGTACAGCTTGATGATGTCGACCTGACGGCCCTGCTCGGCGTAGTAACGCTTGGCGACGTTGACGAATTTGGTGGCGACGCGCAGGCGGCCCTTGGGCTCGACCGCGCCGACCTTGCCGGCGGTCATCAGCTTGCACTGGGCAATCTGCAGATCCAGCGGCTCGTACAGGCCTTGGCCGCTGTATTCCATCAGCACGTCTTTACCGGCAACGCCGAGGTCGGCCGCGCCATGCTCGACATAGGTCGGCACGTCGGTGGCACGCACGATCAACAGGCGAACGTCTTCCTGGGTCGTGGGGATGATCAGCTTGCGGCTCTTGTCCGGATTCTCGGTCGGCACGATGCCCGCTTCGGCGAGAAGCGGCAGGGTGTCGTCAAGGATGCGGCCCTTGGACAGTGCGATGGTCAACATGGGAAACGTCAGTCCTTATCAAGGTACTCATGTCCGGTCGCAATCGGCGCCGGACATACATCGAGGGCGTTACCACCCCCGATCAAAACGAATTCAACGGACACTTCCCTGTGTCCAGATGCAGCGACTAGCCCGGAACGCGACGGATCTTGGCGCCCAGCATCTGCAGTTTTTCCTCGATGCACTCGTAACCACGGTCGATGTGGTAGATGCGGTCGATCAGGGTATCGCCTTCAGCCATCAGGGCCGAAATCACGAGGCTTGCCGAAGCCCGCAGGTCGGTAGCCATCACCGGCGCGCCCTTGAGGATTTCAGTACCGGTAACGATGGCCGTGTTGCCTTCGACCTGGATCTTGGCGCCCATGCGGTGCAGTTCGTACACGTGCATGAAACGGTTTTCGAAGATCGTCTCGATGACCGCACCAGTGCCTTCGGCAATCGCGTTGAGCGAGATGAACTGCGCCTGCATGTCGGTCGGGAACGCCGGGTACGGCGCGGTGCGCACGTTGACCGCTTTAGGGCGCTTGCCGTGCATGTTCAGCTCGATCCAGTCTTCGCCGCTGGTGATTTCGGCGCCGGCTTCACGCAGCTTTTCCAGAACGGCTTCGAGAATGGTCGGATCGGTGTCCTTGACCTTCACACGGCCACCGGTAACCGCAGCGGCCACCAGGTAGGTACCGGTTTCGATACGGTCAGGCATGACTTTGTAGAAGGTCGAACCCAGACGCTCGACGCCGTCGATGGTGATGGTGTCGGTGCCGGCACCGGATACCTTGGCGCCCATGGCGTTCAGGAAGTTCGCCAGGTCGACCACTTCAGGTTCGCGAGCGGCGTTCTGCAGTACGCTGCGGCCCTTGGCCAGAGCAGCAGCCATCATGATGTTTTCGGTACCGGTCACGCTGACGGTATCGAAGAAGAAGTGCGCGCCGCGCAGGCCGCCTTCAGGGGCCTTGGCCTTGATGTAGCCGCCTTCGACGTCGATGACCGCGCCCATGGCTTCCAGACCTCGGATGTGCAGGTCGACCGGACGCGAGCCGATGGCGCAGCCACCAGGCAGTGCGACTTCGGCTTCACCGAAACGTGCGACCATCGGGCCCAGCACCAGGATCGAGGCACGCATGGTTTTCACCAGTTCGTACGGAGCGATCAGGGTCTTGATGGTGCGCGGGTCGATTTCGACGCTGAGCTTTTCGTCGATCACAGGCTCGATGCCCATGCGACCGAACAGCTCGATCATGGTGGTGATGTCGTGCAGGTGCGGCAGGTTGCCAACGGTAACCGGGCCATCGCACAGCAGGGTGGCGGCCAGGATTGGCAGGGCGGAGTTCTTCGCCCCGGAGATGCGGATCTCGCCATCAAGACGAGCGCCACCGGTAATAATCAATTTATCCATAAGAATCTCGACGCCCTAGGGCTCAGGTGCGCTCGGCCCAGGCCGCGCTGCTGAAAAATTTCATAGTGACCGCGTGGATGCTGCCATCGGCGATCCAAGGGTTCAAATGGGCATAGATGCTTTGCTGACGCTTGACCGGGCTCAACGCCGCCAGTTCATCACTAATCACGTTCAGCTGGAAGTTGCAGCCTTCGCCTTCAACTTCCACCAGCGTTCCTGGCAGCTTTCCTTCAAGGAAGCTCTTCACTTCTACGGCCTGCATGCTCAACCTCAATCGGCGCCCTGTGCGCACGGGTCGGACATCATACAAAAAAGCCCCGCGCCTGCGAACCCCGCTGCGCAGGACTCTGACGGGGGGCTTCTCTATAGATGCGGGTTCAGGGTTGCGCCAACAGCTCGGTCAGTTCGCTGACCTGAGCAATTTCACGCATGTCTTCGGGCATCCCGCGGATGCTGACCGCCTTGCCGGCGGCCTTGGCATCGCGAATGAAGCACAGCAGCAGCGACAGACCGACGCTGCTGGACTTCTCCACCGCCGAGCAATCGATCACCAATGCCGGGGCATTGCACGACTTGATCAGCGCCCTGCCCTGCTCGCGCAGGTCAGGGGCGGTGCGATAATCCAGCACGCCGCTGAGCTGCAGCTCACTGGCTTCGTCCAGACGAATGGCCGACTCGGTCATTGGGCTGGCTTCTCGTTCTGCTCGGCCGACTGCTTGGCTTTGGCGACTTCACCGGCCCAGCCGTTGATGGTCTTGTCCAGGTCGTTGCCATTGCGCTGCATCGCGTCGGCGAACTGGTCACGGAACAGTTTGCCGATGTTGATGCCGTTGATGATCACGTTACGCAGTTTCCACTCGCCGTTGATCTTCTCGAGGGTGTACGACACCGGATAAATCGCGCCGTTGTTGCCCTTGACGGTCATGCCGACGCTGGTGCGGTCGCCCGATTCATCCTTGGGCGCATCGACGGTGATGCCCTGGTTGTTGTACTCGAGCAAGGCGTTGCCGTAGAACTGGAACAGGCCGCGCTTGAAGTTTTCCTCGAAGGTCTTCATCTGCGCCGGGGTTGCCTTGCGCGAATACTTGACCGTCATGATGCTCTTGGAAATGCCCTCGGCATCCACGACCGGCCCGACGATGGTGTTCAACGCGGTGTAGAAGTCCTGCGGATCCCGCTTGTACTTCTCTTTATTGGCCGACAGATCGGCGAGCATCCGGTTCGTGGTGTCCTGAACCAGATCGTGCGCCGATTGTGCCGCCACGGCGTTAGCCACCAGCGGCAGTGCCGCAAGCAACACCAACAGGCCACGTCGCAAGGTAGAGATCATTCAAATGCTCCTCATTTGGCGTCTTTGCTAACGGTATTGAGCAGGAATTTACCGATCAGGTCTTCCAGTACCAGAGACGACTGGGTGTCGTGGATGGTTCCACCATCCTTGAGCGGAGTGTCTTCCCCGCCCACGCTGATACCGATGTACTTCTCGCCCAGCAGACCCGCAGTCAGGATAGATGCTGTGGAGTCGGTCGGCAGATTGTCGACGCTTTTATCCACTTGCAGGGTCACCCGACCGGTGAAGCTGTCGCGGTCCAGATCGATCGCGGTGACCTTGCCGATGGTCACACCCGCCATGGTCACTTTGGCTCTGACCGTCAGACCGGCGATATTGTCGAAATAGGCGTAAAGCTTGTAGGTATCGGTGGTCGAAGTCGGAGACAGGCCACTGACCCGCAGGGCCAGCAGCAACAAGGCCAGGATCCCTGCCAGCAGGAACAGGCCGACACCGATTTCCAGGGTGCGGTTTTGCATCAGAAATCTCCAAACATCAAAGCGGTCAGAATAAAGTCCAGGCCGAGTACTGCCAGCGAGGCGTAAACCACGGTCTTGGTGGTGGCACGACTGATCCCCTCGGAAGTGGGTTCGCAGTCATAGCCTTGAAATACGGCGATCCAGGTGACGACAAAAGCGAATACTGCACTTTTGATGATGCCGTTGAGCACATCGTCACCGAAGCTCACGCTGTTCTGCATGTTCGACCAGTAGGAACCTTCGTAGACGCCCAGCCAGTCGACGGCGACCCACGATCCGCCCCAGATGCCGACCACGCTGAAGATCATCGCCAGCACCGGCAGGGAAATGAAGCCGGCCCACAGACGCGGAGCGATGATGTACTTGAGCGGGTCGACCCCGATCATTTCGAGGCTGGACAACTGCTCGGTGGATTTCATGTTGCCGATTTCCGCCGTCAGCGCCGAACCGGCACGACCGGCGAACAACAGCGCGGTCACCACCGGCCCCAGTTCACGCAGCAGGGTCAGCGCCACCATCTGCCCGACAGCCTGCTCCGAGCCGTAGCTCGACAGGATGTTGAAGCCCTGCAGCGCCAGCACCATGCCGATGAAAATCCCGGACACCACGATGATCACCAGCGACATCACACCGACGGAGTGCAGCTGCTTGACCAGCAGGCCAAAACCGCCACCGATGCCGCCACGACCGAGCAAGGCATGAAACAGGAACAGGGTCGAACGCCCGAACACTGCGACGCTGTCGATTCCGGCGAGGCCGAAGCGACGTACACGCTCCATTAATGTAATTCTGCGCATCAGCGGCGCTTCCCCAGAAGATCTGCGCGGTAATCCGGCGCTGGAAAGTGATACGGCACCGGGCCGTCGGGTTCACCGGTCATGAACTGGCGGATACGCGGATCGTCCGAGTTCATCAGTTCGTCCGGCGTGCCCTGCCCCAATACCTGCCCATCACCGACCACATAGATGTAGTCGGCGATGCTCGCGGTTTCGGCGAGATCGTGGGACACCACGATGCTGGTGATCCCCAGGGCATCGTTGAGCAGACGGATCAGGCGAACCAGAACGCCCATGGCGATCGGATCCTGGCCGACGAACGGTTCGTCGTACATGAGAATCTGCGGATCGAGGGCAATGGCCCGGGCCAAGGCGACGCGGCGCTTCATGCCGCCAGACAGCTCGTCGGGCATCAGTTCGATCGCCCCGCGCAGCCCCACCGCCTGCAATTTGAGCAGCACGATGTCGCGGATCATCTCGTCCGGCAGGTCGGTATGAACACGAAGCGGGAAGGCGACGTTCTCGAACACATCGAGATCGGTGAACAGCGCACCGCTCTGAAACAGCACGCCCATGTGCTTGCGCGCATCGAACAGATCGCTGCGCGACAGCTTCGGCAGGTTCTGGCCGTTGACCCAGACCTCGCCTTTGGATGGCCGCAACTGCGCGCCCATCAGGCGCAGCAGCGTGGTCTTGCCACACCCGGAAGGCCCCATGATGCCGGTGACCTTGCCGCGCGGGATGCGGATATCGACGTTATTGAAAATGCTCCGCGCACCGCGCTTGAAGGAGACTCCCTTCAGCTCGACCGCGTAGGCGTTATCGGCACTCATCTAAACTCCTTGCGATGCAGCCTCTCACTCGGACGCCTGGCTTCCTGGAAGAAAGCCCCTACATCCCGGGCAGGCCGAACTGGCGGCGAACTATATCACTGCAAAGGGCAAGCGCCCAAGGCCTGCACCGGCCCGCATTCGGCGAGTTGAAGGGCTTCAGGCCTTATTTACAGAGTTTTGGTAACGAGGAATGACAAAGCACGACGAACTTGCGTGAGGCTTTTCAACATAACCGCTATAATCGCCGCCTTTTCATCGGGCTATACGATTTCTGACATGAGCCAAACCAGCGACCTGATTCAATCGGCACAACGCACCATCCGCCTCGAAGTGGAAGCCGTACAAGGCTTGTTGCCCCATATCGACGCCGATTTCGTACGCGCTTGCGAGATGATTCTGGCCAGCAAGGGCCGTGTTGTCGTGGTCGGTATGGGCAAGTCCGGGCACATCGGCAACAAGATTGCCGCGACCCTGGCCAGCACCGGCACCCCGGCGTTTTTCGTGCACCCGGCCGAGGCCAGCCACGGCGACATGGGCATGATCACTCGCGATGACGTGATTCTGGCCCTGTCGAACTCCGGCTCCACTAACGAAATCGTCACCCTGCTGCCACTGATCAAGCGCCTGGGCATCCAGCTGATCAGCGTCACCGGCAACCCGCAATCGCCGCTTGCCAAGGCTGCCGAGGTCAATCTCAACGTTCACGTCGAACACGAAGCCTGCCCGCTGAACCTCGCACCGACCTCCTCGACCACCGCTGCGCTGGTCATGGGCGACGCCCTGGCCGTGGCGCTGCTGGAAGCGCGCGGCTTCACTGCCGAAGATTTCGCCTTTTCCCACCCGGGCGGCGCACTGGGCCGACGCCTGCTGCTGAAAGTGGAAAATGTCATGCACGCCGGTCAGGAACTGCCGCAGGTACAGCGCGGCACCCTGCTCAAGGACGCGCTGATGGAAATGACCCGCAAGGGTCTGGGCATGACCGTCATTCTTGAAACGGACGGCAAACTGGCCGGGATCTTCACTGACGGCGACCTGCGCCGCACCCTGGATCGCAGCATTGATATCCATAGCGCCACCATCGACCAGGTAATGACCGTGCACGGCAAGACCGCCCGCGCCGAGATGCTCGCGGCCGAAGCCCTGAAAATCATGGAAGACCACCGAATCAACGCGCTGGTTGTCGTAGATGAAGAGGATCGCCCGATCGGCGCCTTCAACCTCTCCGATCTGCTGCGCGCAGGAGTGATGTAAATGAGCACCGATCTGCTGCAACGCGGCAAAGCCATCAAACTGGCGGTTTTCGACGTCGACGGTGTCCTCACCGACGGTCGCCTGTACTTCCTTGAAGACGGCAGCGAGTTCAAGACTTTCAATACACTCGATGGCCAGGGCATCAAGATGCTGATGAATGCTGGTGTACAGACCGCCATCATCAGTGGTCGCAAGACCCCGGTGGTCGAACGCCGGGCAAAAAACCTGGGGATCCCGCACCTGTTTCAGGGCCGCGAAGACAAACTGGTCGTGCTCGACGGTCTTCTGGAGCAACTGGGCCTAAGCTATGAGCAAGTGGCTTACCTCGGTGACGACCTGCCGGACCTGCCGGTGATCCGCCGTGTAGGGCTGGGCATGGCCGTGGCCAACGCCGCCCCCTTTGTGCGCGAGCACGCCCATGGCGTCACCCAGGCCCGTGGCGGCGAAGGTGCCGCCCGCGAATTCTGCGAACTGATCCTGCGCGCCCAAGGCAGCCTCGACGCCGCCAACAACGCGTACCTGTGAGTCCAACCATGTTTAGCAAAAAGTTTCGCAACATCCTGCTGTTCGGTTGCATCGCAGCGATATTCGGTGCGGTCGGCTACTGGAACATCAGCCCGGAACGCTTCCTCGACAAACCGCCGGTTTCGGCAGAGGAAAGCCCGATCGACTGGTATGCGACCAATACCCACACGATCCAGTACCTCGAAGACGGCAAAGTGCAGTACGAAATGACGTCCGACAAGGCTGAGCACGTCAAGGCGACCGACATTACACTGGTCACCAAGCCTGATCTGAACATGTTCCGTGGCACCGATTTCCCATGGCACGTGACCAGTGAACGCGGTGAAGTGAACTCCGGTGGCACCGAGGTCGAGCTGATCGACTCGGTACGCGTCAAGCGCACCGACGAAAAGAACCGCGACACCCTGATCACCTCCACTCGCATGACGGTGTTCCCGCAGCAGCAATATGCGCAGACCCAGCAACCCGTTAGAATCGACGGCGCTGGCGGTGTATCGACTGGCGTAGGAATGAAAGCGTATTTGAAGGAAAGCAGGATACACCTGCTATCGAACGTAAGAGGACAGTATGAGGCTCGTTAAAACCCTCCCTATTTTGCTCAGTCTGGGCGCAGCACTGGGAAGCGTGAGCGCCTGGGCTCTGCCGAACGATCAAGAGCAGCCAATCCGTATTCAGGCCGACGATGCCCAGCTGGACGACAAGAACGGCGTTGCTACCTATAAAGGTGACGTGATCATCACTCAGGGTTCGATGATCGTCAAAGGCAATACCGTGACCATCACCCGCACCCAGACCGGCGATATCGACGTCGTGACCTCGGTGGGCAACCTTGCCTACTTCGAGCAGTTGCAGACGGCGGGCGACACCAAGCCTGTACAGGGCTGGGGCGTGACCATTCAGTACCACGCCGCGCAAAACCGCGTTGTGCTGATCGACAAGGCGAAAGTCGTCGACAAGGACAACAACACCACTCAGGGCGAGAAAATCGTCTATGACACGGTGAAAAAGCTGGCCAGCGCTGGTCGTGCCACCGGCAACAAGGTCACCGAAGCGCGTCCGCGCATTGACATGGTGATCCAGCCGAAGAAGAAAACCGACGAGAAAACCCAGTAATGGCAACTCTGAAAGCTCAGCACCTGGCCAAGGCCTATAAAAGCCGCCAGGTCGTGCGCGACGTCAGCCTGTCGATCGACAGCGGTCAGATCGTCGGCCTGCTCGGCCCGAATGGCGCCGGCAAGACCACCTGCTTCTACATGATCGTCGGTCTGGTCCAGGCCGATCAGGGTCGCGTACTGATCGACGATCTGGACGTCAGCCACCAGCCGATGCACGGTCGCGCCAAGGCCGGTATCGGCTATCTGCCGCAAGAAGCGTCGATCTTCCGCAAACTGTCGGTAGCCGACAACATCATGGCCATCCTTGAGACCCGTCAGGAGCTCGACAAGGCCGGTCGTCGCAAGGAGTTGGAAAGCCTGCTGCAGGAATTCCACATCAGCCACATCCGCGACAACCTCGGCATGAGCCTGTCCGGTGGTGAGCGCCGCCGGGTGGAAATCGCCCGTGCACTGGCCACGGCACCGAAATTCATCCTGCTCGACGAACCGTTCGCCGGTGTCGACCCGATCTCTGTCGGCGACATCAAGCAGATCATCCACCACCTCAAGGCCAAGGGCATCGGTGTACTGATCACCGACCACAACGTCCGTGAGACGCTGGATATCTGCGAAACCGCCTACATCGTCAACGATGGCCAGTTGATCGCCGAAGGCGACTCCGCGACCATCCTCGCCAACGATCTGGTGAAGGAAGTCTACCTGGGCCACGAGTTCCGCCTGTAAGCTCGACGGTATTCGACCAGCCGTCCGGGTGCTGTAACGTTGAAGCGCTTTTTTATACGCTTTTATTGTTACAGCGCTCTAGGCAAACACGACAGTTTCAGGCATATAATTTGCTTAAGTTTGGCGCTCCGGCGCCCTGTAGTGGATGGCGCATAGCGCCGGCGAATAAGGTGTTAAGCCCCTGCCATGAAACCATCGCTAGTCTTGAGAATGGGCCAGCAGCTGACGATGACACCGCAGCTGCAACAGGCCATCCGCCTGCTCCAATTGTCGACCCTGGATCTGCAACAGGAAATCCAGGAGGCTCTGGAATCCAATCCGATGCTCGAACGCCAGGAAGACGGCGACGACTTCGACAACTCCGATCCCATGGCCGACAACGCCGAACAGAAGCCCAACACCGAGATCCAGGAACCTTCTTATCAGGAGACCGCGCCGACAGTCGACAACCTCGAAGACGGCGAATGGAACGAGCGAATCCCCAACGAACTGCCCGTTGACACCGCCTGGGAAGACGTCTACCAGACCAGCGCCAGCAGCCTGCCGAGCAGCGACGATGACGAGTGGGACTTCACCACCCGCACCTCCGCCGGCGAGAGCCTGCAAAGCCACCTGCTGTGGCAGTTGAACCTCGCACCGATGTCCGACACCGATCGCCTGATCGCCGTCACCCTGATCGATTGCATCAACAATCAGGGCTACCTGGACGAAACCCTCGAAGAAATTCTCGAAGCCTTCGATCCCGAGCTCGACATCGAGCTGGACGAGATCGAAGCCGTCCTGCACCGCATCCAGCAATTCGAGCCGGCAGGCATCGGCGCACGCAACCTGGGCGAATGCCTGCTGCTGCAATTGCGCCAGCTGTCGGCCAAGACCCCTTGGCTGGCCGAGGCCAAACGTCTGGTCACCGATTACATTGACCTGCTCGGCAGCCGCGACTACAGCCAGCTGATGCGGCGCATGAAGCTCAAGGAAGATGAACTGCGCCAGGTCATCGAACTGGTGCAGAGCCTCAATCCGCGCCCAGGCTCGCAGATCGAATCCACCGAAGCCGAGTACGTGGTGCCTGACGTCATCGTGCGCAAGGACAACGAGCGCTGGCTGGTCGAGCTGAACCAGGAATCGGTACCGCGCCTGCGGGTCAACGCCCAATACGCCGGTTTCGTGCGCCGTGCCGACACCAGCGCCGACAATACCTTCATGCGCAATCAGTTGCAGGAAGCTCGCTGGTTCATCAAGAGCCTGCAGAGCCGCAACGAAACCCTGATGAAAGTAGCCACCCAGATCGTCGAGCATCAGCGCGGCTTTCTGGAGTACGGCGACGAAGCCATGAAGCCGCTGGTCCTGCACGACATTGCAGAGGCGGTTGGCATGCACGAGTCGACGATTTCCCGGGTGACCACGCAGAAATTCATGCATACCCCACGGGGCATATATGAACTGAAATACTTTTTCTCCAGCCATGTGAGCACCTCAGAAGGCGGTGAATGCTCGTCCACGGCGATCCGCGCGATCATCAAGAAACTGGTTGCCGCGGAAAATCAGAAAAAGCCGTTGAGTGACAGCAAGATCGCTGGTTTACTGGAGGCACAAGGCATTCAGGTGGCTCGCCGCACCGTCGCCAAGTACCGCGAATCCCTCGGGATCGCGCCTTCGAGCGAACGCAAGCGGTTGATGTAAGCCACGTTACAGCGTTCCAGTGGCAGGCTTTTCGGCCTGCCGCTTTATGCACTGGCAACGAAGGAGAAGCTGTATGCAAGTCAACATCAGTGGACACCAACTGGAAGTTACCCAGCCTCTGCGCGAGTACATCGAGCTCAAGCTCAAGAAGCTCGAAGGGCATTTCGACAAGATCACCAACGTACAGGTCACGATGTGCGTCGAAAAGCTGAAGCAGAAAATCGAAGCCACGCTGCATATTCCCGGCAACGAGGTCGTCGCAAACGCGGAACATACCGATATGTACGCTGCGATCGACGCGTTGACCGACAAGCTTGATAAACAACTCAAAAAGCATAAGGAAAAGACCCAGAGCCTGCTTCAGGGCGCTACCGGTCGATAACCCCCACCCCCATGATCCGACTTGAAAGTATCCTGACCCCCGGCCGTTCCCTGGTGAACGTGCCGGGCGGCAGTAAAAAGAAAGCCCTCGAACAAATTGCCAACCTGATCGCCCGGGAAGTCCCGGATCTGGAGATGCAAGATGTCTTCGAGGCATTGATTGCCCGTGAAAAACTGGGATCCACCGGTTTTGGCAACGGCATCGCCATTCCTCACTGCCGCCTCAAGGGCTGCGAAGCGCCGATCAGTGCGCTGATGCACCTTGATGCCCCTATCGATTTCGACGCTATCGACGGCGCGCCTGTGGACCTGCTGTTCGTCCTGCTGGTGCCGGAAGCCGCCACCGATGCGCACCTGGAGCTGTTACGCCAGATTGCCAGCATGCTCGACCGCAAGGACGTGCGCGACAGACTGCGCAGCGCGCCAAGCAACGAAGCCTTGTACCAGGTTGTACTGGAAGAACAGAACAGGCCGTAACCATGCGCTTGATCATTGTCAGTGGCCGTTCCGGCTCGGGTAAAAGTACCGCCCTGGATGTCCTTGAGGACAACGGCTACTACTGCATTGACAACCTGCCAGCCGGCTTGTTGCCAGACCTCGCCGAGCGCGCGCTGGTTCATACCGAAATGCTCCAGCCACAGGTGGCGGTCTCGATCGACGCCCGCAACCTGCCGAGCCATCTGTCACGCTTTCCAGAGTTGCTCGAGGAAGTGCGCAGCCGGCACATCCAGTGTGATGTCCTGTACCTGGACGCCGATGACGAAACGTTGCTCAAACGTTTTTCGGAAACCCGTCGTCGCCACCCGCTCAGCAATGCCAATCGCTCGCTGGCCGAAGCCATCAACGACGAAACCGCGCTGCTGGGCCCGATCGCCGATCTGGCCGACCTGAAGGTCAATACCACCAATCTGAACCTCTACCAGCTGCGCGATACCATCAAGCTGCGACTGTTGAACCAACCGGAGCCGGGGACTGCATTTCTGGTGGAGTCGTTCGGTTTCAAACGCGGCATGCCGGTGGATGCGGATCTGGTGTTCGATGTACGCTGCCTGCCCAATCCGTACTGGAAACCGGAATTACGCGCACAATCCGGGCTCGATGAGCCTGTGGCGGAATACCTGGCGGCGCAGCCGGAAGTCGAAGAGATGTTCCAGGACATCTATGCGTACCTGTTCAAATGGCTGCCGCGCTTCGCTGCGAGCAATCGCGCTTATGTGACCATTGCCATTGGCTGCACCGGCGGACACCACCGTTCCGTCTACCTGACCGAACGCCTGGGTCAGGCCCTGCAGAAAACCCTGAAGAACGTCCAGGTTCGCCACCGCGACCTCAGCTAAAGGATTCACACCGCGATGCCTGCTCTGGAAATCGAAATCATCAACAAGCTGGGCCTGCATGCCCGGGCGTCGGCAAAGTTCGTTGGCGTGGCGGGTCAATATCCCGACTGCACGATCAGAGTGGGTCGCACCCCGGAAACCACGGTTGATGGCAAAAGCATCATGGCGATGATGATGCTCGCCGCCGGCAAGGGCACCAAAATCCACCTGAGTACTGAGGGTCATCAGGAACAGGAAGCCATGGATGCGCTGGTCGCGCTGATCAACAACTACTTCGACGAAGGCGGTTGAAAGCCTTTAGTGTCGAGGGAGGGAGCAAGCCTCCCTCTCATCCCAACGCCGTATCCATCACCATCATCAGGCAGAACCCGATCAACAATCCCAGGCTCGCCAGCTTGTCGTGACCATTGCGCCGCGACTCCGGGATCACTTCGTGAGTCACCACCAACAGCATTGCCCCGGCCGCCAGCGCCAGTCCCAGGGGTAATAACAGTTCCGCCAGGCTGACCAGCCATGCACACAGCAGTGCAAACACCGGCTCGACCAGGCCCGATGCCGCCCCGATCAGAAACGCCTTGACCCGCGACATCCCGGCTCCGGCCAACACCAGCGCAATGACCAGTCCTTCCGGCACATCCTGCAAGGCGATGCCCATCGCCAGGCTGTCAGCATCCGGCATGCCGCCGCCAGCGGAAACACCGACGGCCATGCCTTCCGGGATGTTATGGGCAATGATGGCAAACACGAACAACCAGATACGTGGCGGAATCACCGGATGCTCGACAGTGCCGATGAGCATTTCCGGCGAAGCCCCGGACACCTTGCGATCCACCAGATACAGGCCGAACGCCCCGAGCATGATGCCGAAACAGATCAAACCACTGGCGCCCCACCGGCCAAGCCCCAGACTTTCGGCGGCGGCGATTCCCGGCACGATCAGCGAAAACGCGGTTGCCGCCAGCATCACACCGGCGCCAAAACCCAGCAGCGTATCGCCCAGGGCCTGGGGCATGTTGCGGATCACCAGCACCGGAACAGCCCCGAGTGCGGTGCCAAGGGCGCAAATCGCCCCGCCCTGTAGAGCCCGCGACAACCTCGGTTCCAGATTCAGCCACTCCAGTCCGTGGGCGACCAGCAAGGTCATACCCGCCAACAGCAGCAGCGATCCGATTGCGTAACGAAACATACGCCCACTTCCGATCGCCAGTGTTTCAGTGCCCATAGTCACCCTTGGATTGTTTTTATAGGAGACTTAAACCAGCGCGGCCTGATAGCGCACAGCAACTTCCGGCCAGTTGATCACGTTGTAGAAAGCGCTGATGTATTCCGGCCGACGGTTCTGATAACGCAGATAGTAGGCGTGCTCCCACACGTCGAGGCCGAGTATCGGCGTGTTGCCGTTCATCAGCGGGCTGTCCTGGTTACCGCTGCTTTCCACCACCAGTTTCTTTTCCGGGTTGACGCTGAGCCACGCCCAGCCACTGCCGAAGCGGGTCAGCGCGGCTTTGGTGAAGGCTTCCTTGAAGATGTCAAGGCCGCCCAGTTGCTCATCGATCGCCTTGGCCAGCGCACCGTCAGGTTTGCCACCGCCGTTGGGCACCATCACTTCCCAGAACAGCGAATGGTTGGCATGACCGCCGCCCTGGTTGATCACCGCCGCACGAAGCTTTTCCGGCAGTTGCTGGACGCTGGCGACCAGCTTCTCCACCGGCCAGTCCGCGAATTCGGTGCCCTCGACCGCAGCGTTCAGATTGTTGATATAAGTCTGATGATGCTTGGTGTAGTGGATCTCCATGGTTTGCGCATCGATGTGCGGCTCCAGTGCGTCGTAGGCGTAAGGCAAGGCTGGCAGGGTAAAAGCCATTTCAGTGGACTCCATGGTGATGTTGGGCAGGCACGCGGCGCGCATTGCCGGTATCCGGGTGCAGCAAGCGTTGGGTGCGCGGGTATTCGCCGTGTTCGCTGATGAAATTGAGCAGCTCGACGTAGGTCTTGCTGCTCTGGCGAAGGGCCGCTTCACGCAGCGCCGGGCGCAGGCGCTCGTCCTGCATGGTCTGCAACAGTCGTCGATGGATCGCGCACAGGTACTCGGCGCTCTCCTCCGGCTGGTTCAGGCGCAGATGCAGGTCGGCCAGGTTGTGATGAGAAATGACGCAGGCCGCCACCGCTTCGTCGGCATCGGCCCAGCGCTCGAACAACACCTGTGCCAAAGCCAGGGCTTGCAGGTAAGCCTCGCGGGCATCGATCAGCTCGCCCAGCATGAAGCAGCGATTGGCCCGTTCGATCGTGCGTTTCCAGTGCTCCATGGTGAACCTCCAAAGCGGTTGCGGTGCTTACACGCCGCCGGCGGTGAGTTTCTCGGGATTGAGCAACTCTTCCAGCTGGCTACGCGACAGGTCGGTGTGCTCCAGCGCGACATCAATCACCGGACGACCTTGTTTGTAGGCCTGCTTGGCGATCTCGGCAGCCTTCTGGTAACCGATGATCGGGTTGAGTGCGGTCACCAGAATCGGGTTGCGCGACAGCGCTTCCTTGAGGCGCGACTCATTGACCTTGAAGCTGGCAATCGCCTTGTCACCCAGCAGACGGCTGGAGTTGGCCAGCAACTCGATGCTGCTCAGCAGGTTCTGGGCGATGATCGGCAGCATCACGTTCAGTTCGAAATTGCCCGACTGACCGGCGATGGTGATCACCGAGTCATTGCCGATCACTTGCGCGGCCACCATGGCGGTGGCTTCCGGAATCACCGGATTGACCTTGCCCGGCATGATCGAGGAACCCGGCTGCAGCCCTTCCAGTTCGATTTCACCGAGACCGGCGAGCGGGCCGGAGTTCATCCAGCGCAGGTCGTTGGCGATTTTCATCAGCGACACGGCGGTGGCCTTGAGCTGGCCCGACACGGCCACGGCAGTGTCTTGCGAGCCGATCAGAGCGAACAGATCCTTGCCCGGCGTGAACTGGACGTTGGTCAACTGGCTCAATTGGCGGCTGAAACGCGCAGCAAATTCCGGATGCGCGTTGATCCCGGTACCGACCGCCGTGCCGCCCTGGGCCAGGGATTGCAGGCTTGGCAGCAAATCCTGCAGGTGACCGATATTGGCCTTGAGTTGCTGCGCCCAACCGTTGAGCACCTGACTCATGCGCACCGGCATGGCGTCCATCAAGTGGGTGCGGCCGGTCTTGACGTGGTGATGCACCTGCTCGGCCTTGCGCTCGATCACTTGCACCAGATGCAGCAACGCCGGCAACAGTTGTTCGTGCAGGGCCAACGCCGCGCTGACGTGGATGGTGGTCGGAATGATGTCGTTGCTGCTCTGCCCGCAGTTGACGTGGTCGTTGGCGTTCACCGGCTCTTCGAGCAGGCGGCTGGCCAGGGTGGCGATCACTTCGTTGGCGTTCATGTTGGAACTGGTGCCGGAGCCGGTCTGGAAGATATCCACCGGGAAATGCTGCATGAAGTCGCCTTCCAGCAGACCTTGGGCGGCATCGCTGATGGCTTTGCCTTGCGCGGCGCTGAGCTGGTTAAGTTCGACGTTGGCGCGTGCGGCCGCCGCTTTCGCCAGAATCAGGGCGCGGATGAACTGGGTCGGCATCGGTTTGCCGCTGATCGGGAAGTTATCCACTGCGCGCTGGGTCTGCGCGCCGTAGAGAGCGTCCACCGGCACCTGCAGTTCGCCCATGCTGTCGCGCTCAATACGTGTCTTGGTCATCTGAAAATCCTTGCACCAGTTCAATAAGAGGAATCGAGGGTTGCAACTCGCAGGTGGCGAGCTGCCAGGTGTAGCTTTGCCAGCGTTTGAGCCGGCATTTGCACAGTGACAGGCGCTCCATTTCACGCAGCGGGCGCCAGGCTTGATCGAGGCAGAGGCTGCGCCAGTGCCACGGCAACGCGATGTCGGTGGCCGTGTCGAGCAGCAGACGGAAAGAGGTTTCGGCGACCGTCCAGGGCGAGGTCGCCGTGCAGCAGGCCAGATACCGGCCTTCAGCCAGGTAGTGTTCGATCAGGCGCGGTTCGTCGGGATCCATCGCGCAACGGATCTGGCGACTCATCCAGCGCCAGCTTTCGAGGTACGGCTGCTCGTGCAAGGCAGAACTCATGATTCTGGGCTCATCCGATAATGAGATTTATTATTATATGATAATGAGAACCAAAACAAGAGTGGCTTTTTTGCTGCCCTGATCAACCCGAAAAGTTTGCGGACACAAAAAAGGCGCGCCACCCAATCGGATGACACGCCTTTTTTTGTACCTGCCTGGGGCTTAGCTGCCCGCGACAGTCATCTTCTCGATCAACACCGAACCAGTGCGAATGTTGCTGCGCAGTTCCAGATCGTTACCCACCGCGACGATCTGCTTGAACATGTCACGCATGTTGCCGGCGATGGTCACTTCCTGCACCGCGAACTGGATTTCACCGTTCTCGACCCAGAAACCCGCCGCACCGCGCGAGTAATCACCAGTCACCATGTTCAGGCCATGGCCCATCAGTTCGGTGACCAGCAGTCCACGCCCCATGCGCCGCAGCAAGGCAGCCTGGTCTTCATCGCCATGGGTGACGAACAGGTTGTGCACGCCGCCCGCGTTGGCGGTGCTCGGCATGCCCAGTTTGCGACCGGAATAGGTGCCAAGGATGTACGAGACCAACTCGCCTTTCTCGACGAACGGTTTGGCATAGGTCGCCAGGCCGTCACCATCGTAGGAAGCACTGCCCATGGCGCGCATCAGGTGCGGACGCTCGTCGATGGTCAGCCATTCCGGGAACAGCTTCTGCCCCAGGGTGCCTTCGAGGAAAGACGATTTACGGTACAGACTGCCGCCGGAAATCGCCGACAGGAAGCTGCCGAACAACCCACCCGCCAGTTCCGCCGAAAACAAAACCGGCACTTCGCAGGTCGGCACCGGACGCGCACCCAGACGGCTCGCTGCGCGCTGTGCCGCGCGCTGGCCAATGCTCACCGGATCCGCCAGCAAGCTGCCCTGACGGTTCACGTCATACCAGTAATCGCGCTGCATCTGGCCATCGGCTTCGGCAATCATCACGCAGCTCAGGCTGTGTCGGGTCGAAGCGTAACCACCGATGAAACCGTGGCTGTTGCCGTACACACGGCAGCCCTGATGGGTGCTCAACGTGGTGCCATCGGCATTCTTGATGCGTGCATCGGCGTCGAACGCGGCGGCTTCGCAGAGCAGCGCCTTCTCGATGGCCTGCTCCGGGGTGATGTCCCATTGGTGGAACAGGTCGAAATCCTGGACATCCCGGGCCATCAGCGCGGCATCGGCCAACCCCGAGGCCTCGTCTTCGGAAGTGTGCTTGGCAATCGCCAGCGCCGCAGCGACGGTTTCGCGAATCGCATCCGGCCCGGTGGCGGACGTACTGGCCGAGCCCTTGCGCTGGCCGACGTACAGCGTGATGCCAAAACCCTGATCGCGGTTGAACTCGACCGTTTCGACTTCACGTTGACGAACCGACGTCGACAGGCCCTGCTCCAGCGATACCGCTACTTCACAGGCACTGGCCCCCTGACGCTTGGCTTCGGCGATGATCTGCTCGACCTGTTCCTGCAGTGCCGGCAATGCCTGTGGGCCGACGCTTTCAACTGCACTCATGCTCATCTCCACTCAAATTCTGCTTTCGGCTGGGGCCTTCGAGCGACCGGGCCGGACAAGCGGCCCCCGACTGGTTATCATGGCGGCGTTTCTTTGCGGACTGCCACCATGGTTGATTCTTACGACGACTCCCTCGATACGGGAGAAAAAAGCAAATCCCAGGTCAAACGCGAGCTGCATGCTCTGGTTGACCTTGGCGAGCGCCTTACAACGCTCAAGCCCGACTTGCAGGCAAAACTGCCATTGACCGACGCCCTGCGCCGGGCCCTGGCCGATGCGCCCAAGCACACCGCGAACATCGCGCGTAAACGGCACTTGCAGTTCATCGGCAAACTGATGCGCGATCAGGACACTGACGCGATTCTCACCTTGCTCGATCAACTCGATGCCTCTACCCGTCAGTACAACGAGCGTTTCCACAACCTCGAACGCTGGCGTGACCGCCTGATCGCCGGTGACGATGCCGTGCTGGAGAAATTCGTCGTCGATTACCCGGACGCCGACCGCCAGCAACTGCGCTCCCTGATCCGTCAGGCCCAGCACGAGGTTGCGCAAAACAAACCTCCTGCCTCGAGCCGCAAGATCTTCAAATACATCCGTGGGCTGGACGAGACTCAACGCGGCCTGCGTTGATATTCGCCACCGGGTGGCCGCACCGCGCGCCACCCGAAGCTCCATCCCTTCTTACGCGCCCGTGCCACCCACGGTGATCGCATCGATTTTCAGGGTCGGCTGACCGACACCCACCGGCACCGACTGCCCATCCTTGCCGCAAGTCCCCACACCGCTGTCCAGCGCCAGATCGTTACCGACCATCGACACCCGGCTCATCGCTTCCGGACCGTTGCCGATCAACGTTGCGCCTTTGACCGGCGCAGTGATCTTGCCGTCCTCGATCAGATACGCCTCACTGGTAGAGAACACGAACTTGCCGCTGGTGATGTCGACCTGACCGCCGCCGAGGTTGGCGCAGTAGATGCCCTTCTTCACCGACGCGATGATTTCCGCCGGATCGCTCTGGCCGCCAAGCATGTAGGTGTTGGTCATCCGTGGCATCGGCAGGTGCGCGTAGGATTCCCGGCGACCGTTGCCGGTGCGGGCCACGCCCATCAGCCGCGCATTGAGCTTGTCCTGCATATAACCCTTGAGTACGCCGTTTTCGATCAGCGTAGTGCACTCGGTCGGCGTGCCTTCGTCGTCGACGCTCAGGGAACCGCGACGACCGGCCAACGTGCCGTCATCGACGATGGTGCAAAGTTTTGATGCAACCATCTCGCCCATGCGCCCGCTGTAAGCCGAACTGCCCTTGCGGTTGAAATCGCCCTCCAGACCGTGACCGACCGCTTCGTGCAGCAGCACGCCAGACCAGCCCGAACCCAGAACCACCGGCAAGGTGCCGGCCGGTGCCGGAATCGCTTCCAGATTCACCAACGCCTGACGCAACGCTTCACGGGCATAACCCATGGCGCGGTCTTCGGCGAGGAAATAACGGTAGTCGGTACGCCCGCCGCCGCCATGACCGCCACGCTCGCGACGGCCGTTCTGCTCGACGATCACGCTGACGTTGAAGCGCACCAGCGGACGCACATCGGCAGCCAGGCCGCCGTCGGTCGAGGCCACCAGAATGCGCTCCCAGACTCCGGCCATGCTTACGCTGACCTGCTGGATACGCGGATCGAGGGCGCGGGTCGCTACGTCGATGCGCTTGAGCAATTCGACTTTTTCAGCGCGGCTCAGGACTTCCAGCGGGTTGTCCGGCGCATACAACTGGGCGACGTCCTGGGTGCTGAACGCCTGCACCGTGCCGTTCTGCCCGGCGCGGGAAATCGAACGGGCCGCACGGGCCGCTGCGCCGAGAGCTTCGAGGGTGATCGCATTGCTGTAGGCGAAACCGGTTTTCTCACCCGACTGCGCCCGCACGCCAACACCCTGGTCGAGGTTGAAACTGCCTTCCTTGACGATGCCGTCTTCCAGCGACCAGGACTCGGATATCTGCCCCTGGAAATACAGGTCGGCCGCATCGATGCCTGGACCCGCCAGATCACCGAGCACGCCTTGCAGGCTCTCGATCGTCACGCCGCCGGGCGCCAACAGGTGATCACTGACTGAGGACAACAACTCGCTCATAGGTTTTACGCCTTAAATTCGTGTTCTGAAGCAGGTCGCTGTGCGCCCTGCGAAAAAAACCGCCGATGACCGGTCACCGGCATTCGCGCCCGGATGGACGCTTGTTCATTGCTGTCGCGTTCGGCCAGCAACACGGCTTCGCCTTGCTCTTGCTGTGCCAGCACGCGGCCCCACGGATCGACAATCGCCCCGTGGCCAAAGGTTTCCCGCGGCCCCGGATGCGTCCCGCCCTGGGCTGCCGCCAGCACGTAACACTGGGTTTCAATGGCTCGCGCGCGGATCAGTACATCCCAGTGGGCCGCCCCCGTCACCGCGGTGAAGGCCGACGGTGCGGTAATCAGTTCGGCCCCGGCTGCGCGCAATTCGCTGTACAGCTCCGGGAAGCGCAGGTCGTAGCACACCGTCAGGCCGATTCGGCCGACCGGCGTGTCCGCAACCACCACGCCACTGCCATAAGCATAGTCATCGGATTCGCGGTAACGGCCGCGATTGTCCGCCACATCGACATCAAACAGATGCAACTTGTCATAGCGAGCAACGATTTCGCCCTGATCGTTCACCAGCAACGAGCAGGCACGGGACTTCGCCTCGGGCTGTCCCACAGGCGGCAACGGCAACGTGCCGGCCACAATCCATAACCTGAGGTCGCGGGCGGTCTGTTTCAACCAAGGCAGGATCGGGCCTTCACCAAGCGCTTCGGCGCGGCCGATGTCGGCGATGTCGCGACGGCCCATGGCGGCGAAGTTTTCCGGCAGCACGGCCAGCTTCGCACCGGCGTTGGCCGCCTGTTCGAGCAAACGTCGGGCATCGCGCAGATTGGCCAGCACATCGCTCTGGCTGACCATTTGAATCACCGCTAAAGACATGGCGCACTCCGCAAGAGGTATGCGGCCATGCTACTCCATCGGTTCAGGGGCTGGCTGTTCAAAAAGGCTTGTCGAAGGTGATTTTCGGCTCTTTCCATGGGCCTTTGACGGTGTATTTGACGCTGGCGAACCGCGCCACGCGATCGCCGATCAGCTTGTCGATCAGAAACAATGCGCCGCCGACCGCTGGCGCGCCGACAATCAGCGCGGCAATCGGCAGGTTGTTGGTCACCGGCAAAGTCACCAGCAATTTGGCATCCACCTTGTCGCCCACCAGATCCAGCGTGCCGTCCAGTTCCAGGTTGCTCGAAGGACCGGTCAACTTGATCGGTTCTTTCGTCACATAAACGCCGTTGGTCGCCTCCAGCAATCCCTTGACCCGGTCATAGCTGAGGCCCTTGCCGAAGAGGTCGGAGAAGTCGAGGCGCAAACGCCGGCCAATCGAGTTGAAGTTGAGCAGTCCGAACACGCGCAAGGCCTGAGCGCCGCCCTCCACTTCAACAAACTGGCCTTTGTTGAGGGACGCATCGAGGGTACCGGAGAAGCGCTTGGTCGCCAGCCACGCCGGCGAGCCCGGCCAGCGGCCATCGACATCCATGTGGAATTCTTCGCTGGTCACACTCGGCGCAAAACCCCATCCCTTGAGGACATCGGCGAGGTTCTTGCCGCCGATCCGCCCCTTGTACCAACTGGTCGTGGCACCGGGCGTGCCTTCCCAGCCGCCGCTGCCCTGCAAAAGAATGCCCTTGAGGCCCAGATCGAGGTTGTTCAGGGCGATGCCCTTGGCGGTCGGCCGAACCTTGAGCGACCAGCCGCCGACCAGATCCTGGCCCTGGAACAATTGATTGATGGTGATATCCAGCGCCGGAATCTTGCTCGGATCGACCGAGGCCAGCGGGTCCGGCGCATTCTCGTCGGCCTGCACCGTAGGGTCCGGTGCCGGCAACCGCACGTATTGCAGGTTCACCGCAATCGGCGCGCCCTTGGCGTCGGGAATGCCGGCCGTGCCTTTGGCCTGCTGACTGTCGAGGGCCAAAGCCCAGACTCCAGGCTTGCGATTAACCTGCACTGCCGCCTGATCCAGCGTGGTGCCGAAAGCCGTAAGCTTGCCGATCTTGAAGTCCGCGCTGCTGAGCAACTGCTTGGCGTTGCCGCCTGGATCCTGGCCGGCGTACTTGTCCAGCAGATCCTGCCAGGGTTTGACATCCAGCTCGGACAACACGCCGCGTATCCGCAAGCCTTTGTTACCCGGCAACACCGCTTCGCCGGCGCCAAGGAACAACTCGCCACGGCCATCGGCGAAATTGCCTGGTGGCGCGGCGAAGGTGAGGTTGGCCAGTTGATCGTAGTTGACCCAGTAACGCCGCTCCTGCCCCTGTAACGTCATGCGGAACACAGTGTCACGCCCGACATCGGCCGCCATGCCGAACGGCGCCGGCAGATCCACTGCCACGCCCTTCAGGCTTGAACTGACCATCAACTGGCTGTCGGCACCGTCCAGATTCAATTGCAGTTGATAAGGGATAGTCCCGGACACCGGCAACGGTTGAGTCACGCCCAGCCAGTCGGTGAGTTTCTTGACCTCGACCTGCCCCGACGCCGCCACCCGGGTCTTGAGTTTGCCGGGGCCGCCGTCGGCGAAGATCTGCGCAGTGACCGGTTTGTCGAAGGCCCGGGCACTGATGTTCTGCCCGCTCAGGCCCTTGGCGCTGTCGAAGCGGAAATCACCCTTGAGCTGGCTCAGTTCGAGCTTCGGCTCCGCCAGGTTCAATCGCGCATTGGCGGTTTTGAAGTCGACGAGGATTTTCGGCTGATCGCCCTTGGCCAACGGCACATCGAGTTTGAGCTTGCCCTGCAGATCACCCGCGCCTTCCCAGCCGGCGAAGGTATCGGCGGTGCCGATCGGTGCTTCCTGAAGAATCTTCAGGCCATCGCCCAACCCACCCGCGAAGGTGCCGTCGAGGAACATATGGCTGTGCTCGCCGCTCGGCACATGGGGAATATTGACGAAGACATCGCTGACCTGGGTGTCGAGCAATTGGCCCTTGCTGGCGAGAATCCGCACACCGCTGTCTTCGATGAACACGTCACCGCTGACCTTGCTCACGTGCGGCCAGCCCGGCTGGAACGCCAGCTCGGCGTCGTGCACCTTGAAGAACAGGCTGATGCTGCGATCCGCTTCCCCGGCGTTCTTGTTCAGCGAACCCTGATACTGGAAGAAGCCCTGATCCACCGCGCCCTTGAGAATCGCCGTGCGCAGCCACTCGTCGAGGGCCGGGCTCAGGACTTCCGGCAGGTACTTGGCGGTGTAGCGACCGTCGCCATCCACCAGGCCGACCCGCAGGTCCATGTAGTCTTCCTGGCTGTGATCGAAATGCAGGCGGATCAGGAAGTCGCCGGCAATCTTGCCTTCCTCGCCGAGCACCTTCAGGTACGGTGCGATCAGAGTGAAACCTTCTTTATCGAGCTTCCAGGTCAACCGGGCGTTGGCCTGAATGTATTGCCATGGCTTGGCGAAGATCGGATCAAGGTGCAGGACGAAGTCCTTGCTGTCCATGCGCAGCTCGCCGCCGCCGAGATTGCCGGTAAGGCTGCCGCTGACATTCCGTGCCGCGGGCGCGCCGTGGTAGGCGTCGAAGCCGACTTGATCAAGGTTGGCGGCGAAGCCGAATTTGCTGTCGTCGGTGGCGTTCGGCCGGAAATCCAGCAGCACGTTACGCAGCCCGCCGGTGACTTTCAGGCGCTCGACCACAGTGGCGAAGCCTTGGGGCAACGGGCCGAGGGCATTGAGCAAAGGAGTGATCGGGGTCAGGTCGAGCCGGTCGGCCTGCAGATGCCAGAGCTCTTCGTTCTTGTCGGTGGCGGCAGTCTGTTTGATCTGCACATGCGATTCCCAACGGGTTTCGCCGAAATTCATCGCCAGCGAATCAAACGTGACAGTGGCCCCCTCGGGACCGCGCTGGAAATAGCCGTTGAGCGCCAGATTGTTGATCTGGATCGGCTTGCGTTCGGCGTAGGCACCGGTCAGTTGCGGCGCATTGAGGCGGATCGCAGCACTCTGCAACGCCCCCTCGCGCCAGTTGACCCACAGCTCGCCGCCGGCCTTGATCTCGGAGAAATTCCATTGCTGGGTCAGGCGCTCGGGCAGCCATTTCGACCAGTCACTCTGCGGCAGGCTGACATAACCTTCCACTTCGCTGCTCTGCCACTGACTCGGACGAATCCGCGTGCGCAGGCTAAGCGCCACGGGCTGGCCGTCAGGCAAGGTCAATCGTGCATCGAGGCGCTGGCGGCTGGTGCCGGTCTTGAGATTGAGGCCGACATACGTGAAGGTCAGCGGTGCCTGCTCCCGCGGCTGCAAGGTCACCTGGCTGTCGAGCACCGACAGTTGCTGAATCATTTGCATGCGGTTGAACAGTTGCTCGGGATCCATGGGCTGATCCTGCTGCACCGGCAAGCCTTCCAGCGCCCACTTTCCGTCCTCGCCTTCCTTGAGGCTGATCTTCAAACCGTTGAGTTCAAGATGGGCGATGCGCACTTCGCGGGCCATCAGGCTGGCCCACAGATCAGGCACTGCACGCACCCGATCCAGGCGCAGGGCATTGGCGCCGCTGCCGACCATCACATCGTGGGCCAGCAGGATCGGTGCAAATCCGCTCCAGTTGCCTTCCAACTCGCCGATCTGCAGCGGCAGACCCAGGGCGGCGCTGGCCTTGTCTTCGATATCGGTGCGGTATTCGGCCACCAGTGGCGTGAGTTCCCGGCCAAGACTGACGTACAACGCCATCAATACCAGAACCAACGCGCACAGGCCCAGACCCCAGCGGGTCAGTGCGGCCAAAATGCGTGTCAGACGTTCCATGTCAGTTGGCTCCCATGGCAAAAATACTGCAAAAAGCTGAGGCCAGCCGTTTCAGGAAAAGGGTGACGCAGGGGTTCAGAGCAGCACCACGTCATATTGTTCCTGGGAATACATGGTTTCTACCTGGAAGCGTATGGTGCGCCCGATGAAACCTTCAAGTTCGGCCACGTTACCGGACTCTTCATCGAGCAGGCGATCCACGACTTTCTGGTTCGCCAGCACCCGATAACCCTCGGCCTGATAGGCCCGGGCTTCACGCAGGATCTCGCGGAAAATCTCGTAGCAAATGGTTTCCGGGGTTTTCAGCTTGCCCCGGCCCTGACAGCTGCTGCACGGTTCGCACAGCACTTGCTCGAGGCTTTCGCGGGTGCGCTTGCGCGTCATCTGCACCAGGCCCAACTCGGTGATGCCGATGATGTTGGTCTTGGCGTGATCGCGCTCCAGTTGTTTCTCCAGGGTACGCAGCACCTGACGCTGGTGCTCTTCGTCTTCCATGTCGATGAAGTCGATGATGATGATTCCGCCCAGGTTGCGCAGGCGCATCTGCCGGGCAATCGCGGTCGCGGCTTCGAGGTTTGTCTTGAAGATGGTTTCTTCAAGGTTGCGATGACCGACGAACGCCCCGGTGTTCACATCGATGGTGGTCATGGCTTCCGCCGGATCGATCACCAGGTAGCCGCCAGACTTCAGCGGAACCTTGCGTTCCAGGGCTTTCTGGATTTCGTCTTCGACGCCATACAGATCGAAAATCGGTCGTTCACCTGGGTAGTGTTCCAGACGATCGGCGATTTCCGGCATCAGTTCGGCGACGAACTGCGTGGTTTTCTGGAAGGTTTCCCGGGAGTCGATGCGGATCTTCTCGATCTTCGGGCTGACCAGATCGCGCAGGGTGCGCAGCGCCAGGCCTAAGTCCTCGTAAATCACGCTCGGTGCGCCGATGGTCTTGATCTGTTCGTTGATCTGATCCCACAGGCGGCGCAGGTAGCGGATGTCCATGAGGATCTCATCGGCCCCGGCACCTTCGGCGGCGGTACGCAAAATGAAGCCGCCGGCCTCCTTGATGCCTTCTTTGGCCACGCAATCGCTGACCACCTGCTTGAGGCGTTCGCGCTCGGCTTCGTCTTCGATCTTCAGGGAAATGCCGACGTGGGCGGTGCGCGGCATGTACACCAGATAGCGCGACGGGATCGACAGTTGCGTGGTCAGCCGCGCACCTTTGGAACCGATCGGGTCCTTGGTGACTTGCACCACCAGGCTCTGGCCTTCGTGTACAAGCGCACTGATGCTTTCCACCGCAGGACCTTCGCGCAGGGAAATTTCCGAGGCATGAATGAAGGCTGCGCGATCCAGGCCGATGTCGACGAAGGCCGCCTGCATGCCCGGCAGGACCCGCACCACCTTGCCTTTATAGATGTTGCCGACGATCCCGCGTTTTTGCGTACGCTCGACGTGCACTTCTTGCAGCACACCGTTTTCGACCACCGCCACGCGCGATTCCATCGGCGTGATGTTGATCAGAATCTCTTCACTCATGGCAGGGTCTCGTTCAGGCATGTTCACGATAAAGGCCGCATCTTGTCCGTTCGACGCTCATTGCGCGTTCAGGGTTTGCCAACAGGGTATGCCGAAATGGCCGAGCAGTTCTGCGCTTTCGCACACCGGCAAGCCGACGACCGCCGAGTAACTGCCATTGAGGCCGGCGACGAACACCGCGCCAAGCCCCTGAATGCCGTAGCCACCCGCCTTGTCCCGGGGTTCGCCGCTGGCCCAGTAGGCGGCAGCTTCTTCGCGGCTGATCGACCGGAACCGCACCAGGCTGCGCACCACCCGCGACTCGCAGCGCTCGTCGTCGAGCACGGCAATCGCCGTCAGCACTTCATGCTCCTTGCCGGACAACATCATCAGCATGGCGCATGCGTCGGCTTCGTCCACCGGTTTGCCAAGAATTTTGCCGTCCAGCACCACGGCGGTATCGGCGCCCAGTACGCAAAACGCTACGTCGGAAGCGACGGTGCGCCGCCCGGCCTCGGCCTTGCCGCGCGCCAGGCGCTCGACGTAGGCCGATGGGGATTCATTGGCGAGAGGGGTTTCATCGATATCCGCGCTGATGGCGGTAAACGGGATGCCGATCTGCGTGAGCAACTCACGCCGACGCGGCGATCCTGAGGCGAGGTAAAGCGGCTTCATCCAAACATCTCCCTGTTGAGTGCCCTGCCTCATGGCACCGGTGGGGGCCCATGCCTGACCGAATCAGTTGATTTTGTAGCGCCGGCGCAATCCACGCAAAGCGAAGCTGACCCAAGGCCAGAGCAAGGCACTGACCAGTGCCGGCAGGACCAGCGCGAGGGTCGGCTGACGGTTGCCGGTCAAGGCACTGAGCCAGAGTTGTACGAGCTGGGCGAGGCCGAAGATCACCAGGATCACCAGGCTCTGCTGCCACATCGGGAACATTCGCAGGCGCTGCTGCAATGACAGCACCAGGAACGTGATCAAAGTCAGGATCAAGGCATTCTGACCGAGCAGATCGCCCTGCAGCACGTCTTCGGCCAATCCCAGGCAGAAAGCTGTGACCATGCCGACGGTGTGCGGCAAATACAAAGCCCAGAAAGTCAGGAGCAAGGCCAGCCAAAGCGGGCGCAGGATTTCCATGAAAATGGGCAGTGGCGATACGCTGAGCAGAATGCCGACAATAAATGTCAGCCAGACAATCCAGCCGTTACGCGATGCGGTAGCCCCGACCATTATTCTTGCCTCCCGGTGGTCGCCGGCGCAGTGACAGGCGGTTTGACCGCTGGTCGAGCCGCCGGCTGATTCGCCGGTGGTTTGCTGGCCGCTGGTGTGGCTGCAGGCGGTTTGCTTGCAGCGGGTTTGGCCGGTGTAGTGCTGGCAGCAGGCGCAGCCGGCGACGCCGCCGTGGCAGGAGTCGCAGCTGCGGCAGGCGGGGTGACGATCTTCGGCACCGTAGACGGAATCACCGGACCGCCACCGAAGGCATCAAGGTTTTCCTGAGCCTGCGCAGCATCGTTGGCACGCTCTTCCGCGGTGCGGTTGTCACTGAACACCAGCAACAGGTAACGGCTGCGGTTCAGTGCGGCGGTCGGCACGGCGCGAACAATGGCGAATGGCTGGCCGGAATCGTGAATCACTTCCTTGACCGTCGCCACCGGATAACCGGCCGGGAAACGCTGACCCAGGCCGGAGCTGACCAGCAGATCGCCTTCCTTGACGTCAGCAGTGTCCGCCACGTGGCGCAGTTCCAGACGCTCGGGGTTACCGGTGCCGCTGGCAATCGCCCGCAGACCGTTACGGTTTACCTGCACAGGAATGCTGTGGGTCGAGTCGGTCAGCAGCAGCACACGGGAGGTGTACGGCATCAGTTCGACCACCTGCCCCATCAGACCGCGAGCATCGAGCACCGGCTGACCGAGCACCACGCCATCACGCTCACCTTTGTTGATGATGATGCGATGGGTGAAAGGGTTGGGATCCATGCCGATCAGCTCGGCCACTTCGACCTTCTCGTTGACCAGCGCGGAGGAATTGAGCAACTCGCGCAGACGGACGTTCTGCTCGGTAAGGGCGGCAAGCTTCTGCATGCGACCCTGCAACAGCAGGTTTTCCGACTTGAGTTTTTCATTTTCGGCGACGAGCTCGGTGCGACTGCCGAACTGGCTGGCGATACCTTCCCACAACCGTCCGGGCAGGTCGGTAATCCAGTAGGCGTCCATCAGCACCAGCGAGGCCTGGCTGCGTACGG
Source organism: Pseudomonas sp. R45(2017) (assembly GCF_002112305.1). NCBI lineage: Bacteria > Pseudomonadati > Pseudomonadota > Gammaproteobacteria > Pseudomonadales > Pseudomonadaceae > Pseudomonas > Pseudomonas sp. R45(2017). Next base: position 173,688 of record NZ_NEHH01000006.1, on the reverse strand, counting down.
GTTTAAGAAGGCTAAAGCGCGCGTCAACGACCATCAGCGCGACCGACAGTACGGCCAGCACCAACAAGCGCACGCCCAGTGAGGGGCCCTTGGCGAAAAGCGGTTTAATAAGCCGCTCCTCCCAGGCAAATGTTCTGTTTATTCATACGGCATCAAACCGGCCTGGATGAAGACTGACAGAAGATAAACGCCAACAGGCAGCACTGCAAAGTGCTGCCTGTGCGCTCACCCACGTATTGCATCCGGCGATTATTCGCTGGAGAGCAGGTCCATGGTGTGCTTGTCCATCATTTCCAATGCACGGCCACCGCCGCGAGCGACGCAGGTCAGCGGATCTTCGGCAACGATCACCGGCAGACCGGTTTCCTGGGCCAGCAGCTTGTCGAGGTCACGCAGCAGCGCGCCACCACCGGTCAGTACCAGGCCACGCTCGGCGATGTCGGAAGCCAGTTCCGGCGGCGATTGCTCCAGAGCACTTTTCACGGCCTGAACGATGGTAGCCAGCGACTCTTGCAGAGCTTCCAGCACTTCGTTGGAGTTCAGGGTGAATGCGCGTGGAACGCCTTCGGCCAGGTTGCGACCGCGAACGTCGACTTCGCGAACTTCGCCGCCCGGGTAGGCCGTACCGATTTCCTGCTTGATGCGCTCGGCGGTGGATTCACCGATCAGGCTGCCATAGTTGCGGCGCACGTAGGTGATGATCGCTTCGTCGAAGCGGTCGCCGCCAACGCGTACGGATTCGGCATAGACCACACCGTTCAGGGAGATCAGCGCGATTTCGGTAGTACCACCACCGATATCCACGACCATCGAACCGCGTGCTTCTTCAACCGGCAGACCGGCACCGATCGCAGCGGCCATCGGCTCTTCGATCAGGAACACTTCACGGGCACCGGCGCCAAGGGCCGATTCACGGATGGCACGACGCTCAACCTGGGTGGATTTGCATGGAACGCAGATCAGCACACGAGGGCTGGGCTGCAGAAAGCTGTTTTCGTGAACCTTGTTAATAAAGTATTGCAGCATCTTTTCGCAGACGCTGAAGTCGGCGATCACGCCGTCCTTCATCGGACGAATGGCAGCAATGTTGCCCGGCGTACGGCCGAGCATGCGCTTGGCCTCGGTGCCGACAGCGACGACACTTTTCTGGTTACCGTGTGTCCGAATGGCCACAACCGATGGCTCATTCAGGACGATACCGCGCTCGCGCACGTAAATAAGGGTGTTGGCAGTGCCCAGGTCAATGGAAAGATCGCTGGAAAACATGCCACGCAGTTTCTTGAACATGGGAAAGGGACCCTAGGCAACGCGTGGGTAAAAAAGTGCGGCAAACTCTAACAACGACAGGGATTTTGGGCAAGGCGCCAATATGTTAAATTGGCCGCTTTTCTGTGCACCAAGCCCCACAATCGCGGCCTTATGACCGTAGAAGTGCGGTAGTGTTCCGACAATCTAACACACGGACGCCGTCCGTCCTGTTTTCCACTGGAGAAACCCGATGGCGCTAGAACGCTCCGACGTGGAAAAAATCGCTCATCTGGCCAGCCTTGGCCTGAATGACGCCGATCTTCCACACATCACTTCGGCCCTCAATAGCATTCTCGGGCTGGTCGACGAAATGCAGGCGGTCGATACCGACGGTATCGAGCCGCTGGCCCACCCGCTGGAAGCCAGTCAGCGCCTGCGCGCCGACGTCGTGACCGAAAGCAATAACCGCGAGGCTTATCAGTCCATCGCACCAGCGGTCGAAAACGGCCTGTACCTGGTTCCGAAAGTCATCGACTAAAGGGAAAGAGCCTGCAATGCATCAATTGACTCTGGCCGAGATCGCCCGCGGTCTCGCCGATAAAAAGTTTTCTTCCGAAGAGCTGACCAAAGTCCTGCTGGCGCGCATTACCCAGCTCGATCCGCAGCTCAACAGTTTCATCAGCCTCACCGAAGAGCTGGCCCTCGAGCAGGCGAAAGCCGCCGACGCGCGCCGGGCCAATGGTGAGAGTGGCGCCCTGCTGGGTGCGCCGATCGCCCATAAAGACCTGTTCTGCACCCAGGGCATTCGCACCAGCTGCGGCTCGAAGATGCTCGACAACTTCAAGGCTCCATACGACGCCACCGTGGTGTCGAAGCTGGCCGCCGCCGGCACCGTGACCCTGGGCAAGACCAACATGGACGAATTCGCCATGGGTTCGGCCAACGAGTCGAGCTGGTACGGCGCGGTGAAAAACCCGTGGAACCTGGAACACGTACCGGGCGGTTCGTCCGGTGGTTCGGCGGCGGCGGTTGCCGCTCGTCTGTTGCCTGCTGCGACGGCCACCGACACCGGCGGTTCGATCCGTCAGCCAGCTGCATTCACCAACCTCACCGGCCTGAAACCGACCTACGGTCGCGTGTCGCGCTGGGGCATGATCGCTTACGCCTCCAGCCTCGATCAGGGCGGCCCATTGGCTCGCACTGCCGAAGACTGCGCGATTTTGTTGCAAGGTATGGCCGGCTTCGATCCGAACGACTCCACCAGCATCGATGAGCCAGTGCCAGACTACGCCGCTGGTCTTAACGGTTCGCTGCAAGGCCTGCGCATCGGCGTGCCAAAGGAATACTTCGGCGCCGGTCTCGACCCGCGCATCGCCGAGCTGATCCAGAACAGCATCAAAGAGCTGCAGAAGCTCGGTGCCGTGATCAAGGAAATCAGCCTGCCGAACATGCAGCACGCGATTCCTGCGTACTACGTGATCGCCCCGGCAGAAGCCTCCTCCAACCTGTCGCGTTTCGACGGCGTGCGCTTCGGCCACCGCTGCGAAGATCCGAAGAACCTGGAAGACCTGTACAAGCGCTCCCGTGGCGAAGGCTTTGGTGCCGAAGTGCAGCGCCGGATCATGGTCGGTGCCTACGCACTGTCCGCCGGTTACTACGACGCCTACTACCTGAAAGCGCAGAAGATCCGTCGCCTGGTGAAGAACGACTTCATGGCTGCCTTTAATGAAGTCGACATCATCCTCGGCCCGACCACGCCAAACCCGGCCTGGAAACTCGGCGCCAAGAACAGCGACCCGGTCGCTGCCTACCTGGAAGACGTCTACACCATCACCGCCAACCTCGCGGGCCTGCCGGGCCTGTCGATGCCGGCCGGTTTTGTCGATGGTCTGCCGGTTGGCGTGCAACTGCTCGCTCCGTATTTCCAGGAAGGCCGTTTGCTCAACGTTGCGCACCAGTATCAGTTGAACACTGACTGGCACACCCGCACCCCAACCGGCTTCTGAGGAGACATACATGCAATGGGAAGTCGTGATCGGGCTGGAGATTCACACCCAGCTCACCACCCGGTCGAAAATCTTTTCCGGTAGTTCCACCACGTTCGGCTCCGAGCCGAACACCCAGGCCAGCCTGATCGACCTGGGCATGCCCGGCGTGCTGCCGGTGCTGAACCAGGAAGCTGTGCGCATGGCGGTGATGTTCGGTCTGGCGATTGACGCCGAGATCGGTCAGCACAACGTGTTCGCCCGTAAAAACTATTTCTACCCGGATCTGCCGAAGGGCTACCAGATCAGCCAGATGGAATTGCCGATCGTCGGCAAGGGTCACCTGGACATCGCGCTGGAAGACGGCACGGTCAAACGCGTCGGCATCACCCGCGCGCACCTGGAAGAAGACGCCGGCAAGAGCCTGCACGAAGAATTCAGCGGTGCCACCGGCATCGACCTGAACCGTGCCGGCACACCGCTGCTGGAAATCGTTTCCGAGCCGGACATGCGCAGCGCCAAGGAAGCCGTGGCCTACGTCAAGGCGATCCACACGCTGGTACGTTACCTGGGCATCTGCGACGGCAACATGGCCGAAGGCTCGCTGCGTTGCGACTGCAACGTGTCGATCCGTCCGAAAGGCCAGGTTGAATTCGGCACCCGCTGCGAGATCAAGAACGTCAACTCGTTCCGCTTCATCGAGAAGGCGATCAACTCCGAGATCCAGCGTCAGATCGACCTGATCGAAGACGGCGGCAAAGTGATCCAGCAGACCCGTCTGTACGATCCGAACAAGGACGAAACCCGTCCGATGCGCAGCAAAGAGGAAGCCAACGACTACCGTTACTTCCCCGATCCGGACCTGCTGCCGGTGGTCATCGAGGACTCGTTCCTCAACGACGTGCGCGCCACCCTGCCGGAGCTGCCACCGCAGAAACGCGAGCGCTTCCAGAGTGCTTTCGGTCTGTCGGCCTACGACGCCAACGTGCTGGCCACCAGCCGTGAGCAGGCGGACTACTTCGAGAAAGTCGCAGCCATCGGCGGCGACGCCAAACTGGCGGCGAACTGGGTGATGGTCGAGTTGGGCAGCCTGCTCAACAAGCAGAACCTGGACATCGAGGATTCGCCGGTTTCGGCCGAGCAACTGGGCGGCATGCTGCAGCGCATCAAGGACAACACCATCTCCGGCAAGATTGCCAAGGTGGTGTTCGAAGCGATGGCCAACGGGGAAGGCAGCGCAGACGAGATCATCGAAAAACGCGGCCTGAAGCAAGTCACCGACACCGGCGCAATCTCGGCGGTGCTGGACGAAATGCTTGCGGCCAACGCCGAGCAGGTCGAGCAATACCGAGCGGCAGACGAAGCCAAGCGCGGCAAGATGTTCGGCTTCTTCGTCGGTCAGGCCATGAAAGCCTCCAAAGGCAAAGCCAACCCGCAGCAAGTGAACGAACTGCTGAAAAGCAAGCTCGAAGGCTGACGATGGTCCCGCGCCCGAGGATCGTTCCCACGCTCTGCGTGGGAATGCCGCCTCGGACGCTCCGCGTCCATTGCGGTGTGACGCAGAGCGTCACGGGGGTGCATTCCCACGCCGGAGCGTGGGAACGATCACTTGGGAGCTTTTGAATGAAACGTCTGCTCGGCGCCTGCGCCCTGCTCTCTTTGCTGGCCGGCTGCGCCAGCACAGATGTCATCGACCCGCACGGTTACGACCAGACCGGCGTCGCCTCCTATTACGGAGCCAAGCACCACGGTAAACGCACCGCCAGCGGCGAAGCGTTCAACCAGAATTCCCTGACCGCCGCCCACCGCCAGTTGCCCTTCGGCACGCGGGTGAAGGTCACCAACCTGAAAAACGATGAATCCGTCGTGGTCCGCATCAACGACCGCGGACCGCACACCCGTGGCCGTCTGATCGATGTTTCACGTGCGGCGGCCGAACAGCTCGGTATGCTGCGCAGTGGAACCGCCCGGGTTCGGGTGCAGGCCCTCGACGACTGATGGAGCGTCCACCATTTTCGGACTGACCGACTTACCCCTGATCAGCGTGATCGAATTGCTCAGCGGGCTGTTCCTGCTGATCGCCGGCGCCGAGCTGATGGTGCGCGCCGCCGTGCGCCTGGCCGCGCGCCTGCATGTACGACCGCTGATCATCGGCCTGACGATCGTTGCCCTCGGCAGCAGCGCCCCGCAAATGGCCGTCAGCCTGCAAGCCGTGCAGGCGCACACGCCGGACATCGCCGTCAGCAGCGTGATCGGCAGCAGCATTTTCAACATTCTTGTCACCCTCGGCCTGTCGGCGCTGATCATCCCGCTGCGGGTGTCGCGGCAACTGGTGCGCCTGGACATCCCGTTGATGATCGGCGCGAGCCTGTTGGTGTTCGTGCTGGCGTGGAATGAAGAACTCGGGCGCTTCGACGGCATTCTGTTGCTCGGCGCCCTCGCCCTGTATCTCGGATTACTGCTGCGCCAGTCGCGGCACTCTACCCGCCCGCATTCCGATCAACCGCACGATCCGCAGGCGCCGTGGTTCACCAGCCTGCTGATGATTGTCGGCGGTCTGGGCATGCTGGTGTTCGCCGGACACCTATTGCTGGGTGCGGCTGTGGTCGTCGCCACCGACCTGGGGTTCTCCGAGCGAGTGATCGGTCTGACCGTGGTCGCGGTCGGCACCTCGCTGCCGGAGCTCGCCACCTCGCTGATCGCCGCGCTGCGCGGTCAGCGTGACATCGCAGTGGGCAACGTGATCGGCGCCAACCTGTTCAACCTGCTTGGGGTGCTGGGCCTCACCGCGCTGATCGCGCCGACGCCGCTGTCGGTGTCACCCAACGCACTGGATTTCGACCTGCCGGTGATGCTCGGCGTCGCCGCGCTGTGCCTGCCGGTGTTCTATTCCGGTTATCGCGTGACACGGGCCGAAGGTTTGCTGCTGTTGGGTTTGTATCTGGCGTACGGGCTGCACGTGGTGTCGTTCACCACCGGCATGCCACTGGCCGGCAAGCTTGAACGATTGATGCTGTTTTATGTGCTGCCGACGCTGCTGACGTTTCTGTTTTTTACGTCCGTGCGCGCCTGGCGCCGCCAACACCACAAGAGGGATGTGCCATGACCGAATCGAAGAAATCCGGGGTTGAAGTCCGCCGCCAGGTAATGGGTGACGCGTTTGTCGACCGCGCGCTGGGCAACGCCACCGAGTTCACCCAACCGTTGCAGGATTTCGTCAACGAACACGCCTGGGGCGGCGTGTGGAATCGCGAAGGTTTGCCGCTGAAAACCCGCAGCCTGATCACCCTCGCCGCGCTGACCGCGTTGAAGTGCCCGCAGGAATTGAAGGGCCACGTGCGCGGTGCGTTGAACAATGGCTGCACGGTCGATGAGATCCGCGAAGCGCTGCTGCATTGCGCGGTGTATGCCGGCGTGCCGGCGGCGATCGATGCGTTCCGCGCGGCGCAGGAAGTGATCGACAGTTACCAGAAGCCTGAGTAACCGCCGGCCTCAGATCCACCCGCCCCACTGCAAGAAGAAGATCCCGATGTTGGTGGTGATCGCCGCCATTAACGTGGTCAGCACGATGATCGCCGCCGCCAGTTCATGATTGCCCTGGGCCGCACGGGCCATGACAAAACTGGCGGCGGCGGTCGGGCTGCCGAAGTACAGGAACAGAATCCCCAGCTCCGCCCCGCGAAAGCCCCACAGCCATGCGCCCAGCGTGGCGATGACCGGCAGGCCGATCATCTTCACCAGACTCGAACTGAGCGCCATGTTGCCGCTCTTGCGCAGCGCCGCCAGCGACAGCGTGCCGCCAATACAGATCAGCGCCAGCGGCAATGTGGTTTGAGCCAGGTATTGGCCGGAGGTTTCCAGCCAGCCCGGCAGACCGATCTTGAAATAAGCGAACGGCGCTGCCGCGATCACGCTGATGATCAGCGGATTGCTGACCACGCTTTTGCAGATGCTCCACGGATCGGACTTGATCACCGGGCTGTAGACCGCCAGCACGATGGTCGACAGGGTGTTGTAGAACAGGATCACCAGCGCCGCGAGAATCGCTCCGAGGGAAATCCCGTAGTCGCCGTACATACTCGCCGCCAGCGCCAGGCCGATCACCCCGTTGTTGCCGCGAAACGCGCCTTGGGTGTAGATGCCGCGATCTTCACGCGGACAACGGAAAATCGCCCAGCCCCAGGCCACGGCAAAACTGGCCAGCGTGGCGAGGGCGAAATAGATCAGCAGCGCCGGTTGCAGCGCGGCGTGCAGGTCGGCATGCAGGATGCCGAGAAACAGCAGCGCCGGCATGGTGACGTTGAACACCAGCGACGATGCCGTGTGGATGAAGTTGTCGTTGATCCAGTCGATGCGCTTGAGCAGCACACCGAGAAACAGCATGGCAAACACCGGCGCGGTGATGTTCAGGGTTTCGAGGAAGATTGCCAGCATGCCGGGGAGCCTTGGAGGTGAGCGTCGTTAGGGGGCTAATGATAAGCCACTTTCACCCTGATCGTTCCCACGCTCTGCGTGGTAACGTCTCCTGTGACGCTCCGCGTCACGCTGTTGGGACGCTCCGCGTCCCCGGCTGCATTCCCACGCGGAGCGTGGGAACGATCAACGGGGTGGTCTCAGGTGATAGGCGCCGGATTGAACAACGTAATGTCGTTATGCAGCTTGTGCTTCTCCGCCCACGTCTGCTGCTTGCCGCTCGCCACATCCAGGTAGTAGTGGAACAACTCCCAGCCCAACTCCTCGATGGATGCGCGACCGGTAGCAATCCGCCCGGCATCGATATCGATCAGATCCGGCCAACGCTGAGCCAGCTCCGTACGGGTCGAGACCTTCACCACCGGCGCCATCGCCAACCCATAAGGCGTGCCACGACCGGTAGTGAACACATGCAGATTCATCCCCGCCGCCAGTTGCAACGTACCGCAGACAAAATCACTCGCCGGCGTTGCACAGAAAATCAACCCCTTCTGCTTGAAACGTTCCCCAGGGCCGAGCACGCCGCTGATCGCACTGCTGCCGGACTTCACGATCGAGCCCAAGGACTTCTCGACAATGTTCGACAGCCCGCCCTTCTTGTTGCCCGGCGTGGTGTTGGCGCTGCGATCCGCTTCGCCCTTGGCCAGGTAACGGTCGTACCAGTCCATCTCGCGCACCAGTTCCTCGGCAACGGTTTTGGTCTGGGCCCGTGAGGTCAGCAGGTAGATCGCATCGCGCACTTCGGTGACTTCGGAAAACATCACCGTCGCCCCCGCCCGCAGCAGCAAGTCCGAGGCATAACCGAGCGCCGGGTTGGCAGTGATGCCGGAAAACGCATCGCTGCCGCCGCACTGCATGCCGAGGATCAGCTCGGACGCCGGCACGGTTTCGCGGCGACGCTGGTCGAGTTTCTTCAGGCGGACTTCGGCCAGTTCCATGATCTGCTCGATCATCTCGGTGAAACCGTGACTGGAATCCTGCAAGCGATACAGCCACGGCTCGCTCAGATCCACCGACGCATCGTCCTCGTGCATCACCTGCCCCGCCTGCAATTTCTCGCAGCCCAGGCTGATCACCAGCGCCTCGCCACCGAGGTTCGGGTTGCGCGCCAGATTGCGCACGGTGCGGATCGGGATGTAGGCGTCGGTGGCCGTGATGGCCACGCCGCAACCGTAACTGTGGGTCAGCGCCACCACGTCATCGACGTGCGGGTACTTGGGCAGCAGTTCATCCTTGATCCGCTTCACTGCGTGATCCAGCACCCCGGTGACGCACTGCACGGTGGTGGTGATCCCGAGGATGTTGCGCGTGCCGACGGTGCCGTCGGCGTTGCGATAACCCTCGAACGTGAAGCCTTCCAGCGGTGCCTGCGCGGCCGGCACATCGGTGGACAGCGGCAGGCTGTCCAGCGGCGGCGCGGTCGGCATGCGCAGTTGATCTTCCTTGACCCAACTGCCACGGGGAATCGGCTGCAACGCGTAGCCGATGATCTGGCCGTAGCGAATCACCGTGCCACCCTCGGGGATATCCACGAGGCTGACCTTGTGACTCTGCGGCACGAAATCCACCGTCACCAGGCCATCGGCAAATGCGGTGCCGGCCGGCACGCCCTGGTCGTTGACCACTACCACTACGTTGTCCCGCTCGTGCAGGCGGATGTAGCGCGGCGAGTCGGAATGTTCAATCAACTGCATGACGCCGCTCCTCAGGAATGCGCTTGAGACAATTTACCAGCCGCTTCGGAACCACCGTTGGTTGGCGGCTCTTTCAGGACCACACGCTTGATCGGGCCGACGATCACCAGGTAGCTGAACACCGCCACCAGCGCGTTGGCGCCGACGAACACCAGCGCCCATTTGAACGAACCGGTGGAGCTGATGATGTAGCCGATGACGATCGGAGTGGTGATCGAGGCGATGTTGCCGAAGGTGTTGAACAGGCCCCCGCTCAGACCGGCGATCTGTTTTGGCGAAGTGTCGGAGACCACCGCCCAGCCCAGCGCGCCCACGCCTTTGCCGAAGAATGCCAGGGCCATGAAGCCCACCACCATCCATTCAACGTCGACATAGTTGCAGGCCACGATGCTGCTCGAAACCAGCAGACCGGCAATGATCGGCGCCTTGCGGGCGAAGGTCAGCGAATGGCCCTTGCGCAGCAGATAATCGGAAATCACCCCGCCGAGGACGCCGCCGATAAAACCGCAGATCGCTGGCAACGAAGCAATGAAACCGGCCTTGAGGATGGTCATGCCGCGTTCCTGCACCAGGTACACCGGGAACCAGGTCAGGAAGAAATAGGTGATGCCGTTGATGCAGTACTGGCCCAGATACACGCCGAGCATCATGCGGTTGGTCAGCAGCTGGCGGATGTAATCCCATTTCGGGCCGTCTGCCTTTTTGCCTTGTTTCTGGTCCATGTCGACCATGCCGCCGTTGTCGGCGATGAACTTTACTTCCGCTTCGTTGGCCATCGGGTGTTGGCGCGGGCTGTGGATAACCTTCAGCCAGACCAGCGAGAACACGATACCGAGCAGGCCCATGACGATGAACACGTGCTCCCAGCCAAAGGAGAACACGATCCAGCCCATCAGCGGTGCGAACAGCACGGTCGCGAAGTATTGCGCCGAGTTGAAGATCGCCGAAGCGGTACCGCGTTCAGCGGTCGGGAACCAGGCCGCGACGATACGGGCGTTGCCGGGGAACGATGGCGCCTCGGCCAGACCGACCAGGAAGCGCAACATGAACAGCGCGACGATGGCCGTGGACATGCCGAACTCACCGACGAAGCCTTGCAGCACGGTGAACAGCGACCAGGTGAAAATGCTCAGGGCATAGACTTTTTTCGAGCCGAAGCGATCGAGCAGCCAGCCGCCGGGGATTTGCCCGGCCACGTAGGCCCAACCGAATGCAGAGAAGATGTAGCCGAGGGTGACCGCGTCGATGCCGAGGTCTTTTTGCAAACTGGAACCGGCGATCGCGATGGTGGCGCGGTCGGCGTAGTTGATCGTGGTCACCAAAAACAGCATGAGCAGGATCAAATAGCGGACGTGAGTCGGCTTGGACGATTGCATGTAGATGTACTCCCACTGATTATTTTTATGCGGGTAAAACATTCTTTGGTCTTGTGCCGCGCAGGGCCTCAGGCGAAGGCCCGGCGCGGGTGCAGCGATTTACGAACCGATGTAGCTGGTCTTCACGACCGTGTAGAACTCTTGCGCATAGCGGCCTTGCTCACGTGAGCCATAGGATGAACCCTTACGGCCACCGAACGGAACGTGGTAATCCACACCGGCGGTCGGCAGGTTGACCATCACCATCCCGGCCTGGGAATGACGCTTGAAGTGGTTGGCGTACTTCAGCGACGTAGTAGCGATACCCGCCGACAGACCGAATTCGGTGTCGTTGGCCATGGCCAGTGCAGCCTCGTAATCGGCCACGCGGACGATGTTGGCCACCGGGCCGAAGATCTCTTCGCGGCTGATGCGCATCGACGCTTCGCTGTCGGCAAACAGAGTCGGCGCGAGGAAGTAGCCCTCGGTGTCGCAGGTCACCAGACCACCGCCACTGACTACGCGCGCACCTTCGGACTGACCGATGTCGATGTATTTCAGGTCCTGCTCAAGCTGCGCTTGCGAGACCACCGGACCGATGTCGGTACCGGCCTTCAGCGCGTGGCCGACCTTGATCGACTTCATGCGCTCGGCCATGGCTTCGACGAACTTGTCGTGAATCCCGGCGGTAACGATCAGTCGGCTCGAAGCCGTGCAACGCTGGCCGGTGGAGTAGAACGCGCTCTGCACCGACAGCTCGACCGCCTGCTTGAGGTCGGCGTCGTCAAGGATGATCTGCGGGTTCTTGCCGCCCATTTCCAGCTGAACCTTGGCCTGGCGCGACACGCAGTTGACGGCGATCTGACGGCCCACACCGACGGAGCCAGTGAAGCTGATGCCATCGACTTTCGGGCTGTTGACCAGCGCTTCACCGACCACGCGACCGCTGCCCATCACCAGGTTGAACACGCCGGCCGGGAAGCCTGCGCGGGAGATGATTTCAGCCAGCGCCCAGGCGCAACCCGGCACCAGATCCGCCGGTTTCAACACCACGCAGTTGCCGTAGGCCAGGGCCGGGGCGATTTTCCACGAAGGGATGGCAATCGGGAAGTTCCACGGGGTGATCAGGCCGACCACACCGAGCGCTTCGCGAGTGACTTCTACGTTGACGCCCGGGCGCACCGACGGCACGTAGTCGCCGGACAGACGCAGGCATTCACCGGCGAAGAACTTGAAGATGTTGCCGGCGCGGGTCACTTCGCCGATGGCTTCGGGCAGGGTCTTGCCCTCTTCCCGGGCCAGCAGGGTGCCGAGCTCTTCGCGGCGGGCGAGGATTTCAGTGCCGACTTTGTCCAGCGAGTCGTGACGGGCCTGAATGCCCGAGGTCGACCACGCCGGGAACGCGGCGCGGGCGGCGTCGATGGCGGCGTTGACCTGAGCCAGGTCAGCCTTGGCGTAATCGCCGATGGTGTCGCTCAGTTCGGACGGGTTGATGTTCGCCGAGTAATCGTTACCGGCGACCCATTCACCGTTGATGTAGTTGTCATAGCGCTTGGTCACGAATCATTCTCCTGACGCAAAAGGCCGCTGATCGCTCAGCGGCCTTGTTTATAGAGTTGTGTTACTGCGCACCTTGCTTGTCGATCAGCGCGGCGAGCATTTCGTACTCTTCGCCGGTCAGGTCGGTCAGCGGCGCACGCACCGGGCCTGCGTCATAGCCGGCGATCTTGGCGCCTGCCTTGACGATGCTCACGGCGTAACCGGCCTTGCGGTTGCGGATGTCCAGGTACGGCAGGAAGAAGTCGTCGATGATCTTGCCGACGGTGGCGTGATCTTCGCGGGCAATCGCGTGGTAGAAGTCCATCGCGGTTTTCGGGATGAAGTTGAACACCGCCGACGAGTAGACCGGCACGCCCAGGGCCTTGTAGGCAGCGGCATAGACTTCGGCGGTCGGCAGACCACCGAGATAGCTGAAGCGATCGCCAAGGCGACGACGGATCGACACCATCAGTTCGATATCGCCCAGACCGTCCTTGTAACCGATCAGGTTCGGGCAGCGTTCGGCCAGACGCTCCAGCAGCGGCGCGGTCAGGCGGCAGACGTTGCGGTTGTAGACCACCACGCCGATGTTGACCGATTTGCACACGGCTTCAACGTGAGCGGCAACGCCGTCCTGGCTGGCTTCGGTCAGGTAGTGCGGCAGCAGCAACAGGCCCTTGGCGCCCAGACGCTCGGCTTCCTGAGCGTATTCGATGGCCTGGCGGGTCGAACCACCGACACCGGCGAGGATCGGCACGCTGCTGGCGCAGGTGTCGACGGCAGTCTTGATGATTTCCGAGTATTCGCTGGCAGCCAGAGAGAAGAATTCACCGGTGCCACCGGCGGCGAACAGGGCTGAAGCACCGTACGGGGCCAGCCATTCCAGGCGTTTGATGTAGCCAGCGCGGTTGAAATCGCCCTGGGCATTGAAATCGGTCACCGGGAACGACAGCAGGCCGGCGGAGAGGATGGACTTCAGTTCTTGTGGATTCATTATTCGAACACCCTGGTAGCAACGTTTTTTTGTGAGTGGACCGTTCAGCCTTCGCCGAAGTTGTAGGTCATCGTACAACTTAAAAGATAACCGTCAACTGCATTTCATCGCTGGAGGGCATTTTTTGTCGGACAAGATTTCTTTTTGACGTAGGAGATTTCTCGACTACGATTGATTTAACTGTATATACATACAGTTAAATAAAAACTTGCCGACGACATATCAAGGAGAAAGAAATGTCCGGTCTACGAACAAAATGCCTTGAAAAAACCACACCGGTCATCGCCCGTTTCGATGACCTTTTCACCCCCGGCGGCATCGCCTTCAGTGCCGAAAATCCGCATCTGTTGCTGCACATCGCCGACTCGCACAGCGATGTCGAACCCGTGACCGCCCTGACCGCTCAAGCCTTGAAAGGCAAACCGAAGTTACGCTTCGAAGGCGCAGAACACACGGCTATCGGCGACAACACCCGGCTGCGCTTTATTGAAAGCGCCGAGCCGGTGCTCGCGCAAAATGTGCCGCTGCATCTGCCGAACGGGTTGGCGCTGACCTACGGCCAGGTGCTGGCGCTGGGTGGTGATTTCTATGGAATCGTCGACCGTCCGATCAATGAAGGGTCGACTTCGGCCGATCGCCTTCAGCGCTTCACGGCGGCCTTCGACAGCCTCGCCGCGCTGACGACCTCGAAGACCGAGGCGACGCAAATTCTCGCAATCATGCAAAAAGAGATCGACGCGGTTAAACAGGCGATCAAGGACGGCAAACAACCCCATGAGGCTTATGACGCTTTTGGAGATACGTTGTCGGAAGAGTGGAACAAGATCACTGGCGGCGGCAGTTTTGTCTCAGCCCTGTTCCCGCTCGGTCGCTACCTGAAACTGGCCGCGAACAACGCCGACCACTTCGGCGAATGGGCTCGCCAAGCCTACATCGCCGGCCACACCGCCGCCCTGCAAACCGCTGCAGCCGCCCACGCCAGTCAGGACGAACTGCGACTGGAACGGGCCTACGCGATGAATGCGTTCGCCGACCACTACCTCACCGACCTTTTTTCTTCCGGGCATTTGCGGGTGCCGCGCAAGGTCATGGCCGCCGCCGTGACACCTAGCGACCTGGGTTCACTCATCACTCGCTTCATGCACGACGAAGACAGCAAGTTTGGCCTCAAGGTGCGTAACGGCCATGGCGAGCAATGGCGGGCGTTCGGTGACAAGCGCTACTTCGACGCCACGGACGCCGACAACCGCAATCAGGTGACTCTCGCGGTGCAGGATTCGGCAGACGAGGTGTATGCCGCGTATTCCAGCGGCAATGTGCCGACCACCTTCAACGCGCTGCAACGGCTGCCGGATCTGACGGCCGTGCTGGATCCGGCCAACAACTTCTCGCCACTGTTCCGCCTTCAAGGCAACAAAGTGCTGCGGCGCAAGGACGTCAACAACCTCAACGACACTGCCACCGTCGACGACTGGTGGGGCTGGAGCACTTACCTGCTGCTCAAGGACTATCACCCAAGCGGCAACACGAATTAAGGAGCGATTCGATGACGATTAAATTGAAACTGGAACTGGCCTCGGGCCAATCGATGAAAGGTGCGCCGCTGCAACTGCTGCGCGACGGCGTGGCCATCGCCCGCACGTCGGTGGATGCTCAGGGCCAGGCGACCTTCGACGTCAGGCCCGGCCCAGGCAAACTCGCGGTCAGGGTGGATCGTTCGATTCTGCCCCGCAGTTGAAATGCCCGGACAAGATTGCCCCGGCGCGCCTCACCGATTCGCCGGGTAAAGTGCGACGACTGCCGCGAAGGATCGCGGCAGATCTTTCAAGGAGAACAAAGCATGACGTTTGCCGCTGCACACCTTCCGCAATTCCCCGACCATGCCAGCGACTCGATCATCCTGCGGCTGTCGACGCTGGATGACGACCTGATCGTTCAGGTACCCGATGGCCAGAACACACCGCCGAACTGGGATGTGTACCCGATCCTCGGCGATGATCCGGAAGAGCCTGAATGGCAGGGTTTGTCGGAGCCGACCGGCGTCTGGGATGACGCACTGGATGACATGGTCGGCCTGACCGGGATTGAACTGAGCATCCCCAGATTCGAACTGGAAAAGTACCTGAACAGTACCGTTGAGCTGCGCTACAAGTTTGCTGATGAGTCCAGTCTGGAGCCGTGTTCGGAGCCGTTGAAACTCTACATCGAAGCCTGATCATGACGCGCGGCGGAATCAATTACGACCGCTTGTCGCCACTGTCATTTCTGACAGTGGCGCTCCGCCCCTCAAGAACGCTCAACTTACGGAGTAAAAAACGATTGCACTTACCCCTACCAGGAGAGTTTGTCATGCAAAAACTTGCCGCAGCAGAAGCACCTCAGGCGCCGAATGGAGTGCTGGACACCCAGAAACTGAGTGGTGCTTTTCTCCTCGATTTCTTTTATGAAGAGAAAGCAGCAAACCAACAGATCGACATAACAATTGAAGTTAAGCCTGACCGTTTTAGCATCCCTATAGAAAAGCACGCTAGATTTACGACGTTCATAGCCGAAAAGGAACAGTTCTCTCTGGGTTCAAAAAGCCTGTTCGACTATCAATTCAAAAATGGGTCCGCAGTTATCCACTTCATCGCAACAATAAACGGAACTCCACAACAGTCAGACACGTTAGAGCTGTCTATCGTCGACACCATATGACGTTTTCCCGCCCCTTCGGAGTTCAACCCTGCGCCTGCGCCTCTTCATGGGCCTGACGCAGCCGTTCGCGGCTGTTGGTCAGGTGCAGGCGCATGGCCGCGCGGGCGGCATCGGAATCCTGACGGGCGATGGCCTCGTAGATTTCCTCATGCTCGCGGCTCAGGCGATTCATGTAGTGCTGCTGATCGTCATGGGCCAGGCGCGCCGAGTTCAGCCGCGTGCGCGGAATGATGCTGGTGCCCAGGTGGGTCATGATGTCGGTGAAGTAGCGGTTGCCGGTGGACAATTACCTGAACCGTACCGTTGAGCTGCGCTACAAGTTTGCAGACGAGGCCAGTCTTGAGCCTTGCTCGGAACCACTGCTTCTGCACATCGAAAGCTGAATCACCATCAACCACTCGTCGAAACTGTTATTTCTTACAGGTGCGGCCACCAACCAATCCAGCCCTAATACTCTTGGCGTCATCACCCGACGCCAACGGCCAAGAGCCGGAACATACACTTTTCGATTGCAATGACAAAAGGACTTACATCATGACCGCACAACAAAGTGTCGTAGCCGCACCTGACTTGGAAGAGGCAGTTAAAGGAGTCGCTTACATTGAGAAGCTGAGTGATCCAACTCCCGCTTCAGTGTCCCAATACTTTGAAGCAGCAATCGGCGACGTGATCGAGATGCTCGTCAGCACCTCGACCGGAAGCAATTGGAGTTCTAAATACACACTGAGCCAGCCATTATTCCCTGTCACCTTTGACATTCCAAAAAGCACGTTTGCCAATAACCTGGTGTCGGGAGCTACGGCTAATTTGCGCTACACGATTGCTAAAACCGGCAGCCCGGATGTAGTCACCTCCCCGACTTTGACAGTACGCCTCGAACCGTAATCAACCCTCAACCCTGAGCCTGCGCCTCTTCATGGGCCTGACGCAGCCGTTCGCGGCTGTTGGTCAGGTGCAGGCGCATGGCCGCGCGGGCGGCATCGGAATCCTGACGGGCGATGGCGTCGTAGATTTCCTCGTGCTCGCGGCTCAGGCGATTCATGTAGTGCTGCTGATCGTCATGGGCCAGTCGCGCCGAATTCAGCCGCGTGCGCGGAATGATGCTGGTGCCCAGGTGGGTCATGATGTCGGTGAAATAGCGGTTGCCGGTGGACAGCGCGATTTGCAGATGGAACTGGAAGTCCGACGCCACTGCATCGCTGGCGTGGGCCACGCTGTCATTCAGCGCATCAAGGGCCGCGCGCATCGCAGCAAGTTGCTCGGTGCTGCGGCGCTGCGCGGCAAGGCCGGCGGATTCGACTTCGAGGCTGATACGCAATTCGAGAATGGCCAACACGTCACGCAGGGTGACCACGGTGGCCGGGTCGATCCGGAAGCCGCTCGGGCTCGGGGTGTCGAGCACGAAGGTGCCGATGCCATGACGGGTTTCCACCTGCCCCGCCGCCTGCAAACGGGAAATCGCCTCGCGCACCACGGTGCGGCTGACGCCATGGGCTTCCATGATCGCCGACTCGGTGGGCAACTTGTCGCCGCGCTTGAGCAGACCGTCGCGGATCTGCTCGGTCAGCACCGTCACCAGTTCCTGAGCCAGGCTGCGGCGCTTGCGAGGGAGTCGCGGGGTGTCGATCAGGTTTTCCATGGTCTGCATCTTGTCTCGAAAATTCGGCTTGTGGGCATCATAGCTCAAGCGGGTTGTACGATCACTTTCCGTTTCCACACAAACCCTGTGGGAGGCGGCAAGCCAGCCCTCACAGGGTTTGTGTGGACATATCAGGCAGTCACGTTCTGCTCAACCAGGTGACCACTGTCGATGCGCACATGCCGTGGATGGAAGCGCTTGAGGCTGCTGCGATGGCCGACGCTGACGATGCTCAGGCCCGGCAACTGGTCAATCAACGCCTGATACAGCGTGGCTTCGTCTTCTTCATCCATCGCCGACGTCGCTTCGTCCATGTACAGCCATTGCGGTGCATAGAGCAGCGCGCGGGCGAAGGCCAGACGTTGCTGTTCACCCGGCGAGAGCATGCGCTGCCAGTGATTGGCCTCGTCCAGTCGAGCCACCAGATGCGGCAAACGGCAGGTTTCCAGCACTTGTGCATAACGCTCGGGCGCGTAGGTGTCGCCCGGTTGTGGATAACTCAAGGCGTCGCGCAGGGTGCCGATCGGCAGATACGGTTTCTGTGGCAAGAACAGATAACGCGAAGCCGGCAATCGAATACTGCCGTGCCCGGCCGGCCACAAATGGCCCATCGCCCGCAGCAGCGTGGATTTACCGCTGCCGGAGCGGCCACTGAGCATCACCCGCTCGCCCTGCTCCACGGTCATGTCTGCACTGGTCAGCAGGTGACGACCGTCAGCCAGATCGAGGCCCAGGTTATGAACCTTCAGCTCATTGCCCTGATTCTGCACATCAATGGCCGGTGCGCGTTCTTCGTTGTCGGTCATCGCCTGACGGAAGCTCAGCAGACGATCACACGTGGCGCGCCATGCGGCGAGATCCGAATACGCGTTGATGAACCAGCTGAAGTTCTCCTGCACGTTGCCGAATGCCGAGTTGATCTGCATCAGCTCACCGAGCTCGATCTTGCCGGTCAGGTAACGCGGGGCCGCGACGATGAACGGGAAGATGATTGCGATCTGGCCGTAACCGGAGGTGAAGAACGTCAGGCGCTTGGACACGCGCATGATGTCCCAGAAGTTGTGCCAGACCAGACCGAAGCGATTGCTCAAACGCCGATTCTCGTTCGGTTCGCCGTTGTACAGCGCAATGCTCTCGGCATTCTCACGTACTCGCACCATGGAGAAACGCAGGTCGGCCTCGAAGCGTTGTTGTTGGTTGTTCAGGCCGATCAGGCGTCGACCGATCAGGTGCGTCAGCCAGCTGCCGACCGCCGCGTACAGCAGCGCACACCAGAACATGTAGCCGGGAATCTCGATGCCGAACACCTCGATGCTGCCCGACACACCCCACAGAATGATCGAGAACGACACCAGGCTGACCACCGTGCGGATCAGGCCCAACGCGAGACTCAAGGTGTTGCTGGTGAAGGTGTTGAGGTCTTCGGAAATCCGCTGGTCAGGGTTGTCGGTGTAACCGCCCTGCTCCAGCTGGTAATAGTTTTTGTGCCCGAGCCAGCGCTTGAAATGGTTCTCGGTGAGCCATGCCCGCCAACGGATGGTCAGCATCTGCGTCAGGTACAGGCGATACACGGCGCCGAGGATTGCCACCGCCGCAATGCCGCAGAAATACAGGATCAACTGCCAGAATGCCGCCTCATCCTTCTTTTGCAGGGCGTTATAGAAATCCTTGTACCAACTGTTGATCCACACCGAGATCGCCACGCTGAACAACGTCAGCGCGATCACGGCGATCAGCAACGTCCAGGCCTTGCCCTTCTCTTCGCTGCGCCAGTAAGGCGTGGTCATGGCCCACACCTTGCGAAAAAACTGCCCGCGCACAGTATCGTTGACCGCGGAATATTCAGCGTTCTGATTCATGGAAAAGGCTCGATAAAGAAAAGAACAGACACGCACCGATCATAGATGATCGGTGCGCTTTATCGCGAGGGCTGGCGATGGTCGTTCAGCGCAGGTTCAGCGACGAACCGGGCGCTTCTGCAATTTGCGCTGCAGGGTGCGGCGGTGCATGCCCAGGGCGCGGGCCGTGGCGGAGATGTTGCCTTCGTGCTCGGTCAGCACGCGCTGGATGTGCTCCCATTGCAGGCGATCCACCGACATCGGGTTTTCCGGCACCAGGCTGTCGAGGTCGGCGTGTTCGGACAGCAGCGCTGCCAGCACATCGTCGGCGTCGGCCGGTTTGCACAGGTAATTGCAGGCGCCGCGCTTGATCGCTTCAACCGCGGTGGCAATGCTCGAGTAACCGGTGAGGATCACCACGCGCATTTCCGGGTCCAGCTCCAGCAGCTTCGGCAGCAGGACCAGACCGGAGTCGCCGTCCATTTTCAGGTCCAGCGCGGCGTAGTCCGGCAGATCGGCCTGGGCGATGGTCAGGCCTTCTTCGGCGGAACCGGCGGTGCTGACGCGGAAACCACGGCGGGCCATGGCACGGGCCATCACCCGGGTGAAGGTCGCGTCGTCATCGACCAGCAGCAAATGCGGCAGTTCTTCGCCTTCGACTTGGATTTCGTCACTCATGTTGCTCTCCTCGGGCGCCGTGGGGCAGGCGCAGCTCGGTGAGCGTGCCGCCTTCCTCATGACTATAGAGTTTCACTGAGCCGCCGGCGCGTGTCACGCTGGCCTTGCTCAAAAACAGGCCCAGGCCGAAACCTTTGCCCTTGGTGGTAAAAAACGGTTTGCCGATCTGCTCGGCGATGGCCAGCGGCACACCGGCGCCATGGTCGCGGATGCTGATGGTCAGGTCTTCGGCGGTCCAGTCCAGGGTCACCTGAAGGTTTTCCGGGCAGGCGTCGGCGGCGTTGTTCAACAGATTCAACAAGGCCTGGGTCAGATCCGGCGGCGGCGCAACTCGCGGCAACGGGCCCTGGCCCAGACGCTGGAAGCGATAGCTGGCTTCCGGGCGCATCAGGTGCCAGCGGTTGAGCGCCTCGTCGAGCCACTCGGTGACGTCCTGCATCTCCACCGCCATCCGGCGATTGGCTTCGGCGGCGCGCACCAGTTGTTGCAGGGTCTCCTTGCAGAGCTTCACCTGATCCTTCAGCACCTTCAGGTCTTCCTGAAGCATCGGATCGTGGTGGTCCTGCTGCATTTCATTGAGCAACACGCTCATGGTCGCCAGCGGTGTGCCCAGTTCATGGGCGGCACCGGCGGCCTGAGTCGCAACGGCCAGCAATTGCTGATCGCGCAGGCCTTCTTCCCGGCGGATCGCGCGCAATTCTTCCTGCCGCCGCAGCTCTTCAGCCATCCGCGCGGCGAAAAACGTAATCACCGCTGCTGCAAGAGCGAAGCTCAGCCACATGCCGTAGATCTGCAGGTTCTCCCGGGCCACCGGCAGGGTTTCCAGCGGATAGAAGTGCGTCAGCATCAATGTGTACAAGGCCAGCGCAATACCGGACAGCACCACCGAATACCGCCATGGCAGCGTCACCGCAGCGATGGTCAGCGGCACCAGATAATACGAAACGAACGGGTTGGTCGAACCACCGGAGAAATACAGCAAGGCACTGTGGATAACCAGGTCGCAGGCCAGTTGCAACGCATATTCGAGCTCGGTGACCGGCCACGAAGTGCGCAGGCGCACGGCGGTGAACACACACAGCAGAATCGAACAGCCGAGGGTCATCACCAGTTGCACCCACGGCAACGGCAACAGATCCAGCCAGTAGGCCAGGCCCACGGAACCGGCCTGCGCGGCGAGCACCAGGGTGCGGATGAAAGTCAGCCGCCAGAGGTTCTGGCGAGTGGCGGAAGTCAGTTGTACGGGGGCGAGCATGAGCTCTCCTGATGAGCGCTCCAGGCGGATCGCACGGAGTATAACCAAGGCGCGGGCTTGAGAGGCGAAAGTGCGGCAAACAACCACACCCAAAAGCAGTTGCAAGTTGCGAGCTTCAAGCTACGAGCAAAAGCTTGCGGCTTGCAGCTTGAATCTCGTCGCTGGCCTTGTCATCTGTATAGAAGTTGTAACTGGGCGAACCGGATCATAAAAGCTAGAGTCTGATGGTTTCACGCAGGCCCCCGAACCATCACCTGCGCCCTCATCAAGGAGCTTTCATGCACACATTTCGCCGCAGCGCCGCCCTTCTCGCCCTGACCGTCGGCAGCATCGCCAGCCTTCCGGCCCTGGCCGCCGATGAGCTGCACTACAACCAGATTTCCCTGCGCGCCGAAGTCAGCCAGGAAGTGGCCCGCGACCTGATGATCGTGACCCTCTACACCGAAGAACAGAACACCGACCCGGCCAAACTCGCCGCCGACGTCAGCACCACCATGAACAAGGCCCTGGCCCAGGCCAAGCAGGTCAAAGACATCACCCTGCGCCAGGGCAGCCGCACCAGCTACCCGATCTACGACACCAAAGGCCAGAAAATCACCGGCTGGCGCGAACGCGCCGAACTGCGCCTGGAAAGCGCCGACTTCGCCGCCCTGTCCAAACTCACCGGCGAGCTGCTGACCGACCTGAAAATGGGCGGCATGGACTTCGCCATCGCCGACCCGACCCGCAAGGCCAGCGAGGACCAACTGCTGAAAGAAGCCGTCACCGCCTTCAAGGCCCGCGCCCAACTGGCCACCGACGCCCTGGGCGGCAAGGGCTACAAAATCGTCAACCTGAACCTCAACAGCAACGGCTTCCCACAACCGTACATGCGCGCCCCGATAATGATGAAAGCCGCCGGCATGGACGCAGCACCGGTCACGCCTGAAGTCGAAGCCGGCACCAGCCAGGTCAGCCTGACCGCTGATGGCTCGATTGAAGTGTTGATGCAGTGATTGAATGACGACTGAATGAAAAACCGGCGATCAGTGATGATCGCCGGTTTTTTTATACCTGGGATTTGTGTTGTCAGGTTTGCGGATCAACCCGGTCCAGCGCGCGGTTCACTGCGAGCTCGGCCAGCATGATGATCTGCTGGATGCCGAGCGCCGTACTGCGCTGCGGGCCCGAAAGCTCATTGGCGAAATTGCTGGCGATGGTATTGGCCGAGGCCAGGGATTCGCAGGCGTTGGCCAGCAGGCTTTCGGTGTCGACGTTGGGCGTGACCATGTACATCGTGCTCGGGCGCGGTTTGGAAGGGTTGGGGCACAGGTAATAGTCGAGGGCGCGTTTGATGGCTTCGCGGTTGCGGGCGAGGTCTTCGGCGCGCATGGCTTCTTCGAGTGGGGTGGGTGATTCGAGGGGTGGGTCGGGGACAACCTTGTTCATTGATTAACTCCTTGCTGACTTGAAGCCACCAAATGCCGTTCTCACGCGGCGAAGAGGTGGCAGCTATGTGCGGGGTGAGAAACCGGGCAAGGAGATTCCGGCCAGACCGAAGTCTGCCCGCACACGGCCGCCATAAATCAATTACAGGCAGCAGAAAAGCTGGCGGCAATTATGGTCGGACTGGCGTTCGAATAACACTCGCTTGCCTGGGTTCTCACACCCAATCACAGAGTTTTCTGCGACAACCAAAGACTAGGGATCGTGGTTCCGACGGACAACCTGAAAAACTTGTGGGAAGGTTCGGTGAATCCCACACATCTTTAAACATCCGAAAATGGAACGCGGAGCGTCCCGGGCTACATTCCCACGCGGAGCGTGGGAACGATCAAAAGCTGCCCTCTCCCGGAGGGAGAGGGAACTGACCGCGTCGTTTAAATGAAATACGCCGACGTGAGATATCGAAGGTGAATTCAAAATCCGAAAAGCACACAAACCGCTCTAGCTGTTGCCCCACCACCACTCAACAGGATGAGCGTTAGCTCGGCTGCAGCTTTTGATCTTGATCCACGGGCGACGTCGGAAGGCTGAGTGGAGGGATTTATCCGGGGGTGGGAGCGCAGCGACCGTTTGGCGAAGCCAAACACATCGAGAGGAGGTGCAGCGAAGCAAACCGTAGGCGATGCCCCCCGGATAAATCCCGGAGCGAAGGAACCCCGAGCCTTAGCGAGGGGCCGAACGCAGGAGCAAGCGTTTTTGGTTACTTTTTAGGCGTTCGTAAAAAGTGACCCGCCGTAAGGGCGGAACCATAAGAAGCCGTTACCGCAGCATCGGATATGCACACAATCACCCCAGATATACCGAGATAGACACCTCACCTAGAAAAACGATATTTCCGCGCCCACCGAAACCCCGGCTACCCTCCTCCCCACAACTACCTCCAGTGCACCCGGGGACTCCATGGATCGATTCACCTTCAAACCACTTCTAATAACCCTGGCCCTGACCGCCATAACCCCAATCGCCAACGCCGCAACAACCCTCGTCTACTGCTCAGAAGCCAGCCCCGCAGGCTTCGACCCCAGCCAGTACACAAGCGGCACCGACTTCGACGCCTCCGCCGAAACAGTCTTCAACCGCCTAACCCAATTCAAACGCGGCGGCACCGAAATCGAACCCGGCCTGGCGACCAATTGGGACGTAAGCCCGGACGGCCTCCAATACACCTTCCACCTGCGCCAAAACGTAAAATTCCACACCACCGACTACTTCACCCCGACCCGAACCTTCAACGCCGACGACGTCCTCTTCACCTTCCAGCGCCTGCTCGACCCGGAAAACACCTTCCGCAAGGCCTACCCCGCCGAATCCCCGTACTTCACCGACATGGGCCTCAATACCACGATCAAATCCGTGGAAAAGCTCGACGAAAACACCGTGCGCTTCAACCTGAACAACGTCGACGCCGCCTTCGTGCAAAACCTCGCCATGAGCTTCGCCTCGGTGCAATCGGCCGAATACGCCGCCCAATTGCTGAAGGAAGGCAAAGCAGCAGACCTCAACCAGAAACCGGTCGGCACCGGCCCGTTCGTGTTCAAGCGCTATCAGAAGGACGCGCAGATCCGCTACGCGGCGAACAAGGACTACTGGAAACCCGAGGACGTGAAGCTCGACAACCTGGTGTTCTCGATCACCCCGGATGCCGCCGTTCGCCTGCAAAAGCTCAAGACCGGCGAATGCCAGGTCAGCGGCTACCCGCGCCCGGCCGACATCGAAGTGATGGAAAAAGACCCGAACCTGCGGGTGTTGAAGCAGGCCGGTTTCAACCTCGGCTTCCTCGCCTACAACACCACCCACCCGCCGCTGGATCAGCTCAAAGTGCGCCAGGCGCTGGACATGGCCATCGACAAACCGGCAATCATCAAAGCGGTTTACCAGAGTGCCGGGCAGCTAGCGCAAAACGCCTTGCCGCCAGCGCAATGGTCGTTCGATCCGAACATAAAAGACGCGCCGCACGACCCTGCAAAAGCCAAGGCGCTACTCAAGGAAGCCGGGGTTGCACCCGGTACAACCATCAACCTCTGGGCCATGACCGTGCAACGCGCCTCGAACCCGAATGCGCGGATGTCGGCCCAGATGATCCAGCAGGATTGGGAGAAGATCGGTATCAAGGCCAACATCGTCAGTTACGAATGGGGCGAGTACATCAAGCGCGCCAAGAATGGCGAACACGACGCGATGATTTACGGCTGGACCGGTGACAACGGCGACCCGGACAACTGGCTGGGCGTGCTTTACAGCTGCGCGGCGGTGAAGGGCAGCAACTACGCCAAATGGTGCGATCCGGCCTACGACAAGCTGGTACAGCAGGCCAAGGTATCCAGCGATAAATCGCAACGGGTAAAACTGTATCAACAGGCGCAACTGATCCTTAAACAGCAGGTGCCAATCACGCCGATCGCCAACTCCACGGTGTTCCAGCCGCTGCGCAAGGAAGTCACTGACTTCAAGATCAGCCCGTTCGGTCTAACCCCCTTCTATGGCGTGGGTATAAATAAGTAACACCCGGCCCCAATCCGGCGCGCACAACGTGACCAACGCACCGTTTTGGGGCTTCGTTTGCACCGTAAAAACCGTCCGCAAACGGTCAAATGCGTCAGAAGTTATACGGATGCGACATTAAGGTACGTTCGTGCCACGCTTTGACGCCGCCGAGCGCTCTGGATCTTGCATTGGGTATGGGCCCTGCATAAGTATCCGCAGGCACGACTCACGAGGTCGTACCTCACAACTAAAAAATGACAACAAATCATGAGGCCAACATGCTTAAACACGCGGTCATTCCGTTTTTAGTCGGCGCAGGCTTGTTAGCCTCCGCACCTTTCGCCACCGCTGCGACTAACCTGGTGTTCTGCTCCGAAGGCAGCCCGGCCGGTTTCGATCCAGGCCAATACACCACCGGAACCGACTTCGACGCCTCAGCCGAAACCATGTTCAACCGTCTGACCCAGTTCGAGCGTGGCGGTACCGCCGTGATTCCTGGTCTGGCGACCAAGTGGGACATTTCTGATGACGGCCTGACTTACACCTTCCACCTGCGTGAAGGCGTCAAGTTCCACACCACCCCGTATTTCAAGCCGACTCGTGAGTTCAACGCCGACGACGTGCTGTTCACCTTCAATCGCATGATTAACAAGGATGACCCGTTCCGTAAGGCGTACCCGACCGAATTCCCGTACTTCACCGACATGGGGATGGACACCAACATCACCAAGATCGATAAAGTCGACGACCACACCGTCAAGTTCACTCTGAAAGAAGTCGACGCCGCGTTCATCCAGAACATGGCCATGAGCTTCGCGTCGATCCAGTCCGCCGAGTACGCAGCCCAGCTGCTGAAAGAAGGCAAGGCTGCCGACATCAACCAGAAGCCGATCGGCACTGGTCCGTTCGTGTTCAAGAGCTACCAGAAAGACTCCAACATCCGCTACACCGGGAACAAGGACTACTGGAAGCCTGAAGACGTGAAGATCGACAACCTGATCTTCGCCATCACCACCGACCCGTCGGTACGTATCCAGAAGCTGAAAAAGAACGAGTGCCAAGTCACCCTGTTCCCTCGTCCGGCCGACCTCGCGGCACTGAAAGCCGATCCTACGCTGAAGATGCCTGACCAGGCTGGTTTCAACCTGGGCTACATCGCCTACAACGTGATGGACAAGGTCAAGGGTAGCAACGAGCCGAACCCGCTGGCTGACCTGCGCGTGCGTCAGGCACTTGACATGTCGGTGAACAAGCCACAGATCATCGACTCGGTTTACCAGGGTGCGGGCCAACTGGCCGTCAACGCCATGCCGCCGACCCAGTGGTCCTACGACACCACCATCAAGGACGCCAAGTACGATCCTGAGAAAGCCAAACAGCTGCTCAAGGAAGCCGGCGTCAAGGAAGGTACCGAGATCGTCCTGTGGGCGATGCCGGTTCAGCGTCCGTACAACCCGAATGCCAAACTGATGGCCGAAATGCTCCAGTCCGACTGGAAGAAAATCGGTCTGAACGTGAAGATTCAGAGCTACGAGTGGGGCGAGTACATCAAGCGTTCCAAAGGTGGCGAGAACCAGGGCATGCTGATTGGCTGGAGCGGTGACAATGGTGATCCGGACAACTGGCTCAACGTGTTGTTTGGTTGCGACTCCCTGAGTGGCAACAACTTCTCCAAATGGTGCGACAAGAAATTCGACGGCCTCGTGAAAGAAGCCAAGCGCACCACTGACCAGGCCAAGCGCACCGAACTCTACAAAGAGGCGCAGCACGTCCTCAAAGATGCAGTCCCTATGACACCTATCGCTCACTCGACGGTGTATCAACCCATGCGCGCCAACGTGCAGGACTTCAAGATCAGCCCATTCGGCTTGAACTCCTTCTACGGCGTCAGCGTCAGCAAATAAAAGAAGCAGCGGCGACGTGTTCAGCGTCGCCGCTGTTTTTTTTGCCGAGAAGTCAGGAATTTGCCTACAACCTTTTCCGCCCCGTCTTACTGGGTTGGTTCAGGACGTGTTGCCTTTTCCTACGAGTCTTTAGGACTCAGCGCATTTACTGCCAGACCCACGGCCCCTACCGTCGGGTTCTGACCAGTGACTGCGTGGGCTATCGGTTTTGCTGCCGTATTGGTTTGAGCTCAATGCCGCCACCACATCCCTGGACGGGATCGCGGCGCATTGAAAAACACTAAAAAAAGAGGGAGCGTCATGCGCCATACCTTGGTTTTTTCCGCATTGCTGGGCGCCGGCCTGTTGGCCGCCACGTCCGCCAGTGACGCCGCCAGCAACAGTCTGGTGTTCTGCTCCGAAGGCAGTCCGGCCGGTTTCGATACCGCGCAGTACACGACAGCGACCGATAACGACGCCGCCGAACCGCTGTACAACCGACTGGCCGAGTTCGAAAAAGGCGCGACCAATGTCGTACCGGGCCTGGCAACCAGCTGGGATATTTCCGAGGATGGTCTCAAGTACACCTTTCACCTGCGTGAAGGTGTGAAGTTTCATACAACGCCGTACTTCAAACCTACGCGCGATCTCAACGCCGACGACGTGCTGTTCACGTTTAACCGCATGCTCGATCCGCAACAGCCATTCCGTAAGGCTTATCCGACCGAGTTCCCGTATTTCAACGGGATGAGCCTCAACAAGAACATCGCCAAGGTCGAAAAGACCGGGCCGCTGACCGTGCAGTTCACGCTCAACAGCGTCGACGCCGCGTTCATCCAGAACATCGCCATGAGCTTCGCCGCCATCCTGTCTGCCGAATACGCCGACAAGCTGCTGGCCGAGGGCAAGCCGAGCGACATCAACCAGAAGCCGATCGGCACTGGGCCGTTCGTGTTCAAGAGCTACCAGAAAGACTCGAACATCCGCTACACCGGCAACCCGCATTACTGGGATCAGAGCCGGGTGAAGCTGAAGAACCTGATTTTCGCGATCAATACCGACGCTTCGGTACGTGTGCAGAAGCTCAAGGCCGGTGAATGTCAGGTCACCCTGCACCCGCGTCCGGCCGATGTGCCGGCACTGAAGAACGACCCGAAACTGCAATTGATCGAGAAACCAGGCTTCAACCTCGGCTATATCGCCTACAACGTGCGTCACAAGCCGTTCGACCAGCTCGAAGTACGCCAGGCGCTGGACATGGCAGTGAATAAACAGGGGATTCTCAACGCTGTTTATCAAGGCGCCGGCCAACTGGCCGTCAACGCCATGCCGCCGACCCAATGGTCCTACGACGACACCATCAAGGACGCCGCCTACAACCCGGAAAAAGCCAAAGAGCTGCTCAAGGCTGCCGGCGTCAAGGAAGGCACCGAGATCACCCTCTGGGCGATGCCGGTACAACGTCCGTACAACCCGAACGCCAAACTGATGGCCGAGATGCTCCAGGCCGACTGGGCCAAGATCGGTCTGAAAGTGAAAATCGTCAGCTACGAATGGGGCGAGTACATCAAGCGCACCAAGAATGGCGAGCACGACATCAGCCTGATCGGCTGGACCGGTGACAACGGGGATCCGGACAACTGGCTCGGCACGCTCTACAGCTGCGACGCCATCGGCGGCAACAACTACTCCATGTGGTGCGATCCGGCTTACGACAAGCTGATCAAACAGGCGAAGGTCGTCACCGACCGCGACCAGCGCACCGTGCTCTACAAACAGGCCCAGCAACTGCTCAAGCAGCAGGTGCCGATCACGCCTGTCGCTCACTCGACGGTCAACCAGCCACTGAGCACCAAAGTCGAAGGGTTCAAGGTGAGCCCGTTCGGTCGCAACGTTTTTTCGGGTGTCAGCATCGATTAAACAAAAAACCGATTAGCCGCAATGCTGAGGGGGCCGTCTACCCCCTCACGCAAGCGCTTTGCCGAAACTCGCCTATCAGGCCTTTTGCAAACGTTTGCGATGTGTGAATGAGTTCTAAACCAATAACCGGCCAACCCAAAAAAGCCGGCATAAAAAGAAAGTAAAGGAGCTTCACCCATGAAACTGAGCAGCACCGCGATACTGGCCCTGGCCATCAGCAGCATCACCGCCACGGCGTACGCAGAACCTGCAAGTCAGGAGTTCGTCCCTACCACATTGGCCGGCAGCAGCGCCCAAAGCGAGGCCAAAGGCTTTATCGATGGACAAAGCCTGGGCGGCACAACGCGTAACTGGTATGCCAACGAACTGCGTCGTCGTGACGACAGTTTCAGTTACGTGAAAAACAGCGACAAAGACACCTCGCCAGTGGTCAGAACAAAGACCCCGCGTCGTATCAACTGGGTTCAGGGCACCATCGTCAACTACACCTCGGGCTTCACCCAGGGCACCGTGGGCGTCAGCACTGAAGTGGCCGCTTACAACGCCATCGTGCTGGATCGCGACCGCAAGGACATCGCCGGTGGCTCCAACCGCACCCTGGCTCACTCCGACGGAGACGCGGTAGACCAGTGGAGCAAACTGGGTCTGGCCAACGTCAAGTTCCGCGTGTCGAACACCACGCTGACCGCCGGTCGTCAGAACTTCAGCACGCCGATCGTCGACGTCATCGGCAACCGTCCGCTGCCTTCGAGCTTCGAAGGGATCAGCCTGCACAGTGAAGAATTCAACAACCTGTCGTTCGACCTGGCCGGTTTCGACCGCGTTTCGCCACGTACCGAGCAGAGCCTGTCGAAATTCCGTTCCGAGTACTCCGCAACCGGCGTCGAGACCGACAAGGTCTACACCGGCGGCGTTAACTATCAGCCGTTCAAGAGCCTGAAAACCAGCCTGTACGTCGCCAACGTCGAAGACTTCTGGAATCAGTACTACTTCGGCGGTACCCACGAACTGGGTGACAGCCAGGTCCTGAGCCTGACCACCGGTCTGAACTACTACAAGACCGTCGACGAAGGCAAAAAACTGATGGGCAACATCGACAACGATACCTACTCGTTGTCCCTCGGCCTGACTCACCAGGCCCACAGCCTGACCTTCTCGTACCAGCAAGTGAACGGTAACGAGTACTTCGACTACCTGCATGAAACCAACGGCATCTACCTGGCCAACTCCCTGCTGTCGGACTTCAACGGCCCGAACGAGAAATCCTTCCAGATCGCCTACGGCATCAACATGGCCGAATACGGCGTACCAGGCCTGAAGTTCAACATCTATCAGGCTCGCGGCTGGGGCATTGACGGTACTCACTACCGTGGCACGGCTTACACCATTCCAGATGACAAGCGCGGCGACCTGAGCCTGATGGACGGCGAATCGCACTACGAATACGGCATCGGTGCTTCCTACGCCGTGCAGAGCGGCCCGCTCAAGGCCACTGCGATTCGCGCGACGTACACCACTCACCGCGCCAGCGAACACCAGGCTGACGGCAACATCAACGAGTTCCGTCTCGTGACCACCATTCCATTCAACATCCTGTAAAAACCGCCAGCCGACGGCTGACTCAGTGACGAGTCGGCCGTTCGGCTTTTTGTCTTCAACCGATTGCAGAGGGTTCTTGATGAAAATGCTTCCCCTACGAGCGGCCATCGCGGCTGCGTTGCTGAGTGTCGCTGTCGGCGTCTCGGCCAAACCCTTGGTGGTCTGCACCGAAGCCAGTCCGGAAGGCTTCGATATGGTCCAGTACACGACTGCAGTCACTGCCGACGCGGTGGCCGAAACCATCTTCAACCGTCTGGCGGACTTCAAGCCCGGCACCACCGAAGTGATTCCGGCGCTGGCCGAGTCCTGGGACATCAGCGAAGACGGCCTGACCTACACGTTCCACCTGCGCAAAGGCGTCAAGTTTCACACCACCGAATATTTCAAGCCGACCCGCGACATGAACGCCGACGACGTGGTCTGGAGTTTCCAGCGTCAGCTGGACCCGAATCACCCGTGGCACAAGCTGTCGAGCGTGGGCTTTCCGTACTTTGAAAGCATGGGCTTCAAGGAACTGCTGAAAGGCGTTGAGAAAGTCGACGACAACACCGTCAGGTTCACCCTGACCCGCCGCGAAGCGCCGTTTCTGGCCGACATCGCCATGGCGTTCTCCTCGATCTACCCGGCCGAATACGCCGACCAGTTGCTCAAGGCCAACAAGACCGGCGACCTGAACAACAAACCGGTCGGTACCGGCCCGTTCATCTTCCAGCGTTACGCGAAAGACGCCCAGGTACGCTTCAAGGCCAACCCGGACTATTTCCGTGGCAAGCCGCCGGCTGACGCGCTGATCCTGGCGATCGCCACCGACAACAACGTGCGCTTGCAGAAACTCAAGGCCAACGAGTGCCAGATCGCGCTGTACCCGAAACCGGATGACATCCCGAGCATCAAGAAAGACAGCAACCTGAAAGTCGACGAACTGGATGCGATGACCGTCTCCTACGTCGCCATGAACACCCAGCACAAGTACATCAGCGACGTGCGGGTGCGCAAAGCGATCGACATCGCCTTCGACAAGGAAGCCTACGTCAACGCCCTGTTCGGCAAAGGCAACGCGTCGGTCGCGGTCAACCCGTACCCGCCAACCCTGCTGGGCTACAACCACGAGCTGAAGAACCCGCCACGTGACCTCGATGCTGCCCGCAAGCTGCTCAAGGAAGCCGGCGTACCGGAAGGCACCGTGTTTACCCTGTTTACCCGTAACGGCGGCGGCCCGACCAACCCGAACCCGATGCTCGGCGCGCAGATGATGCAGGCTGACCTGGCGAAAGTCGGGATCAAGATCGACATCCGCGTGATGGAATGGGGTGAGATGCTCAAACGCGCCAAGGCCGGCGAGCACGACATGGTTTCCGCCGGATGGGCGGGCGACAACGGCGACCCGGATAACTTCCTGACGCCTATGCTCAGTTGCGAAGCCGCCAAGAACGGCGAAAACTACGCTCGCTGGTGCAACGAGAAATTCCAGGCCCTGCTCGACGAAGCACGGGCTAAAGTAGATCCGGCCGAACGCGCCAGGCTGTATGAGCAGGCTCAAGTGCTGTTCAATCAGGACCAACCGTGGATCAGCATGGCCCACACCCGCATGTTCACCGCAATGCGCAACAACGTAGAGGGTTATCACATCAGCCCTCTGACAACCAATAACTTCGCCACCACCCAGGTGAAGTAGATAAGAAACTCCCGGCGATCCTGACCCCAGGGTCGCCGGGCACGCCTAACCGGCTGATGAGGTACCACACACGATGTTTAGTTTTATTGCCCGCCGACTGGGGTTATTGATCCCCACGTTTTTCGGCATCACCTTGCTGACTTTCGCGTTGATTCGCATGATTCCCGGCGACCCCGTGGAAGTGATGATGGGCGAACGTCGGGTCGACCCCGAAATGCACGCTCAGGCAATGGAACGCCTCGGTCTGAACAAACCGCTGTACGCCCAGTACCTGGACTACATCGGCAAACTGGCCCACGGCGATCTCGGCGAATCCCTGCGCACCCGTGAGAGCGTATGGACCGAGTTCACCTCCCTCTTCCCGGCGACCCTGGAACTGTCCATGGCCGCCCTGCTGTTCGCCGGCATCCTGGGCCTCCTGGCCGGGGTGATCGCGGCCCTCAAGCGAGGATCCCTGTTCGACCACGGGGTGATGGGCATCTCCCTCGCGGGTTATTCGATGCCGATTTTCTGGTGGGGTCTGATCCTCATCATGTTCTTCTCGGTGAGCCTGGGCTGGACCCCGGTGTCCGGGCGGATCGACCTGCTTTACGACATCGAGCCGCGCACCGGTTTCATGCTGATCGACACCCTGCTGGCCGATGACATGGGCGCCTTCCTCGATGCCCTGCACCACCTGATCCTGCCGGCCATCGTGCTGGGTACCATTCCGCTGGCGGTGATCGCGCGGATGACCCGTTCGTCGATGCTCGAAGTACTGCGTGAAGACTACATCCGCACCGCCAAGGCCAAAGGCCTGTCGCCGTCGCGCGTGGTGTTCGTGCACGGCCTGCGCAACGCGCTGATCCCGGTACTGACCGTGGTCGGCCTGCAAGTCGGCACCCTGCTGGCCGGTGCGGTCCTGACCGAAACCATCTTCTCCTGGCCCGGCATCGGTAAATGGCTGATCGAAGCCATCGGCGCCCGGGACTACCCGGTTGTGCAAAACGGCATCCTGTTAATCGCCTGCCTGGTGATTCTGGTCAACTTCGTGGTGGACATCCTCTACGGCTTTGCCAACCCACGCATCCGTCATCAGCGCTGAGGTCAATACCCATGAGCACTCCAACTTCCTCAGTAGTCACCGCCGCCACCGCCGTGGATCAAAGTCTGCTGTACCCGTCCCCGTACAAAGAGTTCTGGCAGGCCTTCGCCAAGAACAAGGGCGCCGTCGCCGGCCTGCTGTTCATGCTGCTGGTGATTTTCTGCGCGATCTTCGCGCCGTGGGTCGCCCCGCATAACCCGAGCGAGCAATACCGCGACTTCCTGCTGACGCCGCCGGCGTGGCTCGAAGGCGGGCAGATGCAGTTCCTGCTCGGCACCGATGAACTGGGTCGCGACCTGCTGTCGCGTCTGATCCAGGGTTCGCGCCTGTCGCTGCTGATCGGTCTGTCGTCGGTGGTAATGTCGCTGATCCCGGGGATCCTGCTGGGTCTGTTCGCCGGTTTCTTCCCGAAAGTGGTCGGCCCGACCATCATGCGTCTGATGGACATCATGCTGGCCCTGCCGTCGCTGCTGCTGGCCGTGGCGATCGTCGCCATCCTCGGCCCAGGCCTGATCAACACCGTGATCGCGATTGCCGTGGTGTCCTTGCCGTCCTACGTGCGTCTGACCCGTGCCGCCGTGATGGGTGAGCTGAACCGCGACTACGTGACCGCCGCGCGCCTGGCCGGTGCCGGTCTGCCACGCCTGATGTTTATCACCGTGCTGCCGAACTGCATGGCACCGCTGATCGTTCAGGCGACCCTGAGCTTCTCCTCGGCGATCCTCGATGCCGCCGCCCTGGGCTTCCTCGGCCTCGGCGTCCAGCCGCCAACCCCCGAGTGGGGCACCATGCTGGCTTCGGCCCGCGACTACATCGAACGCGCCTGGTGGGTGGTGAGTCTGCCTGGTTTGACCATTTTGCTCAGCGTGCTGGCAATCAACTTGATGGGCGACGGCCTGCGCGATGCGCTGGACCCGAAACTCAAGAACGCCGCCTGAGGAGATTCCCATGTCACTGTTAGAAATCAAGAATCTCAATGTTCGCTTCGGCGACAAGAACGCCACCCCGGTCGTCGACGGCCTCGACCTGAAAGTCGACAAGGGCGAAGTCCTGGCGATCGTGGGCGAGTCGGGTTCCGGCAAGTCCGTGACCATGATGGCGCTGATGGGCCTGATCGAGCACCCGGGGATCGTCACCGCCGACTCGCTGAGCTTCGACGGCAAGAACATGCTCAAGCTGAACAACCGTCAGCGTCGGCAGATCGTCGGCAAAGACCTGGCGATGGTGTTTCAGGACCCGATGACCGCGCTGAACCCGAGCTACACCGTCGGTTTCCAGATCGAAGAAGTGCTGCGCCTGCACCTGAAAATGTCCGGCAAGCAAGCGCGCAAGCGTGCGATCGAGCTGCTGGAAAAAGTTGAAATCCCGGGCGCCGCCAGCCGTATGGATGCCTACCCGCACCAACTGTCCGGCGGGATGAGCCAGCGTGTGGCGATTGCCATGGCGATTGCCGGCGAGCCGAAACTGCTGATCGCGGACGAGCCGACCACCGCACTCGACGTGACGATTCAGGCACAGATCATGGATCTGCTGCTGGCGTTGCAGAAAGAACAGAACATGGGCCTGGTGCTGATCACCCACGACCTCGCCGTGGTGGCCGAAACCGCCCAGCGCGTGTGCGTGATGTACGCCGGTCAAGCCGTTGAAGTCGGACAGGTGCCGCAACTGTTCGACATCCCCGCCCACCCGTACAGCGAAGCGCTGCTCAAGGCGATTCCGGAACACAGCCAGGGTGCCGAGCGTCTGGCCACCCTGCCGGGCATCGTTCCCGGCCGTTACGACCGCCCGCAAGGCTGCCTGCTGTCGCCGCGCTGCCCGTACGTGCAGGACAGCTGCCGCGCGCAGCGTCCGACCCTTGACCCGAAAAGCCACAGCCTCGCCCGCTGCTTCTATCCGTTGAACCAGGAGGTGGCGTAATGGCCGTCGTACTTACCGCCCGCGACCTGACCCGTCACTACGAAGTCTCCCGTGGCCTGTTCAAGGGCCACGCCACCGTGCGCGCCCTCAACGGCGTGTCGTTCGAGCTGGAAGCCGGCAAGACCCTCGCCGTCGTCGGTGAATCGGGCTGCGGCAAATCCACCCTCGCCCGCGCCCTGACCCTGATCGAGGAGCCGTCATCCGGCTCGCTGAAAATCGCCGGGCAGGAAGTGGCCGGCGCCGACAAGGCCCAGCGCAAGCAACTGCGCAAAGACGTGCAGATGGTGTTCCAGAGCCCGTACGCATCGTTGAACCCACGGCAGAAAATCGGTGATCAGCTGGCCGAGCCGCTGTTGATCAACACCAACCTGTCAGCTGCCGAGCGTCGCGAGAAAGTCCAGGCGATGATGAAGCAGGTCGGCTTGCGTCCCGAGCACTACCAGCGTTATCCGCACATGTTCTCCGGCGGTCAGCGTCAGCGTATCGCGCTGGCCCGCGCCATGATGCTGCAACCGAAAGTGCTGGTGGCGGACGAACCGACCTCGGCGCTGGACGTGTCGATCCAGGCGCAGGTGCTGAACCTGTTCATGGACATGCAGCAGGAGTTCAACACCGGCTACGTGTTCATCTCGCACAACCTGGCGGTGGTGCAGCACGTGGCCGATGACGTGATGGTGATGTACCTCGGTCGCCCGGTGGAAATCGGTCCGAAACACGACATCTATGCCCGTCCTCTGCACCCGTACACCCAGGCGCTGTTGTCGGCGACCCCGACCATCCACCCGGATCCGGACAAGCCGAAAATCAAGATCGTCGGCGAGCTGCCCAACCCGCTGAACCCGCCGCCTGGCTGCGCGTTCCACAAGCGCTGCCCGTACGCCACCGCGCGTTGCAGCAGCGAAGAGCCGGTCCTGCGCCAGCTCGACACGCGTCAGGTTGCCTGTCACTACGCCGAGCAATTCCTCGACGGCGCGGCCTGAAAAAACCCGCCCCGTTTCCCGGGGCGGGTTGTTGATGAGTTGACCAAACCCCTTCTGCCCCGATTGCGCATCGATCGGGAAAGAAGGGGTTTTCTTTTGCGCGGAATCTACGTCTGGCTGTCGCCTTCGTCCGGATCGTCGGTGTCCGGCTCATCGGTGGTCGAGTCGTCATCGTCGGCGCTGCCACCCTGGCCCTGATCGCCCGGCTCGGACTCGGACTTGGCCAGCATCAGCGCGCTGTGCCCCACCTGCCCGCTGGAGGCCTGGGTATCGTGATCCTCGCACTCGGCCCAGGCCGTCGCAGTGCCGAGGGACAGCATCACCATCACTTTCAACAACAGCAGAACGCGTAGCAACCTGTTTTTCATGGTCGAGTCCATCCTGTTCCAGGTGAGAAATTCATGCTGACCTGACGCTGATTGAAATCTAGTTCCGATCCGCCGGGTTCACCAGATAGGACGCTAACCAATGCCCGGAAATGCCATGCGTGGACAGACCGCTTTCGAATAACGCTCATAACCGGATCGGCTAAGCAAGGCCGCTTCTCTCAAACGCCTGATGAGCAACCTATCGGTAGCCAATAAAAAGCCCCCGAGGCTTACGCAACGGGGGCTTTGGGGGGAACAGCTCAGCGCTTAGTGATGCTCGCGCGTCGCACGGAATTTCACGTCCGGCCAGCGCTCTTCCATCAGGGCCAGGTTGACGCGGGTCGGCGCGAGGTAGGTCAGGTGACCGCCGCCGTCCAGTGCCAGGTTTTCCACGGCCTTGTTGGAGAATTCTTCGAGCTTCTTCTTGTCGCTGCATTCGATCCAGCGCGCGGAGTACACGGTGATCGGCTCGTAGGAGCACTCGACCTTGTATTCCTCTTTCAGGCGGCTGGCGACCACATCGAACTGCAGCACACCGACGGCGCCGAGGATGATGTCGTTGCTACGTTCCGGGAAGAACACCTGGGTCGCGCCTTCTTCGGCGAGCTGTTGCAGGCCCTGGCGCAGTTGCTTGGATTTCAGCGGGTCGCGCAGGCGTACGCGGCGGAACAGTTCCGGGGCGAAGTGCGGGATACCGGTGAAGCCCAGGGTTTCGCCTTCGCTGAAGGTGTCGCCGATCTGGATCGTGCCGTGGTTGTGCAGACCGATGATGTCGCCGGCGTACGCTTCTTCCAGCTGTTCACGCTCGGAGGAGAAGAACGTCAGGGCGTCGCCGATGCGCACGTCCTTGCCGGTTCGCACGTGGCGCATCTTCATGCCTTTCTCGTACTTACCGGAGCAGATACGCATGAAGGCGATGCGGTCGCGGTGCTTCGGGTCCATGTTCGCCTGGATCTTGAAGATGAAGCCCGAGAACTTCTCTTCCACCGGCTCCACGGTGCGCTCGTTGGCCACACGTGGCAGCGGGCGCGGGGCCCAGTCGACCACGGCGTCGAGGACATGGTCGACCCCGAAGTTGCCCAATGCAGTACCGAAGAACACCGGGGTCAGTTGACCGTCGAGGAATTCCTGCTGATTGAACTCGTGGCAGGCGCCCTGCACCAGTTCCAGCTGTTCGAGGAAACGCTCGTACTCGTCGCCCAGGTGTGCGCGGGCTTCGTCGGAATCGAGCTTCTCGATGATCTTGGTTTCGGTGCGTTCATGACCGTGACCGGCGGTGTAGACAATGATGTAGTCGTCGGCCAGGTGGTACACGCCCTTGAAGTCGCGGTAGCAACCGATCGGCCAGGTGATCGGCGCAGCCTTGATCTTCAGGACGGCTTCGATTTCGTCGAGCAGTTCGATCGGGTCGCGGATGTCACGGTCGAGTTTGTTGATGAAGCTGACGATCGGCGTGTCACGCAGACGGCAGACGTCCATCAGCGCGATGGTACGTGGCTCTACGCCTTTACCGCCGTCGAGGACCATCAATGCCGAGTCCACCGCGGTCAGGGTGCGGTAGGTGTCTTCGGAGAAGTCTTCGTGGCCCGGGGTGTCGAGCAGGTTGATCATGTGTTCGCGATACGGGAACTGCATGACCGACGTGGTGATCGAGATCCCCCGCTGCTTTTCCATCTCCATCCAGTCGGATGTCGCATGGCGGTCGGATTTACGGGATTTCACCGTACCGGCCACGGCAATCGCCTTGCCCATCAGCAAGAGCTTTTCGGTGATGGTGGTTTTACCGGCATCGGGGTGGGAAATAATGGCGAAAGTGCGGCGTTTCGCGACTTCGGCGGCCTGTCTGGTCATGGGAAATCGCCTGGCGGTGATTCAAAAAAGGGCGGCGATTATAGCCCAACTCGATTCAATAACCGAACCGTTGAGCACATTAAGGGTGGCCAAATGCTGCCTCAGATGGGAACCTTTTAAAGCACGGAGACGTCCATCCCCTGTAACGACATTTCGTCAGGGGCTGAAAAATCAGCAAGTTAGCCTGACGAGGCTGCGCTCATGGCTGGCTTTCAGACCGCTTTTGCCGGGCTGAAAAAAAGCTGCTTCTCGCGAACACTGACTCCGGCAGCCAGGCATGGCATGCCACACGGAGCAGCGGTCGCCGACTAAAAAAAAGGAGTCCGCCTGTGGCTATCCGCTATGGCAAAGGGCTGATGGGAGGTGCGGTGGTGATCGCGCTCCTGGCCCTGCTGGTCCACTGGATCGGCATCAACACGATCGAACACTACCGCGACGATTTGTTGTTTTACCTGCAAGCTCACCTGATTCTCGTCCTCGCTTCAATGCTGGCCGCCCTGGTCGTGGGCATTCCCGCCGGTATATTCCTGAGCCGCCCGACCATGGTCGGCCGCGCCGAACGCTTCATGCAGATCTTCAACATCGGCAACACCGTGCCTCCGCTGGCCGTGCTCGCGATTGCCCTGGGGATTCTCGGCATCGGCAGCGGTCCGGCGATCTTCGCTTTGTTCCTCGCCTCGCTTTTGCCGATTGTGCGCAACACCTATGAAGGCCTGAAAAACGTCCAGGGCTCGCTGAAAGAAGCCGCCGTCGGGATCGGCATGACTCCGCGTCAGGTGCTGTGGAAAGTCGAGTTGCCCAACGCCGTGCCGATCATCGTCGGCGGTGTGCGGGTGGCGCTGGCGATCAACGTCGGTACCGCGCCGCTGGCCTTCCTGATCGGCGCCAACAGCCTCGGCAGCCTGATCTT
This sequence comes from Pseudomonas sp. R45(2017), assembly GCF_002112305.1. Lineage (NCBI taxonomy): Bacteria > Pseudomonadati > Pseudomonadota > Gammaproteobacteria > Pseudomonadales > Pseudomonadaceae > Pseudomonas > Pseudomonas sp. R45(2017). Next base: position 134,137 of record NZ_NEHH01000006.1, on the reverse strand, counting down.
CCCCGGCATCGCCCTGAACAATCAGCCGCAACTGCTGCTCGGCGCCGCGTGCACCGCGCTGCTGGCGTTGCTGCTCGATGGCGTGGTCACCCTCGCCAGCCGTCTCTGGCTGGAACGCGGTTTGCGCCCGTCTTGAGGCTTTGCGAAGGAATATTTATGAAAAGACTTAGTTTGATTCTGGGCTGCGTGCTGCTCTTCGCAGGCATCGCCCAAGCCGCCGACAAACCGGTGATTCGCCTTGGCGCCCGGGTATTCACCGAGCAGACCCTGCTCGCGGAAATCACCGCGCAATACCTGCGCAGCAAAGGCTACGACGCGCAGATCACCGGTGGCCTGGGCAGTAACCTGGCCCGCAGCGCCCACGAAACCGGGCAACTGGACATGCTCTGGGAATACACCGGTGTGTCGCTGGTGGCCTACAACCATGTCACCGAAAAACTCGACAGCGCACAGTCCTACGCCCGGGTGAAAGAACTCGATGCGAAGAAAGGCCTGGTCTGGCTCACGCCGTCGAAATTCAGCAACACCTACGCCCTCGCCCTGCCGAAAAAAGTGGCCGAGCAATACCCGCAAATCCACACCATCAGCCAGTTGAACGACGTGTTGAAGGCTGAAGCCAAGACCAACCACCTGGTGGCGCTGGACACCGAGTTCGCCAACCGCTCCGACGGTCTGGACGGCATGGTCAAGCTCTACGACATGAACCTGACTCGCAAGAACATCCGGCAGATGGACGCAGGCCTGGTCTACACCGCGCTGCGCAACGGTCAGGTGTTTGCCGGTCTGGTCTACACCACCGACGGTCGCCTCAATGCTTTCGGCCTGAAGCTTTTGGAAGACGACAAGCATTACTTCCCGGACTACACCGCCGCGCCGGTGGTGCGTCAGGCCTACCTCGACGCCCACCCGAAACTGGCGGAGCAACTCAAGCCGCTGGCCGAACTGTTCGACGACGAAACCATGCGCCAGCTCAACGCGCGGGTCGATGTTGATCACGAGAGCCCGTCGAAAGTCGCTGCCGATTTCCTGCGCCAGCATCCACTGAACTAAAGGAGGAAAAGTCATGGAATTTTTGAACGCCTTTTCCCACCTCGACTGGCAGCAGGTGATGCACCTGACCTGGCAGCACATCACGCTGGTCGGCATCGCCGTCAGCCTGGCGATCCTCATCGGCGTGCCGCTGGGCATCCTGATGACGCGCTTCCCGAGCCTCGCCGGTCCCTTGCAGGCCAGCGCCACGGTGCTGCTGACCGTGCCGTCGATTGCGCTGTTCGGCCTGCTGCTGCCGTTCTACTCGAAATTCGGCCAGGGCCTCGGCCCGATGCCGGCGATCACCGCCGTGTTCCTTTATTCACTGCTGCCGATCATGCGCAACACCTACCTCGCCCTGACCGGCGTCGAACCGGGCATTCGTGAAGCCGCACGCGGCATCGGCATGACCTTCGGCCAGCGCCTGCGCATGGTCGAGTTGCCAATCGCAGTGCCGGTGATCCTCGCCGGCGTGCGCACCGCCGTGGTGATGAACATCGGCGTGATGACCATTGCCGCAACCATCGGCGCCGGCGGCCTCGGCGTGCTGATCCTCGCCTCCATCAGCCGCAGTGACATGTCGATGCTCATCGTCGGCGCGCTGCTGGTCAGTCTTCTGGCGATCTTCGCCGACCTCATTTTGCAGTGGCTGCAACGTTCGCTGACTCCAAAAGGACTCCTCAAATGATCGAACTTCAAAACCTCAGCAAGACCTTCCAAAGCAACGGCAAAGATGTGAAAGCCGTGGACTCGGTAAGCCTGACCGTCAATGAAGGCGAAATCTGTGTGTTCCTCGGGCCATCGGGCTGCGGCAAAAGCACCACGCTGAAAATGATCAACCGCCTGATCAAGCCGACCTCGGGCAAGATCCTGATCAACGGCGAAGACACCACCGACCTCGACGAAGTGACCCTGCGTCGCAACATCGGTTACGTGATCCAGCAGATCGGTCTGTTCCCGAACATGACCATTGAAGAGAACATCGTGGTGGTGCCGAAACTGCTCGGCTGGGACAAACAGAAATGCCACGACCGCGCCCGCGAACTGATGAGCATGATCAAGCTTGAACCCAAGCAATACCTGCATCGTTACCCGCGTGAATTGTCCGGCGGCCAGCAGCAACGGATCGGCGTGATCCGCGCGCTGGCGGCGGATGCGCCGCTGCTGCTGATGGACGAACCATTCGGCGCGGTCGACCCGATCAACCGCGAGATGATCCAGAACGAATTTTTCGAGATGCAGCGTGCGCTGAACAAGACCGTGATCATGGTCAGCCACGACATCGACGAAGCGATCAAGCTCGGTGACAAGATCGCAATCTTCCGCGCCGGCAAACTGTTGCAGATTGACCACCCGGACACCCTGCTCGCCCATCCGGCGGACGACTTTGTCAGCAACTTCGTCGGTCAGGACAGCACCCTCAAGCGTCTACTGCTGGTGAAGGCTGAAGATGCGGCGGATAACGCGCCGTCGGTGAGCCCGGAAACCCCGGTGGCCGATGCGCTGGAGTTGATGGACGAGCATGACCGTCGTTATGTCGTCGTCACTGACGCGGAGAACAAGGCGCTGGGTTATGTGCGCCGTCGTGATCTGCATCGTCAGACCGGCACCTGTGCGCAATTCCTGCGCGAGTTCAACGCCACGGCGGCATACGACGAGCATTTGCGCATCCTGTTGTCGCGCATGTACGAGTTCAATCGGGCATGGTTGCCGGTGATGGATGCCGAGCGAGTGTTCCTCGGCGAAGTCACCCAGGAGTCGATTGCGGCTTACCTGAGTTCGGGCCGTTCGCGCGGAATGAAGACCAATATCGTGTCACCGGCCGAAGCGGTGGCCTGATCAAATGCAAAAGGGCTGTTCGACAGCCCTTTTTTTCGACCGCCGGAATCTGAAAGCCGTGATTATTTTGCCGACTATGAGCCGGCAAGAAATATCAACACGTCAGAAGGTTGAACCCGCCCGAAGATCTCTGCCTCAACCAGCAACTTCCCTCGCACCTCCCCTTCTCGCCGCCAACGTCGCCGATGTTGAAGTGAACGCACTTATCTAAGACTTGGCACACATCAGCGTCGAACGTGCAGGTATTTTTAACACCTGAAAATTATTGCGGAACATCTGACCGTCATCTCGGTCGGCTACAAAGAGTGATATCCGCGACGCACGTCAGAAGCGTGCAAAAACGCGACATTTTTAGTTGATCTCAGGCCCCTCACGCCCTAAAGTTCGCGCCGAACGTCCATGCTGGAAACGATCCATCCGGCTCAAGTACTGACGACGAGACAGCAAGGCCAAGGGAAAGAAAGACTACATTTCCCATGGCCTTTTTGCTTTCGGCGACATGCCTTGGGAAGTAGGCGAACCAAAGTGGGGATACGGAGGGCGTTCAGGAGGGTGTGTCATCAATGAATTCACGAGTGCGCCGGGTCTGCTTTTGCGCAGGGCAAGGCGCGAGGCCCGCAGTTTGGTTGTTCCAAATAAGGGACGAGCAACGCAGCCCTGCGCAAAAGCAGGCCCGGCCCTTCGGGTTGTGCCTGAGCGCGCGCCATGCTGCGTTGCAGGCCTTGCGAAGGGAGCGACCATTAGCGGCGGCCTGCGCCTTGCCTGGCACGCGCTCAGGCGCAACGCACTCGCGAATTCATTGATGACACACCCTCGCACCCATTGTTTTTACGAGTTTGCCCATAGGAGCTCCCAAGTATGTCGATCCAGGTCGAAGACTATTTCGCGCGCGAAACCTTTCAGAAAATGAAGGCGTTCGCCGACAAACAGGAAACCCCGTTCGTGGTGATCGACACCGCAATGATCGCCCAGGCCTACGATGACCTGCGCGCCGGTTTCGAATTCGCCAAGGTCTACTACGCGGTCAAGGCCAACCCGGCCGTCGAGATCATCGACCTGCTCAAAGAGAAAGGTTCGAGCTTCGACATCGCCTCGATCTATGAGCTGGACAAAGTGCTGAGCCGCGGCGTCAGCGCGGATCAGATCAGCTACGGCAACACCATCAAGAAGTCCAAGGACATTCGCTACTTCTATGAGAAGGGCGTGCGTCTGTTCGCCACCGACTCGGAAGCCGACCTGCGCAACATCGCCAAAGCCGCACCGGGCGCCAAAGTTTACGTGCGCATCCTGACCGAAGGCTCGACCACGGCCGACTGGCCACTGTCGCGCAAGTTCGGCTGCCAGACCGACATGGCCATGGACCTGCTGATCCTCGCCCGCGACCTGGGCCTGGTGCCGTACGGCATCTCGTTCCACGTCGGTTCGCAACAGCGTGACATCAGCGTCTGGGACGCGGCGATCGCCAAGGTCAAAGTGATCTTCGAGCGCCTGAAAGAAGAAGACGGCATCCACCTGAAGCTGATCAACATGGGCGGTGGCTTCCCGGCCAACTACATCACCCGCACCAACAGCCTGGAAACCTACGCCGAAGAAATCATCCGCTTCCTGAAGGAAGACTTCGGTGATGACCTGCCGGAAATCATCCTGGAGCCAGGTCGTTCGCTGATTGCCAACGCCGGCATCCTGGTCAGTGAAGTGGTGCTGGTCGCGCGTAAATCCCGCACCGCCGTCGAGCGTTGGGTTTATACCGATGTGGGCAAATTCTCCGGCCTGATCGAAACCATGGACGAAGCAATCAAGTTCCCGATCTGGACCGAGAAGAAAGGCGAGATGGAAGAAGTCGTGATCGCCGGCCCGACCTGCGACAGCGCCGACATCATGTACGAAAACTACAAGTACGGCCTGCCGCTGAACCTGGCGATCGGTGATCGCCTGTACTGGCTGTCGACCGGTGCGTACACCACCAGTTACAGCGCGGTAGAGTTCAACGGCTTCCCGCCGCTGAAATCGTTCTACGTGTAAGCGATGCTGGCGTAATGCAAAAAGCCCATGACGTGTCATGGGCTTTTTTATGGATGCGATTCAGGCGTTCTGTAACTCGGTGCAACGGTGAGCGTAGGCCTGCGCAAGCGCCTGGATTCGCGGATCGGTTGCGCTCGCCAGCGTCTGGCTGGCCACGCGCAGGAAATTCAGGTTGCCGCCAGTCAGCGCTTTCTCCAGCCAGATGAGCGCATCATCGATCCGCCCCTCATCTGCCAGCACCGCTGCATAGCTGAATTGCCCGCGAAAGTCCCCGCCCTCGGCCGAACGTCGATACCAGTCACGAGCCGCTGCGGGATCCGCCGCACACACCTGCCCTTCCTCCAGATAACGCCCGAGCAGGTTCATCGACTTGGCATGCCCGACCTCGGCCGCGCTTTGATACAGCGCGATGGCCTGAAGATGATCGACCGCAACACCGCGCCCGGTTGCCAGCAGGTTGGCCAGGTTATACATCGCCCAATCCAGCCCGGCATCCGCTGCAACGCGATATTGCTGGGCGGCAATCGCTGCGTCGGCCACACAACCCCATCCGTGCTCATGGCAGCGACCGAGCATGTTGCGCGCCATCAGATGACCTTGCCCGGCGGCAATCTCAAACCAGCGCAAGGCCAGCGGCTGGTCCTGAGCGATCCCGTGACCATCGAGCAGGATCTGCCCGAGCAGCGCCTGCGCTTCCAGCACGCCCTCACCCGCCGCCAGCAGAATTGCCTGCGCTGCGCGGGCAGGACTCTCTTCGAGCATGGCGGTGAGGCGTTCGCCGTCGAGGACTTCTTCGCGACGTAACCGAAAATCCGCCACTTACACCTCGACCCAGCGACGCAGCAGGTTGTGGTAAGTGCCGGTGAGGCGGATCAGCGAAGGGTGATCGGGCATGTCCTGGGTCAGTTGCTGGATCGCCCCGTCCATCTCGAACAGCAAGGCTCGCTGGCTGTCTTCGCGCACCAGACTTTGGGTCCAGAAGAACGAGGCATAACGCGCGCCGCGAGTGACTGCGTTGACCTTGTGCAGGCTGGTGCCGGGATACAAGACCATGTCGCCGGCGGGAAGCTTCACTCGCTGGGTGCCGAAGGTGTCCTGGATCTCCAGCTCGCCGCCGTCGTAATCCTCTGGCTCGCTGAAGAACAGCGTGGCCGACAGATCGGTGCGCACGCGCTCGATGCTGCCCTTGGGCTGACGCACCGCGTTGTCGATGTGGAAATCGAAACTGCCGCCCGCCGAGTAGCAGTTGAGTAACGGCGGGAATACTTTGTGCGGCAGCGCGGCCGACATGAACAGCGGGTTTTTCCACAGGCGTTCAAGCATCGCGGCGCCGATTTCCTTGGCCAGCGGATGGCCTTCCGGCAGTTGCAGATTGTGCTTGGCCTTGGCCGATTGATAGCCGGCGGTGATCTTGCCATCGGCCCAGTCGGCCTGTTCCAGCGCCTCGCGAATACGCTGCACTTCGTCTTTCGCGAACAGCCCGGGGATGTGCAGCAGCATGGCAATGTCACCTGATGGCAAAGAGGCGGCAATGGTATTGATTCTTATTGACTGTGTAAAACCCGCTAGACGAATGAACTGGTAAAAACCGTAAGGTTAAATTGTAAAGAATGTAAATTTGTCGCGAATAGTAATGTTTCGCAATTGATACGAATACCTGTTTACCCTATATTCCGCCGCCTCAAATCCTTGGGGAGGGGAATAAAAATGGCACGTCAACCAGCACAAGTACCGGTCAGTTCACCACGTCTTCTCGCTTCCGCCATCGGCGTGGCGATCACCGCCGGCTCCGCAGGCCACATGGTGTTCGCCGCCGAAAAAACCGACAGCAAAGCCACCGGCAATGCCATCGCCCTGGACGCCACCGCCATCACCGGCGAAGCCCAGGACTCGACGTCCTACCAGGTCGAGAAAGCCTCCTCGCCCAAGTACACCGCGCCGCTGGTTGATACCCCGCGCTCGGTCACCGTTATCCCGCAACAAGTCCTGAAAGACACCGGCGCCCTGAACATGCAGGACGCGCTGCGCACCGTGCCGGGCATCACCTTCGGTGCCGGTGAAGGCGGTAACCCGCAGGGCGACCGTCCGTTCATCCGCGGTTTCGACGCCCAGGGCGACACCTACCTCGACGGCGTGCGCGACACCGGTTCCCAGAGCCGCGAAATCTTCGCCGTGGAAAACATCGAAGTCAGCAAGGGCCCGAACTCCGCCATCGGCGGTCGCGGCGCGGCGGGCGGCAGCATCAACCTGGTGAGCAAGAAAGCGCACCTGGGCAACTCGTTCGACGGTGGTTTCACCTGGGGCTCCGACCAGACCCAACGCTACACGATGGATGGCAACTACCAGTTCAGCGACACCGCTGCCGGCCGTCTGAACCTGATGAGCCACGAGAGCAACGTCGCCGGTCGCGACAAAGTCGACTACGACCGTTGGGGCATCGCGCCGTCCCTTGCCTTCGGCCTGGGCACCGACACCCGCGTCAACCTCGACTACTACCATCTCGAAAGCAACGACACCCCGGACTCGGGCATCCCTTACACGATTCCGGCCGGTGGCTCGGCGGCGCGCACCAAGTCCAACCCGGACAAGCCGTACGCCGGCGGCGATCACAGCAACTTCTACGGTCTGGATCGCGACTTCCGCAAGGGCCGCACCGACACCGCGACCTTCGCCATCGAGCATGACCTGAGCGACTCGCTGACGATCAAGAACACCCTGCGTCACGGCACCAGCATGCAGGATTACATCCTGACCCAGCCCGACGACAGCAAAGGCAACGTGAACAACGGCAGCGTCTGGCGTCGCGCGAACACTCGCGTGAGCAACACCGAGACCACCACCAACCAGACCGACCTGTTCGGCAACTTCTACCTCGCCGGCTTCAAGAACAGCTTCTCCACCGGTGTCGAATACACCCGTGAGGAAAGCAGCAAATCCTCGTACAACGTCAACACCGACACCACGCCGCGCACCTCGGCCGTGACCACCAACTGCAACCCGGGCCTGATCGGTGCTGCCAGCGGCTACAATTGCACCTCGCTGTCGAACCCGAACCCGAACGATCCGTGGAACGGCGCAATCTCGCGCAACTACGCCGGCACCGACACCCAGTCCGATACCTACGCGCTGTATGCGTTCGACACCCTGGAGCTGTCCGAGCAATGGCTGGTGAACATGGGCCTGCGTTACGACCACTTCGAAACCGGCTACAAGACCTACACCGCCGCCGGCAACACCACCTCCAAAGGTTCTGACACCAGCGAGTTCGTCACCGGTCAGCTCGGCATCGTCTACAAGCCGGCAGAGAACGGCAGCATCTACGCGTCCTACGCCACCTCGGCCACTCCGCCGGGCAACACCCTGGGTGAAGGTCAGGAAGGCAACCCGCTGGGCGGCACGCCGGATCGCAACGGCAACCTGCTCAAGAGCGACATGGAGCCGGAAACCACCAAGAACTACGAAATCGGTACCAAGTGGGATCTGCTGAACGATCGCCTGTCGCTGACCGCCGACATCTTCCGCACCGAGAAAGAAAACGCGCGTGTCCAGGTGGATACCACCTCGTACGAAAACGCCGGCAAGACCCGCGTTCAAGGTATCGAGCTGTCCGCCAGCGGCAAGATCACCGACAAGTGGCAAGTGTTCGCCGGTTACGCCTACATGGACAGCGAACAGATTGACGGTGGCGACCTGCCGGCCAACAAGGCCAACAACGGTAACGAGCTGCCTAACACGCCGAAAAACAGCGCCAGCCTGTGGACCACTTACCAGGTCACGCCGAAGCTGACTATCGGTGGCGGTGCGTTCTACGTGGATGACGTGTTCGGCAGCGTGGCCAACACCACCATGGTCGATTCCTACGTTCGCTACGACGCGATGGCTGCGTACAAGCTGAGCAAGAACGTCGACCTGCAACTGAACGTGCAGAACCTGACCAACGAAACCTACTACGACAAGGCCTTCTCGACTCACTTCGCCAACCAGGCGGCGGGCCGTACGGCATTGCTGAGCACCAACTTCCACTTCTGATCGAAGAGGGAAGTACCGGGCCCCGTTCATTCATTTGAGCGGGGCTTTTGTGCGTAATAAAGAACGTTTCTCGATAGGCCACGGCATAATGCACGCCGTGAACACAATTTCCGAACGGACAAGGCAAGCGACGTGTTGAAGAAAACCCTGTTCCAGTTGCACTGGTTTTTTGGCATCACTGCCGGGCTGGTGCTGGCCCTGATGGGCATCACCGGTGCTGCCTATTCGTTTCAGGACGAAATCCTCAAAGCCCTCAACCCTTCCGTGTTGCAGGTCGAGAAGCAGGTCGCTGGCGTCCTGCCGCCCGCCGACCTGGTGGCGCAGATCGAAGCGGCCTCGGGCAAGAAAGTCTCGATGCTCTCGGTCGAGACCGAAAGCGGCAGCGCCGGCCGCGTCTGGTTCACCCCGCCCAAAGGCGAGCGCCGGGGCGAGATGCGCTACTTCGATCCCTACACCGCCGAGTTCAAGGGCGACGCCACCGGCCAGGACTTCTTCGGCCTGATGCTGCGACTGCACCGGTTCCTCGCCATGGGCGATACCGGCCGCAACATCACCGGCGCCTGCACCCTGATGCTGCTGTTCTTCTGCCTGTCTGGCCTGTACCTGCGCTGGCCGCGCCAGTGGAACAGCTGGCGCGTGTGGCTGACCCTCGACTGGAAGAAAAAGGGCCGCAGCTTCAACTGGGATCTGCACTCGGTGTTCGGCACCTGGTGCATGCTGGTTTACCTGCTGCTGGCGCTGACCGGACTGTCCTGGTCCTATGAGTGGTACAACAAGGGCCTGACCAAATTGCTCTCCGATGCGCCGCAAAACGAGCGCGTGCGCGGCGGTCGTGGCCCGGCCCCCGAAGGCCCGGCGCCGACTGCCGATTACGCCGCGATGTGGGTCAGCATCTACAGTTCCGCAGGTCCGGGCCTCGCCTCCTACAACATCCGCATGCCGCCGGTGGCCGGCCAACCGGCGACCGTGTTCTATCTGCTCGACAGCTCGCCCCATGACCGCGCGCTGAACCAGATCACCCTCGACCCGGCCACCGGCGTGGTCAAGCGCGTCGACCGCTACGCCGACAAAAGCTTCAAGGCGCAATTGCTGACCAGCATTTACGCGCTGCATGTCGGCAGCTATTTCGGATTGGTCGGACGGATCATCGTCACAGTCGCGGCGGTGTTGATGCCACTGTTCTTCATCACCGGCTGGTTGCTGTATCTGGATCGCCGCCGCAAGAAAAAGCAGATCAAGGATGCCCGCAAAGGTCTCGACCAACCGGCCGGCGATACACCGGCGTGGCTGATCGGTTTCGCCAGCCAGAGCGGTTTTGCCGAGCAACTGGCGTGGCAGACCGCCGGCCAGTTACAGGCGGCCGGATTGCCGGTGAAGGTGCAGCCGCTGGCGAATGTCAGCGAGCAGGATCTGCGCGAATCGAACAACGCGCTGTTCGTGGTCAGCACCTTCGGCGACGGCGAAGCGCCGGACAGCGCTCGCGGTTTCGAGCGCGAAGTGCTGAAGAACGCCTCGACCCTCGACAGCCTCAATTACGCGGTGCTCGGCCTCGGCGACCGTCAGTATCAGCACTTCTGCGGTTTCGCCCGACGCCTGCATCAATGGCTGGGCGAACACGGCGGCAAGACCCTGTTCGCCCCGGTGGAAGTCGACAGCGGCGATCCTTACGCCCTGCGTCACTGGCAGACCCAGCTCGGCCTGATCACCGGGCAAGCACCGGTCGATACCTGGCAGGCACCGAGCTACGAGAACTGGACGCTGGTGCGCCGCGACCTGATGAACCCGGACAGCAGCGGATCCCCCGTCTTCCTGCTCGGCCTGACCGCGCCGACCTCCCGCAGCTGGCTGGCCGGCGATCTGGTGGAAGTACTGCCACGCAACTGCCCGTGGGCGATCGAGCATTTCCTCGACGGCCTCGGCATCCGTGGTGAAACCAGCGTCAAGGTCAACGGCCTGGAAGAGTCGCTGGAGGTCGCCCTCGCCACCCGCCAGCTGCCCGAGCACCGCGCGCATCTGGTGGGCCTGCACGCTCAGGCGCTGGTCGATGCGATGGTGCCGCTGGCGATGCGCGAGTACTCGATCGCCTCGATTGCCGCCGACGGCGTGCTGGAGCTGATCGTGCGTCAGGAACAACACGCCGACGGCAGCCTCGGCATCGGTTCCGGCTGGCTGACCGAGCATGCTCCGGTCGGCGGCAGCATCAGCCTGCGGGTCCGCCGCAACAGCGGTTTCCATCTGCCGAACGCTCCGGTGCCAATGATCCTGCTGGGCAACGGCACTGGCCTCGCCGGGCTGCGCAGCTTGCTCAAGGCGCGGATCGCCGACAATCAGCAGCGTCATTGGCTGCTGTTTGGCGAGCGCAATCGCGAGCACGATTTCCTCTGCCGTGCGGAGCTGGAAGAGTGGTTGATCAATGGCGATCTGGAACGCCTGGATCTGGCGTTCTCGCGGGATCAGGCCGAGAAGATTTACGTGCAGGATCGTCTGCGCGAATCGGCCGGCGAGTTGAAGAAATGGCTGGCGGACGGTGCAGTGATCTACATCTGCGGCAGCCTTCAAGGCATGGCGTCGGGCGTGGATCAGGTGCTCAATGAAGTGCTGGGCGCCGCTGAAGTCGAACGCCTGATCGAACAGGGTCGCTATCGCCGCGACGTTTACTGATTCACCTTGGGTCACTGTGGGAGCAACCTTGCTCCCACAGTGACCCAAGGTGCTGCATTCAGACCGGCTGCAGCTTCTGCTCGAACACCGCAACACCCTCCAGATCCCGCAACACCACGCTCATCTCCCCGCTCTGGCCGTCAATGTTCACCTCACCGAAAAACTGAAACCCGGCAAACGGCGAGGCGTTCTGTACCGCCGGCGCCTTCTCGAATACCACTTGCGGGCCAAAGGTCTTGTCCAGCGGATTGGGTCCGAAACTGCCGGCGTTCAACGGTCCTGCGACAAACTCCCAGAACGGTTCGAAATCCTGGAACGCCGCGCGATCCGGGTGATAGTGATGCGCCGCGCAGTAATGCACGTCCGCCGTCAGGAACACGAAATTGCGCACCTGCTGCGCGCGCAAAAAGCCCAGCAGTTCGGCGATTTCCAGCTCACGTCCCTGCGCCGGACCTGGGTCGCCGTTGGCCACCGCTTCCCAGCGCGCAACACCGGGACTGACCTCGCCATCCGGCACGCCAAGACCAATCGGCATGTCGGCGGCGATGACCTTCCACTGGGCTTTCGACGCCTTCAGTCCGTGCTTGAGCCAGTTCAATTGCTCGCGCCCGAGGAACGGTTTTTCCGCCCCGAGATTGTCATCGTTGGCCCCGCGATAACTGCGCATGTCGAGCACGAACACATCGAGCATCGGCCCGTAGCTCAGCTTGCGATAGATGCGCCCGCCGCCATCGGCAGCCTGCAAACGCATCGGCGAATATTCGAGCCAGGCCTGGCGCGCACGGCCGACCAGGGTATGGATATTTTTTTCCTGATAACGTTCGTCGAGCTGTTTGCCCGGCGACCAGTTGTTGACCACTTCATGGTCGTCCCACTGCCAGATCTGCGGCACTTCGGCATTGAAGCGGCGGACGTTTTCGTCCATCAGGTTGTAGCGGTAATTGCCGCGATAATCGTCGAGGGTCTGGGCGACCTTGCTCTTGGCTTCCGTGGTGAGGTTGCGCCAGATCCGGCCACCCTCCGTGGTCAGTTGCGCCGGCACCGGGCCGTCGGCATAGATGGTGTCGCCGCTGTGGATAAAGAAGTCCGGCAGGCGCATGCGCATGGCTTCATAGATGCGCATGCCGCCGATATCGGGGTTGATGCCGAAGCCCTGGCCGACGGTGTCGCCGCTCCACACGAAGCGGATATTGCGCCGCGCGGTCGGTGCACTGCGCAAGTGACCGAGCCACGGTTCGCTGGCGACGCCGGTGCGGGCGTCCTTGAAATACACGCGGTAGAAAATCGCCTGATCGGCGGGTAACCCGGTGAGTTCGACGCGAGCGGTGAAATCGCTGCGGGCATCAGCCAGCGCGGAAACGACACGACGTGGATGGCGGAACTGGCTGCGGGTGTCCCACTCCACCACCATCTGCGCCGGGCGGTCGGCGCGGCTCCAGATCATCGCGCGGTCGCCCTGCAAGTCGCCGGATTGCACGCCGTCAGTGAGTTGCGGTCGATCCTTGACCGACGCGATCACGGCCGGCGCCAGCCCCGGCATCAGCAGTCCGGCGCCGACGGCTTGCATCACGCGCCGGCGACCGGGATTGAAATCGCTCATGGTGTTCTCCCTGAAAAAAGGAAAACTTAAGCACTGCTAGATGAAAGGGGTGTGACACCTCACGCCTTCGCGGGCTCCAGCGCCAGTTCCACGGCCTCCGGCCGCTTGACCAGCGCATACACCACCGCCGTCAGCAGGCTGCCCGCGACGATTGCCAGCAGATACAGCAGCGCATGGTTGATCGCGTTCGGGATCGCCAGCACGAACAGGCCACCGTGGGGCGCCATCAGTTTGCAGCCGAAGTACATCGACAGCGCACCGGTCAGCGCACCGCCGGCAATGCTCGCCGGGATCACCCGCAACGGGTCTTTCGCGGCAAACGGAATCGCCCCTTCGGAGATGAAGCACAACCCGAGCACCAGCGCCGCTTTACCGGCTTCGCGTTCAGTCTGGGCGAACTTGCGCCGGGCGATGAACGTGGCGATGCCGAGACCAATCGGCGGCACCATGCCGGCGGCCATGGTCGCGGCCATCGGTGCGTAACTCTGCGAGGCCAGCAGCCCCACCGAGAATGCATACGCAGCCTTGTTGATCGGCCCGCCGAGGTCGACGCACATCATGCCGCCCAGCAGCACACCGAGCAGAATCGCGTTGGTGGTGCCCATGCTGTCGAGAAAATGCGTCAGCGCCGCGAGCATCCCGGCCACCGGTTTGCCGACCACGTAAATCATCACCAGCCCGGTGAACAGACTGGCGAACAACGGGATGATCAGAATCGGTTTCAGCGCTTCCAGGCTTTGCGGCAGCGCCACATAACGACTGATCGCCTTGGCCGCGTAGCCTGCGATAAACCCGGCGACGATTCCGCCGATGAAACCGGCGCCCAGGGTGCTCGCCAGCAAACCGCCGATCATGCCCGGCGCGAGTCCGGGACGGTCGGCAATCGACCAGGCGATGTAACCGGCCAGCAAAGGCACCATCAATTTGAACGCGGTCTCGCCACCGATCTGCATCAGCGCCGCCGCCAGCGTGCCTTCTTCCTTGAACGCGGTGATGCCGAACACGAACGACAAGGCGATCATCAGACCGCCCGCCACCACCATCGGCAGCATGAACGACACACCGGTCAGCAGGTGTTTGTAGACGCCGCTTTTCTCTTGTTTGGCCGGGGCCTTGCCGTCGCCGGCAGCGCTTTCCACGACACCTTCGGCCAGGGCTTTTTTCAGCGTGGCTTCGGACTGTTTCAACGCAATCCCGGTGCCGCAGCGGTAGATTTTCTTGCCGGCGAAACGCTCGGTGGCGACTTCAATGTCAGCCGCCAGCAGCACCACGTCAGCCTCGGCAATCGCGGCTGCGCTCAGCGGATTGCGCGCGCCGACCGAGCCCTGGGTCTCGACCTGCAGGTCGTAGCCCAGACGCTTGGCGGCTTGCTGCAAGGCTTCGGCGGCCATGAAGGTGTGGGCGACGCCGGTCGGGCAGGCGGTGACCGCGACCAGACGCGGCGCTTGAGCGCTGGCAACCATCGGCGGCGCTTCGGCAGCGACGTACACCTCGGCCTCGACTGCGCCACGTCGCAGCACGTCTTCGACATCCTGCAGGGCTTGTGCCGGTGCAATCCGAAAGACTTTCTTGCCGATGAACCGGGTCATGTCCACCGGTCCCGTGGCCACCAGCAACACCCACTCGGCAGCCTCGATGGTGGCAGCCGACAATTCACGTTCCGGGTGCGCGGCGTCTACCACTTCGACGCTGGTGCTCCAGCCCTGACGCTGGGCCGCAGCATCCAGCAACCGGGCGCACAGCACACTGGTGACCATGCCGTTCGGGCAGGACGTGACAATGGCTAACTTCATGACAAACCCTCTTATTGTTCTGTCAGGAGGCGCACGCGCACGCCCTGTTCGAGCTGCACCAGTTGCGCAGCATCGTGAATACCGAAACCGATCTGGGTCACCGCCTGCGCCGCAATTGCGGTGGCCGTGCGCAGGGTTTGTTCCGGCGTATCGGCGCTGAGCAGACCGTGGAGCATGCCGGCCAGCAACGAATCGCCGGCACCGACCGTGCTGGCGACGCTGACCTTCGGTGGTGTCGCATGCAGCGCCGAGCCGACGCTGAACCAGTTCACACCCTCGGCGCCATGAGAAATCACCACATGCTCGATGCCTTGGGCGTGCAACCGATTGGCCGCTTCGGCCTGAGACGCGTGGGACAGCACTTCACAGCCCAGCGCATCGGCCAGCTCTTCGGTGTTCGGCTTGATCAGCCACGGGCCGGCCTTGAGCGCCGCACGCAAGGCATCGCCGCTGGTGTCCAGAGCGACTTTCAGGCCCAACGTTTTCAAGCGTTCGACCAGTTCGCGCAACCACTGTGCAGTGACTCCGCGCGGCAAACTGCCGGCGACCACCACCGCGTCATGTCCCGGCGCGATCTGCACCAGTCGATCCAGCAACGCCTGTTGCGCCACTACGCCGACCACCGGCCCCGGGCCGTTGATGTCGGTGATGCGTCCATCCTGCTCAGCGACCTTGATGTTGCTGCGGGTCTCGCCGGGCACCCGGATAAACGCATCGGTGAAGCCACGTTTGGCGAACAGGGTTTCGAAGGCTTGCAGATTGTCTTCGCCGAGAAAGCCGCTGACCGTCAGTTCATGACCGAGGTCGGCCAGCACTTGTGCGACGTTGACGCCCTTGCCGGCGGCGTGGGTATGCATCTCGTCGCTGCGATTGACCTGACCGGCCTCCAGACGTGGCAACTGCACCGTAAGGTCCAGCGCCGGGTTGAGGGTCAGGGTGAGAATCTTGGCCATTACAGGGCCTCCACTAATGCGCGCACTTCGTTGGCGCTGCCCACGGCCAGGGCTTGTTGAGCAAGGGTTTGCGATTGCGTCAGGCTGAGTTCGCGGATGCGCGCCTTGACCTCGGCGATGCTGCGCCCGGAGACGCTCAGTTCATCCACACCGAGGCCGACCAGCACCGGCACCGCCAGCGGATCCGCCGCCAGCTCGCCGCACACACCGACCCATTTGCCATGGGCATGGGCCGCGCGCACGGTGATGTCGATCAGTTGCAGCACCGCCGGGTGCAGGCCGTCAGCCTGGGCGGACAGGGTCGGATGACCACGGTCAATCGCCAGCGTGTACTGGGTCAGATCGTTGGTGCCGACGCTGAAGAAGTCCACCTCTTTGGCCAGCACCGGCGCCAGCAACGCGGCAGACGGCACCTCGATCATGATCCCCAGTTGCAGGTCGGCAACCGGGATTTCCAGACGCAAGCGTTCGGTCATGTCGCGGGCCTGACGCCACTCTTCGACGCTGCCGACCATCGGGAACATGATCCGCAACGGACGGTTGCCCGCAGAACGCAGCAAGGCACGCAATTGCGCCTCCATGATCTGCGGACGCTGCAAGGTCAGGCGAATCCCGCGTACGCCGAGGAACGGGTTTTCTTCCTTGGCAATCGGCCAATACGGCAGCGGTTTGTCGCCGCCGACATCAAGCGTGCGCACCACCAGCGGGCGACCGGCGAGGCCGTCGAGGACGCGGCGGTATTCGGCTTCCTGAGTCGCCTCGTCCGGTGCCTGTGGATGAGCCATGAAAATCAGTTCGGTGCGCAGCAGGCCGATGCCTTCGGCGCCCTGCTCCACCGCGCTGATCACACCGGCGCTCTCACCGATGTTGGCGAACACTTCCACGGCGTGGCCATCGGTAGTGTGCGCCGGTTGATGGCGTTGTTCGGCGGCGGCTTTCAGGCGTTGTTCGCGGGTGTCGCGTTCTTCGCTGGCGCGTTGCAGGGTCGCGGCATCCGCGTCCACATGCAGGCGACCGCGCTGGCCGTCGAGCAGCAGCGGCGTGCCCGGTTTCAGCAGCAATACCGCAGCGCCCGCGCCGACCAGCGCCGGAATCCCCAACGCGCGAGCCACGATGGCACTGTGCGCGGTGGCGCCGCCACGGGCGGTGAGAATCCCCGCGACCCGCGCCGGATCCAGACGCGCTACGTCGGACGGGCCGACTTCGTCCATCACCAGAATGTACGGTTGCTCTGGCTCGGCGGGCGTCTGCACGCCACACAGTTGCGCCAGCACCCGGCGACCGATGTCACGCAGATCGGCGGCACGTTCAGCGAGCAACGCGTCCTGCAACGCTTCCTGTTGTTTCGCGGCGGCCTCGATCACGGCCATCCAGGCTGCTTCGGCGCTTTCGCCCTGCTTGAGGCGAGTGTCGACTTCGTCGGTGAGTTCCGGGTCGTCGAGCATTTCCTGGTGGGTGATGAAAATCTCGCGGATTGCCTTGGCCTTGCTGCGTTCGATCAGGCCCTGAATGTCCTGACGCACGTCGGCCAGCGCTTGCTTGAGACGCTCGCGCTCGATGGCAGCGGACTCGCCGCGCAACGGGTAATCGATGGTTTGCTGGACCTGAATGTGCGCCGGGCCGATGGCGATGCCGGGGGCGGCAGGGATCGCTTGCAGCAGACTGCCGGAGGCCGGGGCAGTCAGCACTTCTGCAATGTCCGTAATCACTTCACGCTGTTGACTGACTGCGGGCAACGGTTCGACTTCTTCGCCGAGGCCTTCTTCGATGGCGGCCAGCAACGCCGGCAATGCGTCAGCGGCGATGCTCGGTTCGGCGATAATTTCCAGCACCTGCCCGCGACGGGCGCCGAGGCTCAGCAGTTTGCTCAGGCTTTTCACCGATACCGCGCTGTCCTGACCGTCGACGATGCGCACACGGATTTCGCCGTCAAAACTCTTCGCCAGTTGCGCGAGGATCTTCGCCGGCCGCGCGTGCAGACCATGGGCGTTGGCCAATGCGATACGCGCACTCGGCCAGTCGGCCGGCAACTCACCGCCGAGCACCTCGAGGACTTTGCGGCTGCTGGTGGCGCGGCCCAGTTCATGGCCGCGACCTTCGATCAGCAACGCGCACAACCGCTCAAGCAACGCCTGATGCGCTTCACCCAGACTGGCCAGACAGAACAGACCGCTGAGCGGCTGGCCGAGGTAGCGCATCGGTTTGTCCGGCGTGACGAACGCCAGCCCCGGACGCTTCACGGTCTGTTCGCTGTGCAGCCACCACAGGCCATCGCCCAGCGGCAGCGCTTCAACTTGCTGCAACACCCCTGCGAAACCGTTGCTCACGCAATCGGCCTGGCGCAGCAGACGTGCCCCGCGCCAGACCAATTCTTCGAAATCGTCGGCGGAAACCCCGAGGCCAATCATCTGCGCATCCAGCGCCAGCTCTTGCGGCGCGCCTTGCAGCAGTTTCAGCAGCGCTTCGGGCGAACTCGCGCGGCGCAGGGCCTGACCCAGATCGGTCTCGCCGAGGGCGCGGGTCAGCAGTTGCAGCAGGCGCAGGTGTTCGTCGGATTTGGCGGCGATGCCGATGGCCAGATAAACGATCTGGCCATCGCCCCAGTCCACGCCGTCGGGAAACTGCATCAGGCGCACGCCGGTGGCGAACACCTGATCGCGGGTTTCGGGCGTGCCGTGGGGGATCGCAATGCCTTGGCCGAGGAAGGTCGAACCCTGAGCCTCCCGGGCCTGCAGGCCGGCGAGGTATCCGTCGGCGACCAGACCATCGGCGACCAGATGACTGGCCAGCAATTGCAAAGCGGCGGGTTTATCCACAGCCGACTGGCCCATGGATATCTGCTCTACAGTGAGCTCGAGCATGCGATCTCCTTTTTGGCGCGGTGGTGCGCCAGGTATTGTTTTGAATGGTTGCAGCTTAGGCGCTGTAGGCCATCCTTTTCAGGAGGCAGTTTTGGCGGTTTCACGGCAGAACCGGCCAAAGGCGTCTAAAACGTAGAAAATACGCTTGCTGAAACGTTTAATCTAGATTGATCGGCACGTTACTCGATAATGTCCCATCCTTGAAGTCCAACTTGTCGGATGCGCTGCGACAATGGTCGCCTGCCTGAATCGGGTAGGATTGGCGAAAATGTCGCGGCAAGCTCGAAAAAACAAGGAAATCCCGGGTTGAAACTCAGTGATATCGCGCGGTTGGCCGGAGTGTCCGTGACCACCGCCAGCTACGTCATCAACGGCAAGGCCGAACAGCAACGCATCAGCACCGCCACCGTCGAGCGGGTGCGGGCGGTGGTCGATCTGCACGGCTTTACCCCCAATCCACAGGCGGCCGGGCTGCGCAGTCGGCACACCCGGACCCTGGGTTTTATCCTGCCGGATCTGGAAAACCCCAGTTACGCGCGGATCGCCAAACTGCTGGAGCAAGGCGCCCGTGCGCGGGGCTATCAGCTGCTGATCGCCAGCTCCGACGATGCACCGGACAGCGAGCGGCAACTGCTGCAACTGTTCCGCGCCCGACGCTGCGATGCGTTGATCGTCGCCAGTTGTCTGCCGGCCGGTGACGACAGTTATCGCCAGTTGCAGGCCAAGGGTCTGCCGATCATTGCCATCGACCGGGTGATGGATGCCGAGCATTTCTGTTCGGTGGTCAGCGATGACCGCGAAGCCAGCCTGCACCTGACCGAAAGCCTGCTCGACCCGCAGCCGAAACAGATCGTGCTGCTGGGCGCCCGCCCGGAACTGAGCATCAGCCAGGAACGTGAAGCCGGGTTCAAGCAAGCCCTGGCCGGGTTCAAGGGCGAAGTGCTGATCGAACACGCCGAGTCCTTCAGCCGCGAGTGCGGCAAGCAGTTGATGGAAGAACTCCTGCAACGCCTCGGGCATTTGCCGGATGCGCTGGTGACCACGTCCTACGTACTGTTGCAGGGCGTGTTCGACGCGCTGCATGACTTCCCGTTAAAAAACCGTCCGCTGCGCCTCGGCACATTCGGCGACACCCAGTTGCTCGACTTCCTGCCGCTGCCGGTCAACGCCATGGCCCAGCAGCACCAGTTGATCGCCGACAAGGCGCTGGAACTGGCACTCGCAGCGGTCGAGCAATCGGACTATCAGTCTGGCGTGCAAGCCATTGCCCGTACCTTCAAGCAGCGTATTCACCGGGATTGAGCCGTGGAGCTGATCGACAGCCACACCCATCTGGACTTCCCCGACTTCGACGCCGACCGCGCGGCGCTGCTCACCGAAAGCCGCGCCCTCGGGGTGCGGCGAATGGTGGTGCTCGGGGTCTACGAGGGGAACTGGCAGCGGGTGTGGGATCTGGTGCAAAGCGACGCCGATTTGTACGCTGCGTTCGGATTGCATCCGGTCTATCTCGATCAGCATCGGCCTGAAGACCTGCATGCACTGGGCGATTGGCTGACACGGCTGAAGGGTCATCGGCAGCTGTGTGCGGTCGGCGAAATCGGCCTGGACTACTTCATCGAAACCCTCGACCGCGAACGCCAGCAAGCGCTTTTCGAGGCACAACTACAATTGGCGGCAGATTTTGAACTGCCGGCATTGATCCATGTGCGGCGCAGCCATGCGGCGGTGATCGCCACGCTCAAGCGCTTCAAGCTCAAACGCGCCGGCATCATTCACGCCTTCGCAGGCAGCCGTGAAGAAGCGCGGGAATACATCAAGCTCGGTTTCAAACTCGGCCTCGGAGGTGCACCGACCTGGCCGCAGGCGTTGCGCATGCACCGGGTGCTGGCCGACTTGCCGCTGGATTCGGTGGTATTGGAAACCGACTCACCGGACATGGCACCCGCCATGTTCCCCGGCGTGCGCAATACGCCGGCGCATTTGCCGGCGATCTGCACGTCACTCGCCGCTTTGATGAGCATCGATCCGGAACAACTGGCCGCCGCCAGTACGGCTAACGCTTGCCAACTGTTTCACTGGTAAACAGTCGGCAGGACACGTCAAACCCGGAACGCGCTGATCAATTGCTTCAACTCGACCACCTGCGCCGACAACGCGCGGCTGGCATCTTCGGTCTGATGCGCGCCTTCTGCGGTGCGCTCACCGGCACGGTTGATCTCGACGATGTTCTGGTCAATGTCGTGGGCCACGGCGGTCTGCTGCTCGACGGCGGCGGCGATTTGCTGATTCTGGTCGACGATCATGCCGACAGCGCCGAGGATGTTTTCCAGCGCCTGCTGGACCTTTTCTGACTGCCCCACCGTGCCGTTGGCCATCTGATGGCTGACGCCCATGGCCTTCACCGCCGCACCGACGCCACCGTGAAGCTTGGCGATCATCTGCTCGATTTCTTCGGTCGATTGCTGAGTGCGTTTGGCCAGCGTCCGGACTTCGTCAGCGACCACGGCAAAACCGCGCCCCTGTTCGCCCGCCCGCGCAGCCTCGATCGCGGCATTGAGCGCCAGCAGATTGGTCTGTTCGGCGATGCTCTTGATCACTTCCAGAACGCGGCTGATCGACTGACTGTCGCTGGCCAACTGGTTGATCACCAGCACCGACTGATCGATTTCGCTCGCCAGTGCCGCGATGCTGCCCTGCTGCGATTCCACCAGTCCGCGACCACTGATGGTTTCGTCGTTCACGCTGTGGGCGCTGCTGACCGCGGCCGCCGCACTGCGTGCCACCTCCAGCGACGTTGCAGACATCTGGTTCATCGCGGTGGCCACTTGCTCGATCTGCGTGCGTTGCCCGGCGACCGCCTGATTGCTTTGCGCCGAGACGTTTTCCACTTGCCCCGCCTGTCGCTCGACCTCGCCAACGGTGTGGCCGACCCGTTCGATCAGGTCGTGGATTTTCCTCACCGTACCGTTGAACACTTCGCCCAACTCGCCGAGTTCATCGCGGCTGTTGGCGCGGAAATTCACTGTCATGTCGCCTGCCGCGACTTTATCCATCATGGCGCCGAGGTTTTTCAGGGTGGCGCGAGTCGAGGCGTAGAACCCGCCGTAGAGATAGAAAATCAACACGAACACCACCGACAACGCCACGGCTTGCAGCACCATGTGCGTACGGTTTTGCCCCAGTCGCTGCTGCAATTGGGTGTCGAGGAATTTCAGGGTGGCGTCGTTGAGCTGATAGGTCTGGTCCATCAGCCCGGTGACCTGGTCATAAAACCCCTGCCATGGAGCGTCGAGGGTTTCGGCCATCACCACTTGTTCTTCGATCAGTGTGCCGGCCTGTTTCAGCGATGCCTTGCTGGCATCGGCCGGTGCACTCAGGGAATCACGGGCGGCTTTGCTGGAGCCCAGCGCGTCCTGCAATTTCAGGCCATATTCGGCCTGAAGTTTTTCGATCTGCACCAGCAACTCGTCGAAGCGGGTGCTCGACGAACTGTTGAGAAAGCCCTGGCCCAATGAATACGAGCCCATCGCCCGACCTTCGCCCAAGGCCTGGGTGACGGCCGGCGTGGTCGCGGTGATCAGCTCGCTGAGCTGGCGTATGTCGCTCTGATTGTCGCGACTCAATCCGGCCTGACTGGCCACGATCTGGCTGAAAATCTGCGCATTGCCCAGCAGTTTGCCGATCAGCGCACTTTTGCTTTGCAGGGAGTTTTCCGCTTGCTGGGCCTTGAAGGCGGCGATCATTTCATCGCGCTTGGTCTCGAAGAACTTGATCTGCTCCGGATCCTCCGTCATGGGCGTCAGCCCTTGCAGGCGCGCCAGGACGTTTTGCTCAAGGCTGGTGATCTGCGCCTCGACATTGCCGGCCTTGCCGGACTGGCCGAGGGTGACATTGATCTGCACCAGATTGTTGAGGGTTTCCAGATCCCGGCGCAGGGTCAGGCTGCTGCCCAGCAGATCGAGGCTCTGCAGCTCCACCCGGGTGCCCTGGAATTCACGGTAGGAATCGCGCACCAGATAGAAATTGGTCACCAGCATTGGCACCAGGAACAGCACGCTGATCAGGCTGAACTTCATGCCGAAGCTCAAGCGGTTCATCAACGAGACGGCGGGATAGAGCAAGCTCTTCACTGGAAGTCTCCCTTGGTTTTTTCTTGTTTTTATTGGCAGGCGCGGGGCGACAGCAGATAGCCACTATCGGGCGCCATCTCTGTATAGCTCAAATCGAAGGGAGGTTTTGTAACTTAAGGTTAACGAGGAGGATTGCCCCCCTCGTCACTTGAACGGCCTACGCCAGCACTGTCCACAGGGCAAAGCCGGCATACCAAAGCACCGCCGCCCGCAGCAGCAGTTCCCACAGGCAGTCGAGGGTGTTGATGCCTTCGGGACCGACAGCGGCCGGCGGGATTTCCCCGGCAGCCAGCCCGACCTTGTTGATCAGTTGCGCAGCGCTGATGTTCCAGTTCAGCAGTTCGTGCAGCATCACCCGACTGACAGCGACGAAGTTGCCGACCAGAGCAAGACTCGCCGCCAGCAGGCGTACCGGCACCCAGTCGAAGGCGTGGCGCAGTTGCCCTGCCCGTTCCGCCACCGCCGGGTTCTGGGCGTTTTCTTCCGCCAGCGCCAGCAAGCGATAGCTCAGCGCCGCGACCGGGCCGAGCAGGAAGTACCAGAAAATCACCGCAAAGAAACTCTGGTAGGCCTGCCACAACAGATGCCGTTGCACTTGCTCCAGCAATTGCTCGCCGCTTTCGGCGCAGATGTTCAGATCACGCTTGGCCACATGGGCGGCGGCCTGCAGATCCTCACGGCGCCAGGCGTCGCGAAACGGCCCTAGTTCGCCGAGCAGATCGCCGCGCCCCAGGCTGTAAATCACCACCAGCAAATGCACCGGCAACGCCAGCAGACCATAGGCCACCGGCTCCAGTACCAACAGCAGCAAGCCCAGCAACGCCACCGGCAGCAGCACCAGAACAATCAGCACCAGCCACGGCTGTTTCGCCAGCCCACCGGTTTCAAGCTTGTGCAGTTCGCGGATCCATCCGCCATCGCCTTGAACCCGTTGGCGCAGGGCCGAGAACTTCTCGATCCATACCGCCAGCAGTAACACCAGAAAACTCATTGTCCTTCCTCTTGTGCCAGGGCGGCGCGGTAGCGTGCCCAGTCGAATGCGGGTCCGGGATCGGTCTTGCGTCCTGGGGCGATGTCGCTGTGCCCGCAGATGCGCTCGACGGTGATCGCCGGGAACGCCGCCTGTATCTGCCGGGTCAGCACGGTCAACGCCTGGTACTGCGCATCGGTGAACGGCAGATCATCGGTGCCTTCCAGCTCGATGCCTACGGAAAAATCGTTACAGGTTTCCCGTCCCTCGAACACCGAAACGCCGGCATGCCAGGCACGCTCAAGACAGGAGACAAACTGGGTGACCTTGCCGTCACGTTCGATCAGAAAATGCGCAGACACGCGCAGGTCGGCGATCCCGGCAAAGTAGGGATGTTCCGTGACATCCAGACGATTCTGGAAAAATTCCTGCACCTTGCCGGTGGCGAACTGCGCCGGTGGCAGGCTGATGTTGTGGATGACCAACAGGGAGACTTCGCCCGCCGGGCGTTCATTGAAGTTGGGCGAAGGGCAGACCTGCACCCCGTGACACCACCCGCTTGCGGGATCCAACTGCATACCGATTCCTTCAACGCCGACTGTGTTGGCGACCAGTATGCCGTGATCGGCCCCCGGCGCGCGATCACTTGCCGCGATTGAGCCGCCGCAGATTGCCGATTACCGACTCCAGCGCACGGTCGAACAACAAGGTGTCGTCCAGCGTCCGCACCGCGCCGCGACGGAATGCCAGGGCCAGTTCAGTGCGGTCGCGCTCCAGCACTTTCATCCCGGTGCGGTCGACGAACACGTACTTGTTGGTGGCCTCGATGATCGCCGCCAGCTTGCAGCGCAGGGTGTGTTCTTCGTCTTCTTCGAACGCCACCCAACTGCCCAGGCGCAACTGATCGACCTGACGCAAACCTGCGTCGTCGGCCGGCAAACGCGCCGGCGTGCGTGGCTGAAGGCCATCGTCGGCCATCTGCAAGACAATCGCCTGCGACACTTCAATCATTTCCGGCAATGCGGTTTGATCCGGCTCGCTGGACGGTTCGAGCAGGCGCACATGCAGCGCTTCCAGCTCACTGAAGAAGCCGCTGGTGGCAAACGGATCGAAGGCCGAACTGCTCAGGCCGTCGCGCAATGACTTGAGCAACCCCGGCACTAGCGCCAGCAGACGCAGACCGGCTTCGGCGTCGTCGTGGCGCTGCACGCTCCAGATCAATTGCTCCATGGTCTGCACGTCGGCCTGCCACTCGGCAGACTGATCGCCGTGCTTGAGGCAGGTCAGCAGCAAAACCTTGCTCCAGGCCTCCTGCACGAACGTCACCACCGACGGTGGCAGGACTTTGCCCAGCAGGCCCTGGTTCAGCGCCTGCTCGACACGCTGGCGGGCCAGTTCGGTTTTCGCCCGGCCCTCTTCGGCATCGCGTAAACGCTGTTCAAGCAATTCGCTGCGACGGCGTTCGTCACTGGTGAACGCGAGGAAGTCCGCCAGCAACTCGGAAAAAATCGCCGGGTCATCGTCGAAATCCGTCAGCAGGCGCTGCACCACTTGCTCGATGCGCAGGTACAGGCTGTCGCGCGCATTGCCGTCACACTCGCCCCAGCCCATCGCCGCTTCGGCGATTTCATTGAGCAGGCGACGCGCCGGGTGGCTGCTGCGGCTGAAGAAGCTTTTGTCGATCACCGCGACCTTCAACATCGGGATCTGCAACCGGGCGATCAGTGCCTTGAGCGAATCCGGCAGATTGCGATCATCGAGGATGCAGTCGAAGACCATCGCCACCAGATTGATCACGTCCTCGTCCGCCCCGCCGACGATTCGTGATTTGCCGCTGCGCACGCTGACCCGGGTCAGCAACTGTTCAAGTTGATGGCGCAGATCGAAATCGTCCTGCACTGCCAGCGCCGGTACGTATTGCTGCAGGTGCGAGAGCAGGCGCAGCAGGTCGCGGGTGGAAATCGGCTGGGCGGGAGCGCTGGGCTCCAGGGTCGGCGCAACGGTGCCGCGCACGTGCAGCAGCAACTCCTGCAACGCGGCGAAGACCTCCTGCACGCCCGCATCGGTCTGGGTTTTGTCGACGCCCTCGAATTCGCTCTGCACGCTGGCCACAGCCTGATCGATGGCGCGACGGGCCGGCGCCGGCTTGAGCTCGGGCAACACGCCCGTGGCGATCAGCAGTTGATTGGCTTCGGCGTAGAGTTGATCGGTATCGGCCAGCACATAGCGTTCGAACAGTTTGAGCAGGATCAGTTTGACCTTGATCTCCACCCCCAGATTGCGCCCAGCCTGCAAGAAGTATTCGCAAAGCATCGCCGGGCCCAGCGGGTTGTATTGATCGTCCAGGGTCTTGCCCAACAGCGCATTGAATCGCGCGGTCAGTTGGTCGAGGGCGAACCCGTCGCGATTCAGCACGCGGCCGACCATGGTTTCGACCGCGACGTTGCGCTCCATGTCGTCGGTGCGCGCGGTAGTGTCCTCATTCTGCAAGGCATGAGAGAGGACGGTGGGGACGGGATCGAATTGAGTGAGGCCGACAAAGGCTTCGAAAAATTGCTCGAGAAAGCCGCGCTCGATGTTCTTGCGCTTGAGGCGCAGGTCGCGCATGGCTTCGAAGAAAATGTTCTGTTCGACGTCGTTACGCGCGCGATCGGCCATTTCGAACAGGGTGTCGTCGGCGTTATCGAACAGCTCCTGCAAACCGTTGCGCAGGCGCTGGGCAGCCTTGTCGCGAACCTGAAGCAGAATCACAGGCAGGCGGGCGAGCGGCGAGTGAGTCGCCTGATCGGTAGTGGCCTTGTGCAGAGGCACTACATTCCCGTCGTTGTGCATCCAAGCCTCCTGAAACGGTGATTTGCCGACGTCAAACTCATGGCGTCAAATGCAAGGCGGATTATCTTGCAAAAGATGTCCCCGGCGCCAGAGCCGTCAGGGTTTCCCCTATGCGCCGACACCTTGCAGTGACCACGACAGAAACGGGTTTGCTCAAAGAAAATCGACCGGATGCAGCGCTGCGTGGCTGTTCTCGCCTTGGGTTGGCCGACGCCATGCCCCTATAATCGGGCCACTTAGTTTGTGGAGCCCGTTATGCCGAATCTACGTCTCGCCGATTTGACCGCCGAAATCGAAGCCAACGTGCGCCGTGCGTTGCTCGAAGACATCGGCAGCGGCGACATCACCGCGCAACTGATCCCGGCCGAACGTCTGGCCAAAGCCACCATCATCACCCGCGACGCCGCCGTCATCAGTGGTACGGCCTGGGTTGATGCAGTGTTCCGCCAGCTCGATCCAAGGGTGGCGGTGCACTGGCAGGTGCGCGATGGCGAACGGGTTTCGCCGAATCAGCCGCTGTTTCATCTGGAAGGCCCTGCCCGTTCGCTGCTGACCGGTGAGCGCAGCGCCCTGAACTTCCTGCAATTGCTGTCGGGCGTAGCGACCCGCGCGCAGTACCTGGCGGACTTCGTTGCCGAGACTTCGGTGAAACTGCTCGACACCCGCAAGACCCTGCCGGGCCTGCGTCTGGCGCAGAAATATGCGGTCACCTGCGGCGGCTGCCATAACCACCGCATCGGCCTGTACGACGCGTTCCTGATCAAGGAAAACCACATCGCCGCCAGCGGTGGCATCCCGCAGGCCATTGCCGCTGCACACAAGATCGCCCCGGGCAAGCCGGTGGAAATCGAAGTGGAAAGTCTGGAGGAGCTGAAAGAAGCGCTGGCCGCTGGTGCCGATATCATCATGCTCGACGAACTGAGCCTCGATGACATGCGCGAAGCCGTGCGCCTGAACGGCGGCAAGGCAAAACTGGAAGCCAGTGGCGGCATCAACGAAAGCACGCTGCTGCCGATCGCTCAGACCGGGGTGGACTACATCTCGATCGGCGCGATGACCAAGGATGTGAAGGCCGTGGACCTGTCGATGCGCCTGAGCATTTAAGGGCAGCGGCAAGATGCGAGCTACAAGCTGCAAGCCAAAGCGGTTGTGCTTTTACTTGTAGCTTGCGGCTTGTAGCTGGCAGCTCTCGTCAAACGACGAGATTGTTCATCTCGCAGTACTCTTCCCACTCGACACCCAGCACTTCAGCCGCTTCCTTGTGCAGTTCCAGGCGCTTGGCCTCGAACTCCTCAGGCGTGCTGGTGTACTTGAGGGTCAATTCCCAGGGTTGCAGGCCCTGGGCTTCGGCTTCGTCTTCGAACGCCCACTGGATCTGGTCCTTCTGCTCATCGGGACTCAGATCCTTGATCTCGTCCATCAGCTCAGACGCATCAAGCTTGTACTTTTCCAGCGCTTGTTCGTGGCGTTGCTCTTGAGTTAACTCGGTCATGGCGTTCTCGCTGATCATAAGAATGGAAGATGGATGTGGATCATCAAGGATCTCTCTGACGCGGACTGTCCGGCCTTCGGAACCATTCGGGATCATCTGAAAACTGCTAAGCGATGCTCATGCAGGCACCGAATATAGGACGTTTGCATGACGAATTACACGGCTCTTTACATCTCTCCCACAAAAAGTTGACCTGTGGAACATAAATGCCGGTTCAAAAGGATTGGGGAGAGGTGGTGCCCGAGACAGGAATCGAACCTGCGACCTTCGCGTTACGAGTGCGCTGCTCTACCGGCTGAGCTACACGGGCGGTGGGCTAAACCTAGCACTGGTCTTGCAGGTCGGCAACTTCGTCGAATGACTCGATATTTCACGGACAAAAAAATGCCCCGCCGTTTTCACGGCGGGGCATTTTCATTGCGCTAGGACTGCGGGGGTGATTAAACGCCCGAAGCCTTGGCAGCTGCCACGTCTTTGATGGACAGCTTGATACGGCCGCGGTTGTCCACGTCCAGTACCAGCACTTCCACTTCCTGGCCTTCTTTCAGGATGTCGGTCACTTTCTCTACGCGAGCGTCGCTCAGCATCGAGATGTGAACCAGACCGTCCTTGCCCGGCAGGATGTTGACGAATGCGCCGAAGTCGACGATGCGCTCAACCTTGCCGACGTAGATCTTGCCGATCTCGGCCTCTGCGGTGATCCCCAGAACGCGCTGACGTGCTGCTTCAGCCGCTTCCTTGGTTTCGCCGAAGATCTTGATCGAGCCGTCGTCTTCGATGTCGATCGAAGCCTTGGTCTCTTCGCAGATCGCACGGATGGTCGCGCCACCTTTACCGATAACGTCACGGATCTTGTCGGTGTCGATCTTCATCGCGATCATGGTCGGAGCGTTGGCCGACAGTTCGGTACGCGACTGGCCGATGATCTGGTTCATCTGACCGAGGATGTTCAGGCGCGCTTCCAGGGCTTGGCCCAGAGCGATTTCCATGATCTCTTCGGTGATGCCCTTGATCTTGATGTCCATCTGCAGCGCGGTCACACCTTTGGCGGTACCGGCAACTTTGAAGTCCATGTCGCCCAGGTGGTCTTCGTCACCCAGGATGTCGGTCAGAACAGCGAATTTCTCGCCTTCTTTAACCAGACCCATGGCGATACCGGCAACCGGCGCCTTCATCGGAACACCAGCGTCCATCAGGGCCAGGGAAGCGCCGCAAACGGAAGCCATCGAGCTCGAACCGTTGGACTCGGTGATTTCCGATACCACACGGATGGTGTACGGGAACACGTCAGCGGCTGGCAGCATGGCCGAAACCGAACGACGGGCCAGACGGCCGTGACCGATTTCACGACGACCGGCGCCACCCATGCGACCACACTCGCCCACCGAGAACGGAGGGAAGTTGTAGTGCAGCATGAACGGGTCTTTTTTCTCGCCTTCCAGGGTGTCCAGCAGTTGTGCGTCACGGGCGGTGCCCAGCGTCGCGACTACCAGAGCCTGGGTTTCGCCACGGGTGAACAGTGCCGAACCGTGGGTCTTCGGCAGAACGCCGACTTCGATGTTCAGCGGACGTACGGTGCGGGTGTCGCGACCGTCGATACGTGGCTTGCCGTTAACGATGTTTTCGCGAACGGTGCGGTATTCGATTTCGCCGAAAGCGGCTTTGACGTCGGCAGCCGAAGGTTGGCCTTCTTCACCGGACAGCTTGGCAACAACCTGGTCACGCAGCTCGCCCAGACGCGCATAACGGTCGGCCTTGATGGTGATAGTGTAAGCCTGGGAGATCGCTTCGCCGAACTCGGAACGGATAGCAGCCAGCAGCTCGGTGGCTTCTGGAGCAGGTGCCCAGGTCCAGGTTGGCTTGGCAGCTTCGGCAGCCAGTTCTTTAACCGCGTTGATTACGACCTGGAACTCGTCGTGAGCAAACAGTACCGCGCCCAGCATCTGGTCTTCGGTCAGCTCTTTGGCTTCCGATTCAACCATCAGCACGGCGTCCGAAGTACCGGCAACAACCATGTCCAGGCTCGAGGCAGCTTGCTGCTCGTAGGTCGGGTTCAGCAGGTAGCCGGTGCTTTCGTGGAAAGCCACGCGAGCGGCGCCGATCGGGCCGTCGAACGGAATACCGGAGATCGCCAGGGCTGCCGAGGTACCGATCATCGCAGCGATGTCCGGATCGGTCTTTTTGCTGGTGGAAACGACGGTGCAGACAACCTGCACTTCGTTCATGAAACCTTCCGGGAACAGCGGACGGATCGGACGATCGATCAGTCGGGAAGTCAGGGTTTCCTTCTCGGAAGGACGGCCTTCACGCTTGAAGAAACCGCCAGGGATCTTACCGGCAGCGTAAGTCTTTTCCTGGTAGTGAACGGACAGAGGGAAGAAGCCCTTGCCCGGATCGGCTTGCTTGGCACCGACTACGGTCACCAATACGCTGACGTCGTCGTCAACGGTGACCAATACTGCGCCGGAGGCCTGACGGGCGATACGGCCAGTCTCGAGGGTAACGGTCGACTGACCGAACTGGAATTTTTTGATTACCGGGTTCACGGTGTCCTACCTTCTTTGTGGCTCTTGGGGGAACTGGTTTCTTGCGAAATTCTTGGGCAATGCCGGGAATCGGCCCGACGCCTGTCCAGGGTAAAACGTGTATCCAGATAAAACTTGAGGCTGGGAGCCTGCCGGACGCCGGCGGAAACCCGCTGACATCTGACAGACAACCAACCTCATAGCGCAATCGCTGATTAGCGACGCAGACCCAGGCGAGCGATCAGAGCGCTGTAACGGCTCACGTCCTTGCCTTTCAGGTAGTCCAGCAGCTTGCGACGCTGGTTAACCATGCGGATCAGACCACGACGGGAGTGGTGGTCTTTACCGTTGGCCTTGAAGTGACCTTGCAGTTTGTTGATGTTGGCGGTCAGCAGTGCAACTTGCACTTCTGGCGAACCAGTGTCACCAACAGCTTGCTGGTAGTCGGCAACGATTTGAGCTTTTTCTTGAACGTCGAGAGCCATGAGGCAATCCTTTTATCAGGAAACCGTTTCAAAAACAGTTTCAACAGGCCAGGGACAAATCCCTGTATCTATAAATGAGTAGTGACCGTGCCTGTTGACAGCCACACTCGCCGGCCTGCTGTTACACAGACCGGTTTCCGGTCATTCTGACCGAATCAGTCGACGCGGCGCGATGCGCCCGTCTTCGCTCACTTCACCGATACCGATGAAGCGACCGTTGTGATCCTGTACCCGCACCATGCCGAACTTCGGAGCATCCGGGGCACGTACCGGCTGGCCGTTGAGCCAGTAGAACGCGCTCGCTTCCGAGAACTGCAGCAACGGCCAATCCTGCAGGCCGCTGTCCGATGGCATCAGGAAGCGGTCGACCGCTTCGTTGCCGCCTTCGGCATGTACCGCTTCCAGCTCTTCGAGGGTCACGGTCTGCGCCAGGGTGAAAGGCCCGGCCTGGGTACGACGCAGTTCAGCGACGTACGCACCACAACCGAGTTGCTCACCGATATCCTCCACCAGGGTGCGAATATAGGTGCCCTTGCTGCAATCTACTGCAAGACGCGCAGTATCGCCTTCGAAGGCCAGCAATTCCAAGCGCGCAATAGTAACAGAACGCGGTTCGCGCTCCACTACTTCGCCTGCACGGGCCAACTTGTACAGCGGCTGGCCATCACGCTTGAGAGCGGAGTACATCGGCGGTATCTGACTGATTTGCCCACGAAATTTCGGCAGAACCGCTTCAATGTCGGCCTGACCAACGGTCACCGGACGCTCCTGCAAAACCTCACCTTCGGCGTCCGCCGTGGTGGTGGTCTTGCCCAGTTGCGCCAGGGTTTCGTAACCCTTGTCGGAATCGAGCAGATACTGCGAGAACTTGGTCGCCTCGCCAAAGCACAGCGGCAGAACGCCGGTGGCCAGGGGATCGAGACTGCCGGTGTGACCGGCCTTCTCGGCGTTGAGCAACCAGCGGACCTTCTGCAACGCGGCGTTGGAGGTGAACCCCAGCGGCTTGTCGAGCAGGATGATGCCGCTGACGTTACGACGGATACGTTTGACCTGAGCCACCGAGTTACTCCTTGGTGTCTTCGGGTTCTGCCGCAGCCACGTGCTGATTGTCCTCAGCCACGGCGCGCTCGATCAGGGCCGACAGGTGCGCACCCCGCACGACGCTTTCGTCGTAGTGGAAGTGCAATTGCGGCACGCTGCGCAGCTTCATTTCGCGGGCCAGCTGCATGCGCAGGAAACCGGCAGCAGCGTTGAGCACCTTGATGCTTTGCGCGATGTCTTCAGCGTTATCCTGCCCCATCACGGTGATGAAGATCTTCGCGTGACCGACGTCACGGCTGACTTCCACAGCGGTAATGGTGACCAGACCGACGCGCGGGTCTTTGACTTCACGACGGATCAGTTGGGCCAGCTCACGCTGCATCTGATCGCCGATACGTTGGGTACGGCTGTATTCTTTTGCCATGATTTGTTACCTGTTACTGCCCCGCGGTGAAACCCGCAAGGTCTGAAAGCGGCAAACGCCCGGCCTGACAAAAGCCAGACCGGGCGTTGCGTTTAGAGTCCTGACGCCGTGCCGCGCACTTGCATGCGGCGGCCCGACGTGGCCCTTGAAGTGCGCGAGTCAGAGGCTGCGAGCAACCTGAACCTTCTCGAAGACTTCGATCTTGTCGCCGACTTTGACGTCGTTGTAGCTCTTCACGCCGATACCGCACTCCATGCCGGCACGTACTTCGGAAGCGTCATCCTTGAAGCGGCGCAGGGATTCCAGCTCGCCTTCGAAGATAACGATGTCTTCACGCAGTACACGGATCGGACGGTTACGGTGAACAGTACCCTCGATCACCATGCAGCCGGCGATGGCGCCGAACTTAGGCGAACGGAACACGTCACGGACTTCGGCCACACCGAGGATGTTCTCGCGAACGTCGCTGCCAAGCATGCCGGTCAGGGCTTTCTTGACGTCTTCGATGATGTCGTAGATCACGTTGTAGTAACGCATGTCCAGACCTTCCTGCTCGACGATCTTCCGTGCGCCGGCATCGGCACGCACGTTGAAGCCGAACAGTACAGCGTTGGAAGCCAGTGCCAGGTTGGCATCGGATTCGGTGATACCACCGACGCCGCCACCGACCACGCGCACTTGCACTTCGTCGTTGCCCAGGCCGTTCAGAGCGCCCTGCAAGGCTTCCAGCGAACCACGGACGTCGGATTTGAGGACGATGTTGAGCGTCTTCTTCTCTTCCTGACCCATGCTTTCGAAGATGTTTTCCAGCTTGCCGGCGTGAGCGCGAGCCAGTTTGACTTCGCGGAACTTGCCTTGACGGAACAGAGCCACTTCACGGGCTTTCTTCTCGTCGGCAACCACGCTCATCTCGTCGCCAGCGTCAGGCGTACCGTCCAGGCCGAGGATCTCGACCGGAATGGCCGGGCCCGCTTCCTTGATCGGCTTGCCGTTCTCGTCGAGCATGGCGCGCACGCGGCCATAGTTCGAGCCGACCAGCACCATGTCGCCTTGACGCAGCGTACCGTCCTGAACCAGAACAGTCGCCACCGGGCCACGGCCCTTGTCCAGACGCGATTCAACCACGACACCACGGCCAGGAGCCGATGGAGTGGCAGTCAGTTCGAGAACTTCGGCTTGCAGCAATACAGCTTCAAGCAGTTCGTCGACGCCGGTACCCATCTTCGCGGAAACCGGAACGAATGGAGTGTCGCCACCCCAGTCTTCGGAGGTCACGCCGTGGGCCGACAGTTCGCTACGGATGCGATCGAGATCTGCACCCGGCTTGTCGATCTTGTTCACCGCAACTACCAGCGGAACGCCAGCAGCAACAGCGTGCTGAACAGCTTCGATGGTTTGTGGCATCACGCCGTCGTCCGCCGCAACCACCAGGATCACGATGTCCGTCGCCTTGGCACCACGGGCACGCATGGCGGTAAACGCGGCGTGACCAGGGGTGTCGAGGAAGGTGACCATGCCGCGTTCGGTTTCAACGTGGTATGCACCGATGTGCTGGGTGATACCGCCGGCTTCGCCAGCAGCTACCTTGGCACGACGGATGTAGTCGAGCAGCGAGGTCTTACCGTGGTCAACGTGACCCATTACGGTCACAACCGGCGCACGAGGAACTGCTTCACCTTCGAACTTCAGGGACTCGGCCAAGGAATCTTCCAGAGCGGTGTCGCTGACCAGGGTCACTTTGTGGCCCAGTTCTTCGGCTACCAGTTGAGCAGTTTCCTGATCAAGCACCTGGTTGATGGTCGCTGGAGTACCCAGTTTGAACATGAACTTGAT
Organism: Pseudomonas sp. R45(2017); assembly: GCF_002112305.1. Taxonomy (NCBI): domain Bacteria; kingdom Pseudomonadati; phylum Pseudomonadota; class Gammaproteobacteria; order Pseudomonadales; family Pseudomonadaceae; genus Pseudomonas; species Pseudomonas sp. R45(2017). The sequence continues at coordinate 99,618 of NZ_NEHH01000006.1, read as the reverse complement.
GATTTCGGCAGCTTTAACCGACATCTGCTGAGCGAGATCGCCAACAGTGATGGTTTCGCCGATCTTCACTTCACGCACGACAGGACCGGTAGGGCTCTGGAAACCGTGGGCGTTGCGTTTCTTCAGCTTGGCCTTGCCGCGACCGCCGCGACGGAAGCCATCGCTTTCTTCATCGGTAGTGCGTGGCGCCACACGTGGAGCCGGAGCCTTTTCCTTGACCGATGCGCGATGCGGAGCGTTTTTGCGCTCGCCATCACCACCGCCACGACGGTTGTTGTCGTCGGCACGTGGTTTGTCCGGACGGCGCTGTTCGTCACGCTTGCGAGTGTCGGCAGCTGGGGCAGCAGCCACAACCGGCGCGGCTTCGCGCACTGGTTCGGCCACTGGCGCAGGTGCAGCGACGGCTTCGGAAGGAGCGGACGGCGCAGCAGGCTGGCGACGCGCTTCTTCTTCGGCGCGAACGCGGGCTTCTTCTTCAGCCTTCTGACGGGCAGCATTTTCTACTGCGCGACGTTCATCCAGTTCACGCTTGCGCTCGGCTTCGATTTCTTCCGGGCTACGCTGTACGAAAACTTTCTTCTTGCGGACTTCAACGCTGATGCTTTTGCTGCCAGCCACACGCAGGGTGCTGGTGGTTTTACGCTGCAGCGTGATCTTGCGTGGTTCTTCCACTTTCGCCTTGTGGCTGCTTTTCAAGTGGGTCAGCAGGGATTGCTTCTCACTGTCAGTCACATTTTCTTCGGCGGCGGTGTGCGGCAGACCTGCCTCACGCATCTGCTGCAACAGGCGCTCTACCGGTGTTTTGACCTCATCGGCCAGTTGTTTCACCGTGACTTGCGTCATGCACTTCTCTCCTCAGGCCGCGCCTAATTACTCGAACCAGTGGGCTCGGGCGGCCATGATCAACTTGCCGGCACGATCATCGTCAATGCCGTCGATGTCGAGCAGGTCGTCAATAGACTGCTCGGCCAGGTCTTCGCGGGTAATTACGCCGCGCACCGCCAGTTCCATCGCCAAATCCTTGTCCATACCCTCAAGCGAGAGCAGGTCTTCGGCCGGATGGGCGTCTGCCAGCTTTTCCTCAGTAGCGATGGCTTTGGTCAACAAGCGATCCTTGGCACGAGCGCGAAGCTCGTTGACGATGTCTTCGTCAAAGCCGTCGATGTTGAGCATTTCTTCCAACGGTACGTAGGCAATCTCTTCCAGGCTGGTGAAGCCTTCGTCTACCAGCACCTGAGCCAGCTCTTCGTCGACTTCCAGCTCGTCGATGAAGTTGCGCAGGATGTCGCCGGTTTCCGCTTGTTGCTTAGCCTGGATGTCCGATTCGGTCATCACGTTCAGGGTCCAGCCAGTCAGCTGGCTCGCCAGACGCACGTTCTGACCACCACGACCGATGGCCTGAGCCAGATTGTCTGCGCCAACGGCGATGTCCATGGCATGGGCATCTTCGTCAACGATGATGGCCGCCACTTCTGCCGGCGACATGGCATTGATCACGAACTGAGCCGGGTTGTCGTCCCACAGGACGATATCGACACGCTCGCCACCCAACTCGCCCGACACGGCCTGGACGCGCGAACCGCGCATACCGATGCACGCGCCTTGCGGGTCGATGCGTTTGTCCTTGGAGCGGACAGCGATCTTGGCACGCGAACCCGGATCACGGGATGCGGCCATGACTTCGATCAGGCCTTCAGCGATTTCCGGCACTTCGATACGGAACAGCTCGATCAGCATTTCCGGCGCGGTACGCGACAGGATCAGCTGAGGGCCGCGGTTCTCGGTGCGGATTTCCTTGAGCAGCGCACGCAGACGCACGCCAACACGGAAGGTTTCGCGAGAGATGATGTCTTCACGGGCCAGCAACGCTTCAGCGTTATTACCCAGGTCGACGATCACGTTGTCGCGGGTCACTTTCTTCACGGTGCCGGAGATGATTTCTCCCAGGCGCTCGCGATAAGCGTCAACCACTTGAGCGCGCTCGGCTTCGCGCACTTTCTGCACGATGACCTGCTTGGCGGTCTGCGCAGCGATGCGGCCGAACTCGATGGACTCGATCTTTTCTTCAACGACGTCGCCAACCTTGGCGCCAGGGTGCGTTTCAGCAACCTTGCTCGGCCAGGTTTCGATGGCCGGATCATCGAGATCATTCTCTTCGACGACCGTCCAGCGACGGAAAGTTTCGTAAGAACCGGTGTGGCGGTTGATTTCCACACGCAGATCAACTTCGTCTTCAAAACGCTTTTTGGTAGCAGTGGCTAGAGCCAGCTCCAGCGCTTCAAAAATTACGCTTGCCGGTACACCCTTTTCATTGGATACCGACTCAACAACCAGCAGTACTTCTTTGCTCATCGTACGCCTCGCCTTTCGCAAGCCATTGGATCCGCGGGATCCGCGTCTCAGTCAAAACTGGGAATAATGTTGGCCTTGTCGATCATATCGATCGGCAACAGGAACTCATGGTCATCTACCTGCACCACGACGTCCTGCTCTTCTACACCGCGCAGAAGGCCCTGAAAGTTGCGTCGACCTTCGAAAGGCGAGCGCAGCTTGATCTTCACTTGTTCACCGACATATTTGGCAAACTGCTCAAGAGTGAACAGTGGGCGTTCCATGCCTGGCGAGGAAACTTCAAGGGTGTATTCAACGGAGATCGGATCTTCAACATCCAGCACACCGCTGATCTGACGGCTGACGATGGCGCAATCGTCCACCAGTACGCCGCCTTCCTTATCGATATAAACGCGCAACATTGAGTGGCGACCTTGAGCCGAAAACTCAATACCCCAGCATTCATAGCCTAGGGCCACGACCACCGGGGCCAGCAAGGCCTGCAACTCTTCTAGCTTGCTCGACACCTGAACCCCCTCGTGCATGTATGTGCATGCTATGCAAAATAAAAAAATGGGCGAAACGCCCATCCTTGAAACGCCGTCGAACAGCGGCGTCGAAAGTGTCCAGCTAACAAAAAGCCCCTTAAAAGGGGCTCCTTAAACTGGTTGCGGGGGCCGGATTTGAACCGACGACCTTCGGGTTATGAGCCCGACGAGCTACCAGACTGCTCCACCCCGCGACAAAGCTGGGGCGGAAGTATACGACCGATCCCTTATAGGGTCAATGTAACCTTCCACCTGCAAGAAAGCCCGCAACAGCGGGCTCTCCTGACTAATTGGTACCGAGAAGGGGACTCGAACCCCTACACCCTATGGGCACAACCACCTCAAGGTTGCGTGTCTACCAATTCCACCACCTCGGCAATACTACGTTTGAAACTCTTCTTACTTCTGCTCTTGAGCTGGAGGTACGTCAGTCGCTGGAGTAGCCGACTTTTGCTCTTGAAGCACCGGGACATCATCAGAAGCCGGTTGTTGCTTTGGAACTTCCAACACTGCCGGGTTTGGCAAACCTGCTTGAGTCAGCTGATGAGCCTTCTCTTTAGCAAAGTATCCTAACCCCAAGCTGGTTATGAAGAAACCGGCGGCAAGTATAGCAGTAAACTTACTAAGAAAGGTAGAGGAACCTTGGCTTCCGAACACAGTATTTGAAGCACCTGCTCCGAAAGACGCGCCAGCATCCGCACCTTTACCCTGCTGCAGCAAAACCAGAGCAACTACGCCCAATGCACCCAGCAGATGAAAAACGACTACGACTGTTTCCAGCATTTTTTCAGTTTCCCGCGGCGCGACAAATCGCACCGAACTCATCTGCATTCAGGGAAGCTCCACCAATGAGCCCCCCATCGATATCCGGCATGCCGAACAGTTCGACCGCATTGGCCGCCTTCACGCTGCCGCCGTATAGAAGCCGCACACCTCGTGCCACTTCAGAATTCTCTGCCGCCAACTGCTCGCGAATGGCTTTATGCACATCCTGAGCCTGTTGCGGCGTTGCAGTCAGTCCAGTACCAATCGCCCAGACCGGCTCGTAAGCGATCACTGCGTTGGCAAAAGCACCGACACCCAGCTCCTCGATGATACTGCCCAGCTGACGCCCGACAACCTCAAGAGTTTTTCCGGCTTCACGCTGCTCCAGGGTCTCCCCTACGCACAACACCGGAATCAAGCCACATGCCTGTGCCGCTGCGAACTTGCGATTCAGCATTCCGTCTCGCTCGCCCATGATCTGACGGCGTTCGGAGTGCCCGACAAGCACCAGGGAACAACCTGCATCCACCAACTGACTCGGCGCAATCTCGCCCGTCAACGCACCTTGCATGGATTCCACCGCAGAGTTCTGCGCACCGACCGAAATCGATTTGCCTTTCAAGCCATCAATCACTTGATTGATATACAAGCAAGGCGGGAATACCGCGACATCAACACCGCTTGGCAAGGCCAGATGACGAAGGCCGTTGATCAGCTCAGCGACGCTGGCGCGGGTACCGTGCATCTTCCAGTTACCAGCTACCATAGGGCGACGCATGCTGTACCTCGTCGGTCAAAGTGGGCGCAGATGTTACCCAACACAATCATGGCTGGCAAGCCGAATCAGGCAGAAACTTCAGTTACCAGTTTTGCCAGTTCTTCGGCATAGCCACGAACCTGGGTTTCGTCCTCACCTTCGACCATCACACGCACCAGAGGCTCTGTCCCGGACTTGCGCAAAAGCACACGGCCACGACCCGCCATCGCCTCGGTCACACGCTTGCTGGCTTCCTTGACAGCCGGATGATCAAGCGGGCTGTCGCCACCGCCGAAACGTACATTGATCAGCACCTGAGGACACTTGCGCAGGGCCTGGCGCGTTTGCGCCAAACCTTCGTTACGGGCTTTCAACGCCATCAACACCTGCAACGCCGCGATGATCGCATCGCCAGTCGTCGTGTGATTGAAGCAGACGACATGTCCGGAGTTCTCGCCCCCGACCAGCCAATCACGCTCCAGCAATTCGGCAATCACATAGCGGTCGCCGACATTTGCACGCACAAAAGGAATACCCAGATCCGCCAGAGCCAGCTCCAGACCCAGATTGCTCATCAGCGTACCGACCACCCCCCCCTGCAACTTGCCTCGCTCATGCAGATCGCGCGCAATAATGAAGATCAGCTCATCGCCATCAACAATCGCACCCGTGTGATCAACCATCAACACCCGGTCGCCATCGCCGTCGAATGCGATCCCGAGGTCAGCGTGCTCCGACAGCACCGCCGCCTGCAACTGCCCCATGTGAGTGGAGCCACAGTTGTCGTTGATATTCAGACCATTGGGCTGCGCGGACAGCACCACGACTTCGGCACCCAGCTCACGGAAAACGCTCGGTGCGACCTTGTAGGTTGCTCCGTGTGCGCAGTCGATGACAATTTTCAGGCCAGAAAAACTGGTACCCGTCGGTACAGAACTCTTGCAGAACTCGATATAGCGACCGGACGCATCATTGATTCGCGAAACCTTGCCGATCTTGCTCGACTCAACGACCGTCATCGGCGTGTCGAGCAGCTCTTCGATCATCAGCTCCAGCTCATCAGGCAGCTTGGTACCTCTGCCGGAGAAAAACTTGATGCCGTTGTCGTCATGCGGATTGTGCGATGCGCTGATCACGATTCCGGCCTCGGCCTGGAATGTACGCGACAAATAGGCGATGGCCGGAGTCGGCATCGGACCGAGCAGCATCACATCAGCACCTGCGGAAGTCAGGCCGGCCTCAAGGGCCGACTCGAACATGTAGCCGGAAATCCGCGTGTCCTTGCCGACCAGCACCTTGCAGGCGCCCATCTTGCGAAAGGCCATGCCGGCAGCCCAGCCGAGCTTGAGCATGAAGTCAGGAGTAATCGGATATTCCCCGACACGACCACGAATGCCGTCAGTACCAAAATATTTCTTGCTCATAAGTGCTCCATCATTCTTATTCGGCTGATTCCACGGCTGCGAGCATTCGCACCACGTCCACCGTTTCCGCCACATCATGGACGCGCAATATACGCGCACCCTTCACCGACGCCAGTGCAGCCAGTGCCAAACCACCGTATAGACGCTCGCCCACCGGGCGATTCAATGCGTGACCGATCATGCTTTTGCGCGAAACGCCCACCAACAGTGGCCGCCCCAGCGCATGCAGGGCTTCCATATGCTTGAACAAGCTTAGATTGTGCTGCAGGGTTTTGGCGAAGCCGAAGCCCGGATCAAGAATGATCCGCTCGGCCGGAATACCTGCCACCTCACACTGAGCCATGCGCTCGGCGAGAAATTCGCCCACCTCCCGGGTGACATCCTGATAACGCGGATCATCCTGCATGTCGCCAGGCTCGCCGAGCATATGCATGAGACATACAGGCAACCCGGTGGCAGCAGCAGCATCCAACGCGCCATCCCGCCGTAGCGAACGAACGTCGTTGATCAAACCGGCACCCAACCGCGCTGTTTCGCGCATGACCGCCGGAGTGGACGTATCGACCGATATGACCACATCCAGCTCGCGGTTGATCAGCTCAACGACAGGAGCGACACGTTCCAGCTCCTCCAATGGAGAAACCGCCCGCGCGCCGGGCCGGGTTGACTCCCCACCCACATCGATCAGCGTTGCACCCGCCGCAACCATGGTTTCGGCATGACGCAAGGCCGCATCGAGCTGGCTGTATCGGCCACCGTCGGAAAATGAATCGGGAGTGACATTGAGAATGCCCATGACATGCGTCCGGGCCAAATCAAGAACCCGGTTGCCGCAAGGCAACCGGGTCAGGGACTGTACAGAAGTCATTTCAAACCTTAAACGTCGGCAGCCGGACCGCCAATCGGTGTTTCCGGACGCTCGCCCTGAATGACAGGAGGCGTACCAGTACCGGTACCGCCCGACCAGTCGCGAGGCTCGCGAGGTGTACGACCGGCCATGATGTCGTCGATCTGTTCGGCATCGATCGTCTCGTACTTCATCAGGGCATCCGCCATGGCATCGAGCTTGTCGCGATTGTCCGTAAGGATCTGCTTGGCGGTGCCATAGCACTGATCGATGATGCTGCGCACTTCGGAGTCGATCAGCTTCGCTGTCTCACCGGAGAAGCTCGCATTCTGACCGCCACCACCGCGACCGAGGAATACTTCACCTTCCTCTTCCGCGTACATCAACGGACCGAGTTTTTCCGACAGGCCCCACTTGGTCACCATGTTCCGCGCAATCTGACTCGCGCGCATGATGTCGTTGGAAGCACCTGTGGTCACACCGTCGAAGCCCAAAGTCATCTCTTCAGCAATACGGCCGCCGTACAGCGAGCAGATCTGACTGATCAGCGCACGCTTGGACAGACTGTAGCGATCCTCTTCCGGCAGGAACATGGTCACACCCAGCGCACGACCGCGCGGGATGATCGACACTTTGTAGACCGGATCATGCTCGGGCACGACGCGACCAACAATGGCGTGGCCTGCTTCGTGATAAGCGGTGTTCTGCTTTTCCTTCTCGGACATGACCATGGATTTGCGCTCGGCGCCCATCATGATCTTGTCTTTGGCCAGTTCGAACTCTTTCATTTCGACGATGCGCTTGCCGGCACGGGCGGCGAACAGCGAAGCCTCGTTGACCAGGTTCGCCAGATCGGCACCGGAGAACCCCGGAGTACCACGTGCGATAACGGCCGGAGCAACGTCGTCACCCATTGGCACTTTACGCATGTGAACCTTGAGGATCTGCTCGCGACCACGGATGTCCGGCAAACCAACCACCACCTGACGGTCGAAACGACCAGGTCGCAGCAACGCAGGGTCCAGCACGTCAGGACGGTTGGTCGCAGCGATGACGATGATGCCGTCATTCATTTCGAAACCGTCCATCTCGACCAGCAACTGGTTGAGCGTCTGTTCGCGCTCGTCGTGACCGCCACCCATGCCCGCACCACGATGGCGACCAACGGCGTCGATCTCGTCGATGAATATAATGCACGGAGCGTGTTTCTTGGCCTGTTCGAACATGTCACGAACGCGGCTGGCACCGACACCTACGAACATTTCGACGAAGTCGGAACCGGAAATGGTGAAGAACGGCACTTTGGCTTCGCCGGCAATCGCCTTGGCCAGCAAGGTTTTACCGGTACCCGGAGGGCCGACCATCAGCACGCCGCGAGGAATGCGGCCGCCCAGGCGCTGGAACTTGCCCGGATCACGGAGGAACTCGACCAGTTCGCCCACTTCTTCCTTGGCTTCGTCGCAACCGGCAACGTCAGCCAGGGTGGTTTTCACCTGATCTTCGGACAGCAGACGCGCCTTGCTCTTGCCAAAGCTCATCGGCCCGCCCTTGCCGCCCGCACCGCCCTGCATCTGGCGCATGAAGAACATGAACACCGCGATGATCACCAGGATCGGGAAGCTGGCCACCAGAAGCTGGGTCCAGATGCTTTGCTGCTCAGGCTGCTTGCCTTCGACTACAACGTGGTTGTCGACCAGATCGCCGATCAGGCCATTGTCCTGGATTGCCGGACGAATGGTCTTGAAGCTGTCGCCATCGTTGCGTTTGCCGGTAATCACGTAGCCGTCGACGGCCACGCGCTCGACCTTGCCATCCTTGACCTGCTGGATGAAGTCGGAATAGTTGAGGGTCTGCGGCTCGTTAGGGCTGGAGAAGTTGTTCATCACCGTCACCAGGACAGCCGCGATGATCAACCACAGGATCAGATTCTTTGCCATATCGTTCAATTAACTACCCTCTGAAGCAAGCTCCGCTACTGGCGCGCGCTTCGCATGATATTCACCGGCCTAACTTACTACATTACCTACAGCTCTGGCAGGCGCCGTCTGTAACCCTTTGTGAAACACTTTCTACACAATATTCGCTTATGCGCGCGGGGCGAAATACGAAAAACCTATCACCCCGCCAAAAAACCTCGTTTTACTCGCTACGACCGCGATAGCCCCAAGCCAGCATGTACTGCTCGCGAGAGCTGCCACGAGAGGAGTCCGGCTTGATCATCTGGATCTTGTCGAACTTCTTTCGAGCATCCTTCAGGTAAACATCGAACCCTTCGCCCTGAAAAATCTTGATCACAAAATTGCCACCCGGCTTGAGTATCCGCTCCGCCAGATCAAGCGCCAGCTCGCAAAGGAACATGGCTTTTGGCATATCCACTTCAGGCGTACCACTCATATTGGGGGCCATATCGGAAATCACAAGGTCCACCTGCGAATTACCCACAGCCTCAAGGATCTGAGCGAGCACTGCATCCTCGGTGAAGTCACCCTGAATGAAAGTCACGTCCGGAATACTGTCCATTTCCAGGATGTCCGAGGCGATCAATCGCCCCTGACCACCGATCAGCCGGCTGGTGACCTGCGACCAGCCGCCAGGTGCCGCGCCGAGGTCGACGACGTTCATGCCCGGACGGATCAGTTTGTATTTCTCTTGGATCTCCAGAAGCTTGTAACTCGCACGCGAGCGGTAGCCATCCTTCTGCGCTTGCTTCACATAGGGATCATTGACATGTCTTTTCAGCCAACCAAGGCTTGTCTTGGAACGCGCCATTGGGCACCTCGTTGATTAGGGTCGTGATTAATTGGGCGGATCCACGAGCCCTCGGGTAAAATGGCCGCCATTTTACAGAATCCAGACGAAAGGGTCAGATTATGCCGCTCACTCCAGAGCAGAAGAAACAGTACAAATCCATTGGCCACCACCTGAAACCAGTTCTGACTGTGGCTGACAACGGTTTGACTGAGGGTGTTCTAGCCGAACTCGAACGCGCATTGGCAGATCACGAGCTGATCAAGATCAAGCTCAACATCCTCGATCGCGAGGCGCGCCTGGCGTCCGTTGCAGAGCTGTGCAAGACCGGCAAGGCCGATCTGGTGCAAGTCATCGGCAAGATGGCACTGATTTACCGCAAGAACTTCAGCGTCAACAAGCAGCTGTCGAACGTCCATCGCTTCAAGTGATGGCAAGGGTCAAGGGTGTGCTTCGCGCACCCTGCCACTCCATCCCGGCACCGGCTGCAATACCAGCACCAACCCGGAAAAACCCAACACAAGAAAGCTGAACACCTGCCAGCGCTGCGCATCCGGCCAGCCGACACGCACTGCGACAAACATCGCACACGCATACAACGCCATCAGCAACACCTGCCCGCGAAAATCCCGCCATAGACTGGCAAGGCCCTCGGCCTGTACCAGCACCAAAGCCTGAAATATCACACACGCGACGGCAAAACCCACTACCGCCACTTCAAACGTACTTGCAACTTCGTCGATCAGCAGCGGAGCCAGGCCAATCCGACCCAGCACCGGCCGCAGACCGAGATGTACCAACCACAGGCCACCGACCCACAACATCTGGGCCAGTTGCCAGAGCATCGCGCCCGCATGCAGCGGGCGCCCACCCTCAGATGTGACGGACTTCGACAATCTCGTACTCGATATCGCCACCTGGCGTTTTCACGACGACCGTATCGCCCTCTTCCTTGGCAATCAAGGCGCGAGCGATCGGCGAGCCAACCGAAATCTTGCCGAGTTTGATGTCCGCCTCATCCTCACCCACGATCTGGTAAGTGACGCTTTCATCAGTCTCGACGTTGGCGATTTCGACGGTGGTGCCGAAAATCACTTTGCCGGTGTGCGGAATGGTCGTCACATCGATGATCACCGCGTTCTGCAGGCGACCTTCGATGTCACGGATCCGCGCCTCGACCATGCCTTGCTGTTCGCGCGCGGCATGGTATTCAGCGTTTTCTTTCAAGTCACCCAACTCGCGGGCCGTACCGATGTCCTGGCTGAGCTTCGGACGAACGACCTTGGTCAAGTGAGCATGCTCTTCTTCCAGGGCCTTGGAGCCCTGGACGGTCATTGGGTATTTATTCATGCCTTCAATCCTGCGTGTAGATCCTGCAAGCGGCGCACGGTCTTCTCGGGACCGAACTTCAGCGCTTCACAGATAGCTTCGCCAGCAGCAATGGTGGTGGTGCAGTAAATCTTGTGCTGCAAGGCGTTACGGCGAATGGAATAGGAATCGGCGATCGACTGGCGACCCTCGGTGGTGTTGATGATCAGGGTGACTTCGTCATTCTTGATCATGTCGACCACGTGCGGACGACCCTCGGTCACCTTGTTCACGCGACGCACTTTCAGACCTGCGGCTTCGATCAGCTTGGCAGTGCCGGCAGTGGCGACGACTTCGAAGCCCAAGTTGATCAGATCACGGGCCACGCCTGCAACCAGTGGCTTGTCATCGTCGCGCACGCTGATGAATGCGGTACCGCCGGTCGGCAGCACTTCGCTGGCGCCCATCTGGGCTTTGGCAAAGGCTTCGCCGAAGGTGTCGCCGACGCCCATCACTTCACCGGTGGACTTCATCTCTGGGCCGAGAATCGGGTCAACACCTGGGAACTTGGCGAACGGGAACACCGCCTCTTTCACGCTGTAGAAGTTCGGGATGATTTCCTTGGTGAAGCCGATTTCCTTCAGGGTTTTACCGGCCATGACGCGGGCCGCGATCATCGCCAGGGAAACACCGATGCACTTCGACACGAACGGTACGGTACGGGAAGCACGCGGGTTGACTTCGATGACGTAGATGTCTTCGCCTTGCAGCGCCAACTGAACGTTCATCAGGCCGACCACGCCCAGTTCCAGGGCCATTTTCTTGACCTGTTCGCGCATCTCGTCCTGGATGTGCGCCGGCAGCGAGTACGGCGGCAACGAGCACGCGGAGTCACCGGAGTGAACGCCCGCCTGTTCGATGTGCTGCATGATCGCGCCGATCACTACGTCCTTGCCGTCGCAGACCGCATCCACGTCCATCTCGATGGCGCAGTTGAGGAAGTGGTCGAGCAGCACCGGGCTGTCGTTCGACACTTGCACCGCGTCACGCAGGTAACGCTTGAGTTCTTCTTCCTTGTAAACGATTTCCATCGCCCGGCCGCCCAGTACATAGGACGGACGCACCACCAGCGGGTAACCGATCTTCGCGGCAGCGCGAACAGCTTCGTCTTCGCTGCGCACGGTGGCGTTTGGCGGCTGACGCAGGTTCAGGCGCTCGACCATTTGCTGGAAGCGCTCACGGTCTTCGGCACGGTCGATGGCGTCAGGGCTGGTGCCGATAATCGGCACGCCAGCAGCTTCCAGGGCGCGAGCCAGCTTCAGAGGCGTCTGGCCGCCGTACTGGACAATCACGCCTTTCGGCTTCTCGACGCGGCAGATTTCCAGCACGTCTTCCAGGGTCACCGGCTCGAAGTACAGACGGTCGGAAGTGTCGTAGTCAGTGGAAACGGTTTCCGGGTTGCAGTTGACCATGATGGTCTCGTAACCGTCATCGCGCAGCGCCAGTGCCGCGTGAACGCAGCAGTAGTCGAACTCGATGCCCTGACCGATACGGTTCGGGCCACCGCCGAGGATGATGATTTTGTCGCGACCGGACGGCGCAGCTTCGCACTCTTCCTCGTAGGTCGAGTACAGATAGGCGGTGTCGGTGGCGAACTCGGCCGCGCAGGTGTCCACGCGCTTGTAGACCGGGAACACTTCCAGCTTGTGGCGGTGAGTGCGCAGGTTTTTCTCGGTGACGCCCAGCAGCTTGGCCAGACGCTGGTCGGAGAAACCTTTGCGCTTGAGCTTGTACATCAGATCGCGGTCGATAGCGGACAAACCGAGGGTCTTGACCTTCTCTTCGTCCTTGATCAGGTCTTCGATCTGCACCAGGAACCACGGATCGATCATGTTCATGCCGAAGATTTCTTCGACGGTCATGCCGGCGCGGAAGGCGTCCGCCACGTACCAGATACGCTCGGCGCCCGGCACGGTCAGTTCGCGCTTGAGCACGCTCATGCTTTCCGGGTTGCTCAGGTCGACTTTCTCGTCCAGACCGCAAACGCCCACTTCCAGACCGCGCAGGGCTTTCTGCAGGGATTCCTGGAAGGTACGGCCGATGGCCATGACTTCACCGACCGACTTCATCTGGGTGGTCAGGCGCGCGTCAGCGTTGGCGAACTTCTCGAAGGCGAAGCGCGGCAGCTTGGTCACGACGTAGTCGATGGACGGCTCGAAGGACGCCGGGGTACGGCCGCCGGTGATGTCGTTCTGCAGTTCGTCGAGGGTGTAACCGACGGCCAGCTTGGCCGCGATCTTGGCGATCGGGAAACCGGTGGCTTTCGAGGCCAGAGCCGACGAGCGGGATACACGCGGGTTCATCTCGATCACGACCATACGGCCGGTGTCCGGGCAGATACCGAACTGAACGTTGGAACCGCCGGTCTCGACGCCGATCTCGCGCAGTACCGCCAGCGAGGCGTTGCGCAGGATCTGGTATTCCTTGTCAGTCAGGGTCTGAGCCGGGGCAACGGTGATCGAGTCACCGGTGTGCACGCCCATCGGGTCGAAGTTTTCGATCGAGCAGACGATGATGCAGTTGTCCTTTTTGTCGCGGACAACTTCCATTTCATATTCTTTCCAGCCGATCAGCGATTCGTCGATCAGCAGTTCCTTGGTTGGCGACAGGTCCAGACCACGGGCGCAGATTTCTTCGAACTCTTCACGGTTGTAAGCGATACCGCCACCGGTGCCGCCCATGGTGAAGGACGGACGGATGATGCACGGGAAGCCCAAGCGTTCGAGCACCGCGTTGGCTTCTTCCATGCTGTGGGCGATACCGGAACGCGGGCATTCCAGGCCGATGGCTTTCATCGCCTTGTCGAAACGCGAACGGTCTTCAGCCTTGTCGATGGTGTCGGCGTTGGCACCGATCATCTCTACGCCGAACTTCTCCAGAACACCTTCGCGCTCCAGGTCCAGAGCGCAGTTCAGAGCAGTCTGGCCGCCCATGGTTGGCAGCACGGCATCCGGACGCTCTTTCTCGATGATCTTGGCAACGGTCTGCCACTTGATCGGCTCGATGTAGGTCGCGTCGGCCATGTCCGGGTCGGTCATGATGGTGGCCGGGTTGGAGTTCACCAGGATGACGCGGTAACCCTCTTCGCGCAGGGCTTTACAGGCCTGGGCGCCGGAGTAGTCGAATTCGCAGGCCTGGCCGATAACGATCGGGCCAGCGCCGAGAATCAGGATGCTTTTAATGTCTGTACGTTTTGGCATGGGTTTGTCACTCAAATCCGCAGGTCAGTCGGCAAGCCGTCTTGATCGATTTCTGAAGTCCCGAGGGGGCCGCCGGTTCCGGGGCCGCCCTCGAGGGGCTTCTCGCTACAGTCTCAAGGCGAGCGCTTAGCGTCGCTTGGCCATCTCGTTGATGAAGCGGTCAAACAGAGGGGCCACATCGTTCGGGCCCGGGCTCGCTTCAGGGTGACCCTGGAAGCTGAACGCGCTCTTGTCGGTGCGCTCGATACCTTGCAGGGTGCCGTCGAACAGCGATTTGTGGATCGCGCGGACGTTGGCTGGCAGGGTTTCTTCGTCAACCGCGAAGCCGTGGTTCTGGCTGGTGATCATCACGACGCCCGTGTCCAGATCCTGCACCGGGTGGTTGGCACCGTGGTGGCCGTGGCCCATTTTCAGGGTCTTGGCACCGGAGGCCAGAGCCAGCAGCTGGTGGCCGAGGCAGATGCCGAAGACCGGAATTTCGGTTTCCAGTACTTCCTTGATCGCCTTGATCGCGTAGTCGCAAGGCTCCGGATCACCAGGGCCGTTGGACAGGAACACGCCGTCCGGTTTCAGAGCCAGTACGTCGGCAGCCGGAGTTTGCGCTGGAACAACAGTGACGCGGCAGCCGCGCTCGACCAGCATGCGCAGGATGTTGACCTTGACGCCGTAGTCATAGGCAACCACGTGGTAAGGCAGCTCGGAGGCTTCGATGGTCGCGTGGCTGTCGGTTTTCAGATCCCAGACAGTGGAGCGCCATTCGTATTGGGTCTTGGTGCTGACGACTTTCGCCAGGTCCATGCCCTTCAGGCCCGGGAAGCCTTGCGCCGCGGCGATGGCCGCTTCTTCGGAGATGTTGTCGCCGGCCATGATGCAGCCGTTCTGTGCGCCTTTTTCACGCAGGATGCGGGTCAGGCGGCGGGTGTCGATACCGGCGATCGCCACAACGTTGTTGGCTTTCAGGTAATCGGACAGGGACATCGTGTTACGCCAGTTGCTCGCTACCAGCGGCAGGTCACGGATGACCAGGCCAGCGGACCAGACGCGATCGGACTCGGCATCTTCCGGCGTGGTGCCGGTGTTGCCGATGTGCGGGTAAGTCAGGGTAACGATCTGTTGGGCGTAGGAAGGATCGGTAAGGATTTCCTGATAGCCGGTCATTGCGGTGTTGAACACCACCTCACCAACGGTCTGACCGTCGGCTCCAATGGCTTCGCCGCGAAAAATGCTGCCATCAGCAAGGGCGAGTATGGCTGGCTTAGTCAAGAAGACCTCCCGTAAATAACGCATGAAAGGGCAATCGCAGGTTGTAAAAAAGCGGAGTGACGTATGGACACGTCACCCCGCTTCTTCACTGAATTATTCTGCGCGCTTTTAGTGGACACACTAAAGCTGTAGCTTACAGAAAAAGGGTTTTTTGGTCTACCGCCAATGAGGCCGAAAGGCCGGAGAATGCGACAGGGCGTCGCTCAGCGGATTGAAACCGGCACAAACAGGGCGTTTGCGCCGGATTCAGAACATCTCAATGCAGGTCGAGCACGTCCTGCATGTCGTACAAACCAGGCTCACGAGCATCCAGCCACAACGCCGCACGCACCGCGCCCTTGGCGAACGTCATGCGACTCGAAGCCTTGTGCGTGATCTCCAGTCGCTCGCCCTCGCAGGCGAACAATACCGTGTGATCACCCACCACATCACCACCGCGAACAGTGGCGAAGCCGATGGTTTCGCGCTCACGAGCACCGGTGTGGCCTTCACGACCATAGACCGCGACTTTCTGCAGATCACGATCCAGCGCATTGGCGATCACTTCACCCATGCGCAGGGCCGTACCCGACGGCGCATCAATCTTGTGCCGGTGATGGGCTTCGATGATTTCGATGTCCGCATCATCCGCCAACACCCGTGCCGCCATGTCGAGCAGCTTCAGCGACAGATTGACGCCGACACTGAAGTTGGCGGCGAAGACGATCGGGATATCCTTGCCCGCGTCGGCCAGCAATTGCTTCTGCGCGGCATCCAGCCCGGTCGTGCCGATCACCATCGCCTTGCCGGCCTTGCGGCAGAAGGCCAGGTTTTTCAGCATCACTTCCGGCAGGGTGAAGTCGATCAACACATCGAACTCCTCCGCCACTGATTCCAGATTCCCGGACAGCGGCACGCCGATTCGACCGAGCGAAGCCAGCTCACCGGCATCCACACCGATCAGCGTACTGCCAGGGCGGACGATCGCGGCCGTCAGACCGGTCAGCGGCGCGCGCTGCTGCACCGCCTCGACCAGAATCTTGCCCATGCGCCCGGCAGCGCCCATCACAGCTATACGTCGCATGCCGACTCCTTACAGATCGCCGAAGAAGCGCTTCACACCGTCGAACCAACCGGTGGTTTTCGGGGAATGGCTGTTGTCGTCCGCCAGGGAGCTGCGGAACTCTTCCAGCAGCTCACGCTGACGACGGTTCAGATTGACCGGGGTCTCAACGGCCACACGACACATCAGGTCGCCTGCACCACCACCACGCACCGGCGCAACGCCCTTGCCGCGTACGCGGAACTGCTTGCCGGTCTGCGTCCCTTCCGGAATCTTCAGTTTTACGCGACCGTCGAGGGTCGGAATTTCCAGCTCGCCGCCCAGGGCTGCGTCGACGAAGCTGATCGGCACTTCGCAGAACAGGTGCTTGCCGTCACGCTGGAAGATGTCGTGTTCGCGGACGTTGATCACCACGTACAGGTCGCCGGTCGGCCCACCCTGAGTGCCCGCCTCGCCTTCACCGGACAGACGAATGCGGTCACCGGTGTCGACACCGGCCGGCACTTTGACGGAAAGGGTTTTGTATTCTTCGACGCGACCGTCGCCGTGGCAGGAATCGCACGGATCGGAAATGATCTTGCCCTGACCATGGCATCGCGGGCAGGTCTGCTGCACCGAGAAGAAGCCTTGCTGCATGCGTACCTGACCGATGCCGCCGCACGTCGGGCACGTCGATGGCGACGAGCCTTTCTTGGCACCCGATCCATCACATGGTTTGCAATTGACCAATGTCGGAACGCGGATATTCACGGTCGTACCGCGTACCGCTTCTTCCAGGTTCAGCTCCAGGGTGTAACGCAAATCGCTGCCGCGCTGAGCGCCGCCACGGGAACCGCCGCGACCGCCACCGAAGAAGTCACTGAAGACATCACCGAAGATGTCGGAGAAGTTCTGACCGCCGAAGCCTGCACCGCCGCCACCCATGCTCGGGTCGACGCCGGCATGACCGTACTGGTCGTACGCTGCACGCTTGCTGGAATCGGACAGCACTTCGTAGGCTTCGTTGGCCTCTTTGAACAGTTCTTCCGACGCTTTGTCATCGGGATTACGGTCCGGGTGATGCTTCATCGCCAGACGGCGATAGGCCTTTTTCAGGTCTGCTTCGCTTGAGCCGCGCTCAACACCCAACACTTCGTAATAGTCACGCTTAGCCATAAGTTCTTCATACTCTTGAGGACGTTCGGCAAACCCCTCCTGAGCTTCGCCAAACTCGTTGAGCCCCAATACAGGCCCGGACCCAACTCACGTCAATTCAACGATCCTGGTCTTTGGTTCATGCGGTATTTGCGGCGCGAAAAGCAGGAGCATTCCCGGCCATACCGCCAGCACCCGAACCTTGTCGCATGCTGTAAAAATTCGCGTATTCCAGATACGCCAACGCGGGAGCAAGCTCCCGCGCGGCGACATCCTACCAGTCACCGCCGCAAGGCAGTCAACCGGGCGACCAACAACTTACTTGTGGTCTTTGACTTCTTCGAACTCGGCATCGACAACATCGTCAGCCTTTTCAGCTTTCTCGTCGTGCGGTGCCGCGCCTTCAGCAGGCTGAGCCTGTTCGGCGTACATCTTCTGGGCAACCGGCGCAGAGACTTTCGACAACTCTTCAACTTTGGCGTCGATGGCAGCCTTGTCGTCGCCTTTGACGGCGGCTTCCAGGGCAACCACGGCCGCTTCGATTGCAGTCTTCTCTTCTGCAGTCACTTTGTCGCCAGCGTCAGCGATCATCTTGCGAGTCGAGTGAACCAGTGCATCACCCTGGTTACGGGCAGCGGCCAGCTCTTCGAACTTGCGGTCTTCCTCGGCGTTCAGCTCGGCGTCGCGCACCATCTTCTGGATTTCTTCATCCGACAGACCAGAGTTGGCCTTGATGGTGATCTTCTGCTCTTTGCCAGTCGCCTTGTCCTTCGCACCTACGTGCAGGATGCCGTTGGCGTCGATGTCGAAGGTCACTTCGATCTGCGGCACACCACGTGGAGCAGGTGGAATGTCGGCCAGGTCGAACTTGCCCAGGGACTTGTTCTGCGCGGCTTGCTTGCGCTCGCCTTGCAGGACGTGAATGGTCACGGCGCCCTGGTTGTCGTCGGCCGTCGAGAACACTTGCGATTTCTTGGTAGGAATCGTGGTGTTTTTCTCGATCAGCGCGGTCATCACGCCACCCATGGTTTCGATACCCAGGGTCAGCGGGCTGACGTCGAGCAGCAGAACGTCTTTCACGTCACCGGCCAGAACGGCGCCCTGGATCGCAGCACCCATGGCAACGGCTTCGTCCGGGTTCACGTCTTTACGTGCTTCTTTACCGAAGAAATCGGTAACTGCCTTCTGCACCAGTGGCATACGAGTCTGACCACCAACCAGAATCACGTCGTCAATTTTGCTGGCGTCGATACCGGCGTCTTTCAGAGCAATACGGCACGGCTCGATGGTACGGTTCACCAGATCTTCGACCAGCGACTCGAGCTTGGCACGAGAGATCTTCACGTTCAGGTGCTTAGGACCAGTCGCATCTGCTGTGATGTACGGCAGGTTGACGTCGGTCGACTGCGAAGAAGACAGCTCGATCTTGGCTTTCTCAGCGGCTTCTTTCAGACGCTGCAAGGCCAGAGGATCGTTCTTCAGGTCCATGCCGGACTCTTTCTTGAACTCGTCGACGAGGTAGTCGATCAGGCGCATGTCGAAGTCTTCACCACCCAGGAAGGTGTCACCGTTGGTGGCCAGCACTTCGAACTGGTGCTCGCCGTCAACTTCAGCGATTTCGATCACGGAAACGTCGAAAGTACCACCACCCAGGTCGTAAACGATCACGGTGTGATCGCCCTTGGCCTTGTCCATGCCATAAGCCAGAGCGGCTGCGGTTGGTTCGTTGATGATACGTTTTACGTCCAGACCCGCGATGCGACCAGCATCTTTAGTCGCCTGACGCTGACTGTCGTTGAAGTAGGCCGGAACGGTGATCACCGCTTCAGTCACAGCTTCGCCGAGGTAGTCTTCGGCGGTCTTCTTCATCTTTTTCAGGACTTCGGCGCTGATTTGCGGCGGAGCCATCTGCTTGCCGGAGGCCTCGACCCAGGCGTCACCATTGTTAGCCTTGACGATCTTGTAAGGCACCAGCTTGATGTCTTTCTGTACAACTTCTTCGTCGAAGCGGCGGCCAATCAGGCGCTTCACTGCGAACAGTGTGTTGTGCGGGTTGGTCACAGCCTGACGCTTGGCCGACTGACCCACCAGAATTTCACCATCATTGGCGTAAGCAATGATCGACGGCGTGGTACGCGCGCCTTCGGCGTTCTCGATAACTTTGGCTACGCCATTTTCCAGCACGGAGACGCAGGAGTTGGTAGTCCCCAGGTCGATACCGATAATTTTGCCCATGTTCACTCTCCCGAAACTTTGGATTTTTTTGCCGCAGCAGTGGTGGCTGACTGCGGTAATACTTAAACGCTTGACTTGTAAATGGGGGCCTTGCGGCTAATTTCAAGCCTTCTCGTCAATCGAAGGCGAAACTGGCGCCGGCGCCTTGCTGACCACGACCATCGCCGGACGCAGCAGGCGACCGTTGAGCTGGTAGCCCTTCTGGAACACCTTCAGAATGCTGTTCGGCTCCAGATCAGCACTTTCCTGCATGGCCATCGCCTGATGCTCCACGGCATTGAACGGTTCGCCTTCCTGCGGGCTTACAGCGACAAGCTGATAGCGCGTGAGGGTGTCGTGAAACATTTTCAGGGTCAGCTCGATGCCTTCGCGCATCGGACGGATGCTTTCGTCATCAGGGCTAGACAGCTCGAGACCACGCTCCAGGCTGTCGACGATCGGCAGCAGATCGCCGGCGAATTTTTCCAGCGCAAACTTGTGCGCCTTTTCGACATCCTGCTCGGCACGGCGGCGGACGTTCTGCAGATCGGCAGCTACGCGCAGCGATTGATCCTGCGCGGCGGCCAATTGCTCTTCGAGCACTTGTACACGGGTCGCCAGGTCATCACCCGAAGTCTCGGGCGCCTGATTGGCTTCTGGGTTTTGCGTATCTACTGTCTGTTCGTCAGCCATAGAATTCTCCTTTCAATATCGTCCGCGAGTTCGATTCGCGCTTCTGCCCCGATATATGGGGCCGCAAAATCAGGCTTCAAGGGCTGACAACGATTAACCCTACAAAAAAGTGCTGCATTGCCATTCCCTGGCGCGATAGGCATTTGATCGGATCATCCCCATCGACCTCGGCGAGGGCATTGTCAGCCCGAAACAAAACACTGTATAAATAACCAGACCTGAAGCCTGGGAGCGGCCTTTATGCTGGTGCACCTGTCCGTACACAACTACGCCATCGTTGAACATCTCGATCTCGAACTTGATCGCGGCATGAGCGTGATTACCGGGGAAACCGGCGCTGGCAAGTCGATCATGCTCGACGCCCTGGGCCTGACGCTCGGTGATCGCGCCGACAGCGGCGTGGTTCGACCGGGCGCCGACAAGGCCGATATCCTGGCGACCTTCGATCTGGCCGACATTCCCGAGGCCAGCGCTTGGCTCGCGGAACGCGACCTGGAAATCGACGGCCCGTGCATCCTGCGCCGGGTCATCACGTCCGAAGGTCGCTCACGCGGCTATATAAATGGCACGCCCTGCCCGCTCGGCGACCTTAAGGCTCTCGGTGAGCTGCTGATCGATATCCACAGCCAGCACGAACACCAATCCCTGCTCAAGACCGACACCCACCGGCGCCTGCTCGACGAATACGCCGGGGCCACCGATCTGGCGCGCCAGGTTCACCTGGCCGCCCAGCGCTGGCGCCAGACCCGTCAGGAGCTGGAGCGCCTTTCCAATTCCGGCGACGAACAGCGCGCGCGCCATCAGTTGCTCAGCTACCAGCTCGAAGAACTGGAAAACCTCGGCCTCGGCGAAAACGAACTGGAAGAACTGGAACAGGAACACAAGAACCTGACCAACGCCGAAACCCTGCTTGGCATCTGCCGGCAAGTGGTCGAGCAATGCAGCGAAAGCGATTCCGGCAACGTGTTGAATGCCCTGACGGCCAGCCTCAATCGCCTGTCGAGCGTGAACAATTCGGTCGGCGCGCTGGGTGAGGCGAGCAGCCTGCTGACCAGCGCGCAGATCCAGGTCGAAGAAGCCGTCGGCGAGCTCAATCGTTTTCTCGACAACTTCGACGCCGATCCGGCGCGCCTGCAATATCTGGAAGAGCGCCTGGACTCCATTTACACACTGGCGCGCAAACACCGCATTCAACCGACTGAAGTGGCAGAGATGCAGCAGAAGCTGCTCGACGAAATCGAAGCCCTCGACGCCAACGATGAATCCATCGAACGTCTCGCCGAGGAGCTTGCATCCTATGCCCGCCACTATCAGGAAAAGGCTCGGGAACTCAGTGAGCTGCGTCACCAGGCGGCCGGCAGCCTGGCCAGCGCGGTGGAGCAGGAGATTCAGCGTCTGGGCATGCCCGGCGGTCGCTTTACCATCGAATTGCGCGCCAACAACAGCAGCGAACTACAACCCAATGGCCTGGAGCAAGTTGAACTGCTGGTCAGCGCCAACCCTGGCCAACCCCTGAAGGCCCTGGCCAAAGTGGCCTCCGGCGGTGAGCTGTCACGGATCAGCCTGGCCATCCAGGTGATTACTGCCCAGACCTCTCGCGTACCGACGCTGGTGTTCGACGAAGTGGACGTGGGCATTGGCGGTCCGACGGCCGAAATCGTCGGCCAGTTGCTGCGCCGCCTCGGGGATCGCGGACAGGTACTGACGGTCACACACTTGCCGCAAGTCGCGGCCCAGGGACATCAGCACCTGTTCGTGCATAAAGTGCGCGGCGAGCAGGCGACTCACACGGCCGTTTCGAAGCTGAGCAAGAATGACCGTATAGAAGAAGTCGCGCGGATGCTTGGCGGCATCGATCTGACCAAAGAGTCTTTGGCGCACGCGAAAAAGATGGTCGTTACCGCAAAGGTTTAAGCACGCCAGAAAGCACGAAGGCGACCCTTGGGTCGCCTTCGCTCGTTTCGCGAACCTGAAATTCGCGCGACATGCTTACTTTTTGTTGCGTACGTACAGTACGAGATTGTGATCAACCATCTCGTAACCGTGCTTCTCGACGATCGCCTTCTGAAGTTTTTCGATTTCTTCGTCGAAGAATTCGATGACTTCGCCCGACTCCACGTTAACCATATGGTCGTGGTGGCCACCGTCGGCCAATTCGAATACCGCGTGGCCGCCGTCGAAGTTGTGACGGACCACGAGGCCAGCCGCTTCGAACTGGGTCAGAACACGGTAAACCGTGGCCAGACCGACGTCCTCACCAGCTTCCATCAACGCCTTGTAGACGTCCTCGGCACTCATGTGACGCTGCTCTGTAGAGTCGAGCATTTGCAGGATCTTGACCCGTGGCAGGGTCACTTTGAGGCCGGCTTTGCGTAGTTCGCTATTTTCAACCATGGTCAGCTTTCTCGCGATGCTGCTTCGCAGCTTCTCTTAATGCGGGTATGATCGGCGTTTACGTTGTCCCAGCCAAGATAGTGGAAGTCGCCCACCGATGCAAAACACCAAGCTCTTGCTAACCAGTTTCACCTTTGTGGGACTGCTCGCACTCGCCGGTTGTTCATTCCCCGGGGTTTACAAAATCGACATCCAGCAGGGCAATGTCGTCACGCAGGACATGATAGACCAGTTACGCCCGGGAATGACCCGGCCGCAAGTACGGTTTATCATGGGCAACCCTCTGCTTGCCGACACGTTCCATGCCAACCGCTGGGATTATCTGTACAGCCTGCAACCTGGTGGCGGTGAACGTCAGCAGGAACGCATGAGTGTCATTTTCGACTCGAATGACCGTCTTGTCAGCCTGTCCGGTGACTTCATGCCGGGCGTCAGCCGTGATGAAGCCATTCTCGGCAAGGACAGTGGCACCAGCGTGACCACTCCTGCTGAAAACGCCGAGCAGCCGAAACCGGAAAAACCGGCCAAGCCAGGCTCCTTGCTGGATCAGATCCAGAAGGACGTCGATGGTGTGGAAACCGTTCCGGTTCCAACGCCAGAACCGCTGGACACCTCGCCGCAATAATTTGCGACGCAATAAAAAACCCGGAAATTCCGGGTTTTTTATTGCCTGCAGATCAGCGCATCACTGATTTCTGGCTTTAGCCTCGGCAGCCTTGGCGGCACGCAATCGGCGCACCTCTTTCGGATCAGCCAACAGTGGTCGATAGATCTCGATGCGATCACCTTCCTGAACCTGTCGAGTATCCGGATCAGCAATCACTTTGCCGAATATCCCCAAAGGACAGCTCTTCAGATCCAGCTCCGGAAATTCAGCATCAATCCCGGACGCCATCAGCGCCGCACGCACCGTCGTACCTTCGGCAACACTGGTTACACGCAACACCTGCCGATCAACCGCCGCATACACCACTTCGATTTCGATCACCGGCTCAACCATGCATCTGCTTGGCGCGCTGGCAGAACGCATCCACCAGCGTATTGGCTGCCTGATTGAACAAAGGCCCGAGCGTCGCGCGGACCAGCGGCCCGGCGTAGTCGAAGGACAGATCCAGACTGATCTTGCAGGCCTTCTCGTTCAGCGCCTTGAACACCCAGACGCCGTGCAGTTGATTGAACGGCCCCTCCTCCAGGTTCATCTCAATCGACTGCCCCGGCACCAGCGTATTACGCGTCACGAAGTGCTGACTGAGACCACCCTTGGCCACGCCGACACTGGCGCGCATATGCTCAGGCGAGCTTTCAAGGACTTCTGCAGACGAGCACCACGGCAAAAACTCCGGGTAACGCGCCACGTCATTGACCAGATCGTAGAGAAATTGCGCCGGGTAAGGCAGCAGCGCCGATCGTTGAATATGTGTCGTCATGTAAGCGTCACTTCCAGAGCTGGGCGGCAAACACTACAAGAATGCCGATGGGCGCCACATAGCGCATCAAAAACAGAGACAGGGCGAACAGCGCCGGGCTGCGAATCGACAACTCGTCACGCACCGCCTCACGCCCCATCACCCAACCGGCAAACAGCACGAAGCACAGCCCGCCGAGCGGCAACATGATCCGCGAGGTGAAGAAGTCGATCACCCCAAAAAAGTCCAGGCCACCGGCCGCACCCCATTGGTAGAGATGGAACACCCCGCCATCGTTCACGAAAAATTTGGCTTCCTTCCAGATATTGAAGGAAAACACCGTGCCCAGGCCGACGAACCAGCAAGTGAAGGCCAACCAGAATGTCACCCAGGCACGACTGATTTTAGTCCGCTCGACCAGATAGGCGACCATCGGCTCCAGCAGGGAAATCGCTGAGCTCCAGGCGGCAATGGCCACCAGAACGAAGAACACCACGCCCATCAACTGGCCGAACAGCACGTTACCGAACGCAAATGGCAGGCTGACGAACATCAGCCCCGGGCCTTCGCTCGGGTTCAAACCACCGGCGAACACAATCGGAAACAAGGCCAGACCGGCCACCAGCGAAACAAAGGTATCGAGCAGCGCCACACCGACGACCGTGCCGGACAGCGAGGCTTCCTTGGTCATGTAGGCGCCGTAGATCATGATCGAGCCCACGCCCACGCTCAGGGAGAAGAACGCGTGGCCCATGGCCGGCAGCAAGCCGTCGAGGACTTTTTCCGGATGGAAGTCGAACATGAAATGCACGCCCTCCATGAAATGCCCGGTAGTCATGCTGTAGCCCAGCAGCACCAGCACCATCACGAACAGCAGCGGCATCATGATCCGCAGGCTGCGCTCGAGCCCGGCGACCACGCCCTTGGCGATCACTACTGCAGACAACAGCATGAAAACCGTGTGCCAAAGTGTCAGGCGCCACGGATCGGAGATGACATTACCGAAATACGCCCCGACCTGATCGGCCGTAGCGCCCTGGAAGTCTCCGCGCCCCATATCAATGATGTAATCCAGCGACCAGCCGCCGACCACACTGTAAAAAGACAGGATCAGCAACGCCGTGATCATCCCGGCGAACGCGCCCCACGACCACTTTCCCGAGTGCCCCGCTTCCAGCGCCAGCACCTTCAGGGCATTTGCCGGACTCTGACGGGCACGCCGGCCGATCAGGGTTTCGGCGAGCATCACCGGGATGCCGATCAACGCAATACAGGCCAGAAACATCAGCACGAAGGCGCCGCCACCGTAGACCCCGACCATGTAGGGGAATTTCCAGATGCTGCCCAATCCCACGGCCGAACCGGTCGCGGCGAATATGAAAACCCAGCGGCTAGCCCAACTGCCGTGGACAGAAACCTTGTCTGTCGACATCGTTTATCACGCCCAAGCGTTAGAAAAAGAGGCCGCATTGTCCGGGATTCACTCAACCTGCTCAAGCACGCAGCATCACCGTAGCCGACAGCCGTTTATCTCCATATAATGCCGCCCCTATGGCTAAACAGAAGAAACACCCAACAGGGACCATCGCGCAGAACAAAAAGGCGCGACACGATTACTTCATCGAGCACAAGTTCGAGGCTGGTCTGGTCCTGGCCGGCTGGGAAGTAAAAAGTCTGCGGGCAAGCAAGCTGCAACTGGTCGACAGTTACGTGCTGCTCAAGGATGGCGAAGCCTGGCTGCTTGGCAGCCACATCACGCCTCTGATGACCGCCAGCACCCACGTCATTGCCGACCCGGTGCGTACCCGCAAGTTGCTGCTCAACCGCCGCGAACTGGACAAGCTCGCCGCCGCCGTGCAGCAGAAGGGTTACGCCTGCGTGTGCCTGTCCTGGTACTGGAGCAAGCACATGGTCAAGTGCGAGATCGCACTGGGCAAGGGCAAGAAGGAATACGACAAGCGTGACACCGAACGCGAACGCGACGCCGGTCGCGAGTTACAGCGTGCGGTGCGCAACAAGGGCAAGGAAGACTGATTCTTCTGCCTGAATGACCGTTCCCGCGCCTCGCACGGGAGCGGTCTTTTTTACATCCCTTTACGTCGCTCGGCGCGAGCCATGCGCTGCACTTCCTGACGCACCTCTTCCAGCACTTCTTGCACATACAGAATGTGTCGGCTGGACACCTCACGCGCCTGTTCCGCGCGCCCCTCGATAATCGCCAGATACAACTCCCGATGCTGGGTGATCAGCATGTCGCGGGTTTCCGTGCGCTGCTTGTACATGCCACCGATGTTGGTCACGACGTTGCGCTTGAGCAGATCGAACAGCCCGCGAATGGTGTGCAGCAACACCGCGTTATGACTGGCTTCGGCAATCGCCAGGTGGAATTTCGCATCCGCCGCGCCCTCTTCCGCCCGGCTCACTTCGTCATGACGCGAATAGCAGTCCTGTAACTCTTCAAACGCAGCCGTCAGCCGTTCACGATCCACATCCGTGGCGCGCAATGCTGCGTAATAGGCACACGATGCCTCCAGCGTGTGGCGAAATTCCAGCAGATCGCGCTGCGCCTCGGGATTGCTTTCCAGCAATTGCAGCAGCGGATCGCTGAACGTCGAACCGAGGCTTTCCACGACATAGTTGCCGCCGCCCTGCTTGCTGACCAGCAACCCCTTGGCCGCAAGCTTCTGAATCGCCTCGCGCAAAGAGGGCCGGGAAACGCCGAACTGTTCCGCCAGAGTCCGCTCGGCCGGCAGACGCTCGCCAGACTTCAGCGTGCCCTCGAGAATCATCCCTTCCAGTCGCTCGACAATGTCGTCAGACAAACGGCGCTGACGTATCTGATCAAACCCCATCACTCAACTCTCCACCATCCCGACCGCTCGCCGGGCTCTCTATTCTGGCCTATCGACGCTGCGCCGACACCTGCCAGATGACGCCAATACAACCGGTGCAATCCGACTCGCCGTACGGTTGTTCGACAAAAGTTTTAGGGCGGCAAATTGACACACCGACATCAAGGCTTTTACCCTAGCCAACAGCGATTGTAAATTGGTCTTACCAATTAACCAAGAACGCTGACAGTGCCTGACCAACAACAATTAGGGGCCACCCCATATGCAAACCTGGCAACAGCTCTACAGCCCGCTCGGCAGTCTCGGCGTGTCCGCACTCGCGGCCGTCATCCCCATCGTTTTCTTCTTTCTCGCCCTGGCGGTGTTCCGCCTCAAAGGTCATGTAGCCGGCAGCATCACGCTCGCCTTGGCGATCCTTGTGGCGATCTTCGCGTTCCAGATGCCGGTCGACATGGCGTTCGCCGCTGCCGGATATGGCTTCGCCTATGGTCTGTGGCCGATTGCCTGGATCATTGTGGCCGCGGTGTTCCTGTACAAACTGACGGTCAAGAGCGGTCAGTTCGAGGTCATCCGCAGCTCGGTGCTGTCGATCACTGACGACCAACGCCTGCAGGTGCTGCTGATCGGTTTCTGCTTCGGCGCCTTCCTCGAAGGTGCCGCCGGCTTCGGCGCGCCAGTGGCGATTACCGCTGCGCTGCTGGTTGGCCTGGGTTTCAACCCGCTGTACGCCGCCGGCCTGTGCCTGATTGCCAACACCGCACCGGTGGCGTTCGGCGCATTGGGAATTCCGATCATCGTGGCCGGGCAAGTCACCGGCATCGACGCGTTCAAGATCGGCGCCATGACCGGCCGCCAACTGCCGCTGCTGTCGCTGTTCGTGCCGTTCTGGCTGGTGTTCATGATGGATGGCCTGCGCGGCGTGCGTGAAACATGGCCAGCCGCACTGGTTGCTGGCCTGAGCTTCGCCGTGACCCAATACTTCACTTCGAACTTCATCGGCCCGGAATTGCCGGACATCACGTCGGCCCTGGCCAGTCTGATTTCGCTGACCCTGTTCCTGAAGGTCTGGCAACCGAAACGTGCCGCCGGCCAGCACATCGTCGGCGCCGTATCCGCTTCGGTGGTCTCCGCCAGCGTCGGCGGTTTCGGCCAGAAGCGCACCACCGTCGCTTCGCCTTACAGCCTTGGGGAAATTTTCAAAGCGTGGTCGCCGTTCCTGATCCTCACCGTGCTGGTGACCATCTGGACCCTCAAACCCTTCAAGGCCATGTTCGCCGCCGGCGGTTCGATGTACGCCTGGGTGTTCAACTTCGCGATTCCGCACTTGGATCAACTGGTCATCAAGACCGCGCCGATCGTTGCCGCCCCGACCGCGATTCCGGCCGTGTTCAAACTCGACCCGATTTCCGCGACCGGCACTGCGATTTTCTTCTCCGCGCTGATCTCGATGCTGGTGCTGAAGATCAATTTCAAAACTGGTCTGACCACTTTGAAAGAGACCTTCTACGAACTGCGCTGGCCGATCCTGTCGATCGGCATGGTGCTGGCGTTTGCCTTCGTCACCAACTATTCCGGCATGTCCTCGACCATGGCTCTGGTGCTGGCCGGTACTGGCGCAGCGTTTCCGTTCTTCTCGCCGTTCCTCGGCTGGCTCGGCGTGTTCCTGACCGGTTCCGATACCTCGTCCAACGCCCTGTTCAGTTCGCTGCAAGCGACCACCGCGCACCAGATCGGGGTCAACGACACCCTGCTGGTGGCGGCCAATACCAGCGGCGGCGTGACCGGCAAAATGATTTCGCCACAATCGATCGCCGTGGCCTGCGCCGCGACCGGGCTGGTGGGCAAGGAATCCGATCTGTTCCGCTTCACCCTCAAGCACAGCCTATTCTTTGCCACGATCGTCGGCCTGATCACGTTGGCCCAGGCCTATTGGTTTACCGGCATGCTGGTGCATTAAGACTACAAGCGACATGGAAATAACCGACGCCGGTTCGTGATTCCGGCGTCAGCAATTCACAACCCGGTCTGTAAGGCTGCTGAAAGCAACGCGCTCTATATTCGGCAGCCTCAACAGACGGATAACCGGGCCCACCCGGAGACACGCCTGATGAGCGAGCTTTTTTACAACGCTGTGCCCAACGCCACTCGCGTCGCACCGCCACTGCCCGAACCCCGGCAATACCCCAGCGAGAAACCGTCGCGGGTCTACCTGTTCGGCACGTGCGTGGTCGACCTGTTCTATCCGGAAGCCGGGATGGACGCGATCCACTTGCTGGAGCGCGAAGGCATCCGGGTCGACTACCCGCAAGGGCAGAGCTGCTGCGGACAACCGGCCTACACCTCGGGTTACACCGAGCAGGCACGGGCGGTGGCGCGCTCGCAACTGGCGCTGTTTGCCGGGGACTATCCGGTGGTGGTGCCGTCGGGTTCGTGCGCCGGAATGATCCGCGAGCATTACGCCGACTTGTTCAAGGACGAGCCGGAAACGCTGAAACAGGTTCAGGCCCTCGCGGCCCGCACCTATGAATTGGCCGAGTTTCTGCTGTTCGTCTGCAAGGTGCAGCTCAAGGACAGTGGCGAGCCGGTGAAAGTGGCGCTGCACACCTCGTGTTCGGCGCGACGGGAAATGAACACCCACCTGCACGGCCGCGAGTTGTTGGCGCAGCTGAGCAACGTGGAACGGGTCAACCACGATCACGAAAGCGAATGCTGTGGCTTCGGTGGGACATTCAGCGTCCGTATGCCAGACATTTCCGGCGCGATGGTGGCTGACAAGACCCGGGCGTTGAAGGAATCCGGCGCGCATCAGGTACTCAGCGCCGACTGCGGCTGCTTGATGAACATCAACGGCTCGCTGGAAAAACAGAAGGAAGCGCTGCGCGGGCAACACCTGGCGAGCTTCCTCTGGCAACGAACCGGAGGTGCGCGATGAGCACTTCCACGATTATTCCTACGGTTGCCGTAGAAGAAGATTTCCGCACCCGGGCACACAACGCCCTGGGCGACTCGCAGTTACGGAACAACTTCCGCACTGCGATGGATTCACTGATGACCAAGCGGGCAGCGGCTTTCAGCGATGCCCACGAAAGAGAACACTTGCGCGCCCTGGGCAACTCGATCAGGGCGCGTGCGCTCTCCAAGTTGCCCGACCTGCTCGAGCAACTGGAACAGAACCTGACCCGCAACGGTGTGACAGTGCACTGGGCGGAAACGGTGGACGAGGCCAATGGCATCGTTCTTTCGATCATCCGCGCTCACGAGGCGCGGCAAGTGATCAAGGGCAAATCGATGGTCAGCGAAGAGATGGAGATGAACCATTTCCTCGAGGCTCGGGACATTGAATGTCTGGAGTCCGACATGGGGGAGTACATCGTCCAGCTCGACCACGAGAAGCCTTCTCACATAATCATGCCGGCAATCCACAAGAATGCCGGTCAGGTCGCGTCCTTGTTCCACGACAAACTTGGCGTGGAATACACCAAGGACGTTGACCAACTCATTCAGATCGGTCGCAGGGTCCTGCGGCAGAAATTCTTCGAAGCGGACATCGGCGTTTCCGGTGTCAACTTCGCCGTGGCCGAAACCGGCACCCTGCTGCTGGTGGAAAACGAAGGCAACGGCCGCATGACCACCACCGTGCCGCCGGTGCACATCGCCGTCACCGGCATCGAAAAGGTCGTGGAAAACCTGCGCGACGTGGTGCCGCTGCTGTCATTGCTGACCCGCTCGGCGCTGGGCATTCCGATCACCACCTACGTCAACATGATCTCCGGCCCGCGCAAGGAACACGAACTCGACGGCCCGCAGGAAGTGCATCTGGTACTGCTCGACAACGGTCGCAGCCAGGCCTTCGCCGACAGTGAACTGCGCCAGACGTTGAATTGCATCCGCTGCGGCGCCTGCATGAATCATTGCCCGGTCTACACCCGCGTCGGCGGCCATACCTATGGCGAGGTTTATCCCGGCCCGATCGGCAAAATCATCACCCCGCACATGGTCGGCCTGGCGAAAGTCCCGGATCACCCGAGCGCTTCTTCGTTATGCGGCGCCTGCGGTGAAGTGTGTCCGGTAAAAATTCCTATTCCTGCACTGCTGCGCCGCCTACGCGAAGAGAACGTCAAATCCCCCGACAGTCCTCATCAAGTGATGCGCGGCCAGGGCAGCAAGTATTCGCGCAAGGAACGCTTCATCTGGAACGCCTGGGCGAAGCTCAACAGCTCGCCGACCCTGTATCGACTGTTTGCGTTTTTCGCCACACGCCTGCGCGCGCTGACGCCAAACAACGTCGGCCCGTGGACACAAAATCACAGCGCGCCGAAACCCGCCGCCCGCTCACTGCATGACATGGCTCGCGAACACCTGGCCAAACAAGGAGACCGTTGATGAGCGCCAAGCAAAACATCCTCGGCAAGTTAAGGAAAAGCCTGACCGGCACCACGCCGATTGCCGACAACTTCGACGTCGATCTGGTGACCCAGCCTTACACCTACAGTGCCGAACAACGGATCCCGCAACTGCGCAAACTGATGGAAGCGGTGCACACCGAAATCCACCTGACCTCCGCTGAAGCGTGGCCGGCGCTGCTGGCGCAACTGCTGCGCGACCGCCAGTTGCCGAGCCTGCTGATCGCACCGACTACACCTCACGGGCAACGGATCACACAACACTGGGCGAACAATCCTGATCTGCCGGCGCTGAAATCCTACGACCGGCCGATGGAAGAGTGGAAAGCCGAGTTGTTCAACGACACCCCGGCCAGCCTCACCGGCACCCTCGGCGCCATCGCCGCCACCGGCAGCCTGATTCTCTGGCCGACCCGCGAAGAACCCCGGCTGATGAGCCTGGTGCCACCGGTGCATTTCGCCCTGCTCAAGGCCAGCCAGATCCGCGACAACTTCTATCAGGTGCAGCAGGAATTCGAGTGGGCGCAAGGCATGCCGACCAACGCGCTGCTGGTGTCCGGCCCGTCGAAAACTGCCGACATCGAACAAGTCCTGGCTTACGGCGCTCACGGCCCGAAAGACCTGGTGGTATTGATCCTGGAGGACCAATGACCTTACCGGCGACTTTCCTGCGCGATGCGCAGCAACTGATTCCAGCCGAACGGCGTTTCGACGATCCGCTGTCGACCCTGGCCTTCGGCACCGACGCCAGCTTCTACCGGTTGATTCCACAACTGGTGATCCGCGTCGAATCCGAAGATGAAGTGGTAGCGCTGCTGAAACTGGCCCAGCGCGATCAGGTCCCGGTGACCTTCCGCGCCGCCGGCACCAGCCTGTCCGGCCAGGCGATCAGCGATTCGGTGCTGATCGTGCTGGGGGATAACTGGAACGCCCGGGAGATCCGAGGGCAAGGCACGCAAATCCGCCTGCAACCGGGCGTGATCGGTGCCCAGGCCAATGCATGGCTGGCGCCATTCGGACGCAAGATCGGTCCGGATCCGGCGTCGATCAACGCCTGCAAGATCGGCGGCATCGTCGCCAACAACGCCAGCGGCATGTGCTGCGGCACCGCGCAAAACACCTATCACACGCTGGCGGGAATTCGTCTGGTGTTGGCCGACGGCACACGTCTCGACACCGAAGATGCCGCCAGCGTCGAGGCGTTTCGAGTCAGCCACGGTGAATTGCTGGAACGTCTGGCGACCTTGGGCCGTGAGACCAGCGCCAATGCCGAACTGGCCGCGCGAATCCGCCACAAATACCGTCTGAAAAATACCACCGGCCTGTCGCTCAACGCCCTGGTGGATTTCGATGAGCCTGTGGATATCTTGAGCCACTTGCTGGTCGGCTCCGAAGGCACTCTCGGTTTCATCAGCGCCGTGACTTACGACACGGTGATCGACCATCCGAACAAGGCCTCGGCGCTGATCGTATTCCCGGATGTGGAAACCTGCTGCAACGCCGTCACCGTGCTGAAAAGCCAACCGGTGTCCGCCGTAGAACTGCTCGACCGCCGCAGCCTGCGCTCGGTGCAGGACAAACCCGGCATGCCGGCTTTCGTACAGCAGCTGTCGAACAATGCCTGCGCGTTGTTGATCGAATCCCGCGCCGCCTCTTCCACTTTGCTGCAGGAGCAACTGGCGCAGATCATGGCGTCGCTCAATGGCTTCCCGGTGGAAAAGCAGGTCGACTTCACCGAAGACCCGGTCGAAAACGCCCGCCTCTGGGCGATCCGCAAAGACACCTTCCCCGCCGTCGGCGCCGTACGCAAGACCGGCACCACGGTGATCATCGAAGACGTTACCTTCCCGGTGGAGCAACTGGCGATCGGCGTGAACCGTCTGATCGAGCTGTTCGACAAACATAACTACGACGAAGCGATCCTTTTCGGACACGCGCTGGAAGGTAATCTGCACTTCGTCTTCACCCAAGGCTTCAACAGCGCGGAAGAAGTCGCACGCTATCAGGCGTTCATGGACGACGTGGCGCAACTGGTGGCCGTGGAGTTTGGCGGTTCGCTGAAGGCGGAACACGGCACCGGACGCAACATGGCGCCCTTCGTCGAACTCGAATGGGGCAGCGACGCCTATCAATTGATGTGGCAGCTCAAACGCCTGCTCGACCCCAACGGCATTCTCAATCCGGACGTGGTGCTCAGCGAAGACCCGCAGATCCACCTCAAGCACCTGAAACCGCTGCCGGCGGCCGACGAGATTGTGGATAAATGCATCGAGTGCGGTTTCTGCGAGCCGGTCTGCCCCTCGAAAGGCCTGACCCTGAGCCCGCGCCAGCGCATCGTGATCTGGCGCGACATCCAGGCAAGAAAACGCGCCGGAATCGACACCACCGAACTGGAAAAAGCCTACGAGTACCAGGGCATCGATACCTGCGCCGCGACCGGTTTGTGTGCGCAACGCTGCCCTGTAGGCATCAATACCGGCGAGCTGGTGAAAAAGCTTCGCGGCCGTCACGCCACACATACGAAAACCGCCAGCTTGATCGAAGGAAATTTCGCCACCACCCTGCAAGGTGCGCGTTTCACCCTGCATGTGGCCAACGGTGCGCGGATGTTGTTGGGTGCGCCGCGACTGGCGAATCTGTCAGCGACCCTGACGCGGCTGTCCAAAGGTCAGGTGCCGCTGTGGACCAACGCGATGCCGCAACCGGAAAAAGCCATTCGCTTCAGCCCGGCCGTGTCGGACGAACGCCCGCGCGTTGTGTACCTGGCGGCCTGTGTGTCGCGAGTAATGGGGCCGGCAGCGGGCGACAAGGAGCAGATGTCGCTGTACGACAAAACCCGTGGTCTGCTGGAAAAGGCCGGTTATCAGGTGGTGTTCCCGGACAATCTGGACAACCTCTGCTGCGGTCAGCCTTTCGCGTCCAAGGGCTATGCCGAACAGGCCGAACACAAGCGTCAGGAGCTGATCGGCGCATTGCTCCAGGCCAGTCGCGGCGGGCTTGATCCGATCTATTGCGACACCAGCCCCTGCACGTTGCGACTGGTACAGGACGTGGGAAATGTTCGCCTGGATCTGTATGACCCTGTGCGATTCATCCGTACGCATCTGATGGATCGTCTGGAGTTCACGCCGCAGGAAGCACCGATTGCCGTTCACGTGACCTGCAGTACTCAGCATCTGGGGGAAAGCCAGGCGCTGATCGACCTCGCGCGCAAATGCAGCAAGAACGTGGTGATCCCGGAAGGCATTCACTGCTGCGGTTTCGCCGGCGACAAGGGTTTCACCACGCCGGAGCTCAACGGCCACTCACTGCGAACGCTCAAACATGCGGTGCAACAGTGCAGCGAGGGGATTTCCACCAGCCGCACCTGTGAGATCGGTCTGACACAACACGGCGGAATTGACTACCACGGTCTGGTGTATCTGGTGGACCGGGTGACCCGGGCCAAAGCCCCCGCAACTGCCGTCTGAAGAAAAATAGAACCCTTGCGAGCGACCGCAGTCCACAGAACAGGCCCCGAACAATCGGGGCTTGTCCTCCATTCGGTTGCCCGTCCTGACGGCCAGCGAAGTCTGGATACCTCAGTTCAAGGAGATTCATATGAAACGTTCTGTACTGTTAGGTCTGTTCGTTACTGCCTCGATGATGGCGTCTGCTTCGTTCGCCGCCGACAAGCCCGCCGATTTGTGCGATGCCAATCTGCAAACCATCAACAACGCCAAGGCGCAGGCAATGGCCTCACCCGACCTGAATCAACGGGTAGAGGCCAGCGTGCAAAAGGCCCAGGCACTCAAGTCCCAGGGCAAGATCGACGAATGCGTGGCTGAAACCCAGCAAACCATTCTGGAAATCCGTAAAACCAGCGGAACCAACAACTGATCGAAGCTCAGGTCAACCTTCGGGTTGGCCTTGTGAGCCGTTTGGCGTACACTGCGCAGGCTTGTTGCTCACAAGATCCACAGAGCACCAGGCTCGGGGCCGTTTAGGATTCGACGCCGGTTGCGAAACTCTAGGTGCATGCCGACTTGGTAACAGAAGTCGTAAATCCACTGTTGCAACTTCTTATAGTTGCCAATGACGACCAATACGGTGCTGCTCTCGCTGCTTAATTGCAGCTGACATGCACTCCTGGTACCTTCGGGTCCAGCAATCATCAGGGGATGTCTGTAAACCCAAAATGATTGTCATATAGAACAGAATCGCCGTGCAGTACGTTGTGGACGAAGCGGCTAAAACTTACACAACTCGCCCAAAGCACCCTGCCCGTCGGGTCGCTGAGGGTTAACTTAATAGACACGGCTACGCATGTAGTACCGACAGCGGAGTACTGGCGGACGGGGGTTCAAATCCCCCCGGCTCCACCAACTCTCAACGACAAGGCCCGCCCAGTGCGGGCCTTGTTGCATCTGGAGATTCATCCCCGGAGACCTCATGCGCCAAGCACTGCTGATCATCGACGTCCAACCCAGCTTCTCCCCGCCGCAATGGCTGATCGACGGCATTCAATCACTGATCGGCAAACTGCCCAGCATCGCAACAGTCGAACGCCATGATGAAACCCGCACACCATTCCAGCGTCAGCTCGGCTGGCACCCGGCGGCGGACGATGACAGCCTGATCGCCGCAGACCGCATCTTCATCAAATACGGCTACGCGCCCTCCCCGGACACAATCGAATACCTGAAAAGCCTGAATCTGGATCGCGTGGTGGTCTGCGGCCTGCAAACCGAAACCTGCTGCCTCGCTGCCGGGTTTGCGCTGTTCGATGCCGGTTTGCAGCCGACGCTGCTCACGGATCTGACGGTGGGTTCTTCGTTGGATCGTTCGGGCGGGCTGGGGGTGCGGTTGTGGGAACATCACTTCAAGCACACGCTCACGTCGGGTGAACTTCGCTCCTGTCTGCAGGCGTCCTAGGAAATTTCCCGCAGCACGCGTCGACTTTCATGAGCTGGTTCAAGATGCTTCCAAACGCTAGTCTTCGCGCTCCGCTGCAACCCGGCAGATGGTTTACCAAAGGAATTCGCCGGGAGCCTGAAATCATGGAGCCTTGTCATGAAAAAAGACACCCGAGGCCAAATGAAAAAGGACCTCCCCACTCGCCTGCCGAGGCAGCGGGCGAGTGAACTCGGAGAGTTTTGCCGCATCGTTGGCAACCGGCTTAGCTTCGTAAGACCGGATGTCCGGACGCTTACGGCGTGTTTCAGCCGCAGCTCCGTTGAGATGGCGTTAAATCTAGGCGTGACAGGTACGGCTATCTGGCATAACCGGCGATTGGTGGCGAGTTTTGAAAAGGGGTCTCGTTCTATTAGAATTGCGCACCTCGCAAAGCCAGAACGACCAAATGGCATTTGATCCCCAAGGAAGGAATACTCTCTAATGACCGGTGAAGTGGAACAGCAGACCACCGCGCAAAACACACTACCCGAAACGCCAACGGAGATATCGAGACCTACCAGCTACCGGCAAGCGCTGTCTGGACTGCTTGCCGACATCAAATGGTGGCTTCCCTTGGCAGCGACATTAATTTCAACTTCACTTCTAACCAAATATTTGTGGCTTATCCATCACCCAGAATTGATTCTGAGCTCTTTGGGAAACCCATCGAACCTCGTAGCTTGGCTGTTTTTTACTTCACTCGTTCTAGCTTCACTTCTGGTTATCGTATCAGTGCCGTCGTTAGCCTTCATGATGTGTATTACACAATGTTCGCCCGGAAGGGAGTTAGAAAAAACGCTCGCCTTTCGATTCAGCCTTATTGTCGGCGGAGGATACGGACTACTCTCGCTTAATTTACTGGGTTCAACCTTTGGTATAGCCGTTGCTCCTGGCTACTTTTTCGTACTTGTCGCATTTGCTGCTGCTTGGGCAGCGTGGCATGTCCTCTGCAGCGAATCATCGCTCAAGGAAAAAGTACTGGAGCTCTCGCCCGGGCCTCGTAAACCTTGGCGTAGAAAAGGCTATCGCGCCGTTCGGCTTGGATGGCTAGGTCTATTGCTCGCTTTTACTTCAATGAGCGGAGTGTTTCCGGCTCAACTAGGTATTATGGCTTGGCGCGGCGGAGAGAACGGCTGGGAAGCACTTGGGGCTATCGGCGTCTGCTTGTTGATCATGTGTCTTTACCTAGCGCCTGTTATGTCTTTCTATTTATCGGAAGGCAACGTGCTGCAGCGTACCGGTCGAGCCGCTCTTGCCATGCTGGTATGCACTTTTGCCAATGCCGTTTTACTTCCTGCAATCTTGGATTTGTGGGTCTATTCCGCAGGCAATCTGATCAAGATCAGGGACAATACCGAGCTGAATTATGTCCTGGACGAAAAGGATTACCCAAAGGAGGTTTTTAATAAAAATCTCTGGCAGCTGGAGGCCTACGGAGGGCCCAATGGTTTGTACAGTGTGAGGGCGTTCCGTCAGTTTCGCTTTGGGGACATATTGTTGATCTGCCCTGGCCGACACAGAAATGTCGAACTGAAGAAGATAGGTAGCTACGCGCATCTATGCATTACGTTGTCTGACTCCAAGGTGAAAGTGGCGGCGCCTGTTGTAAGCAAGGACATCGCAGTGCTTCCCAAGCCGGACTGTGTTTTGGCGGCTCAAACGCCTACGCCCACTCCGCTATTGATTAAAAACACGGGGACATGCCTGTACCGAAGTCTTTATAAGTGAACGTACTCCGCCATGCGAATCAGGCGCAAGCCTGTACTCTGACGTTTGCTTTACTCAGGTATATACCTGAAAGGCACCGTTTCTGTGCGTGGCAATTAGGCGGATAGAGCAAACCGACGCAACTAGGGATTAGAAGCGTCCTCTTTCCGGGCGTACTACGCTGCGTGTCAGCCCAGCGTGCCAATACTGGCAGCATGCCTCCAGCCCGATCTGGTAAAGTCCACGGCAAGCCATAGGGACATAGCCAGCCATGGACAAGAAATCACTTTCCGAGCGCGACATCTGCAGCAAATACATCGCCCCCGCCATTCAGCAAGCTGGATGGGACATGCACAAGCAGGTGCGCGAGGAAGTCAGCTTTACCAAGGGCCGCATTATCGTCCGGGGCAAACTTCACAGCCGTGGCGAAGCACGCCGTGCAGACTTCATCCTCTATCACCAGGCCAACTTGCCTATCGCTGTGATCGAGGCTAAGGACAACAAACACTCCGTTGGCTCCGGCATGCAGCAAGCGCTCGCCTATGCAGAGGCGCTAGACGTACCGTTCGTGTTCTCCAGCAATGGCGACGGCTTCCTGTTTCACGACCGCAGTGGCACAGGCAGCCAGATAGAAAGCGAACTCACCCTTGATCAATTCCCCAGCCCTGCCGAACTCTGGCACCGCTACTGCCAGTGGAAGGGTCTGGATAATACCGCCCAGCGCAAGATCGAAGCCCCCTACTACGACGACGGCTCCGGGCGCATGCCTCGCTATTACCAGATGAATGCAATCAACCGCACAGTCGAGGCTGTGGCGCGCGGCCAAGACCGTATCTTGCTGGTGATGGCTACGGGCACCGGTAAGACCTACACAGCTTTCCAAATCATCTGGCGACTGTGGAAATCGAAACAGAAGAAACGCATCCTGTTTCTGGCCGACCGCAACATCCTGGTCGACCAGACCAAAAACAACGACTTTAAGCCCTTCGGCCAGGCGATGACCAAAATCGCCAAACGCCAGATTGATACCTCCTACGAGATCTACCTGTCGCTCTATCAGGCTGTCACCGGCACTGATGAAGAGATGAACATCTACAAGCAGTTCTCCCGCGACTTCTTCGACCTGATCGTGATCGACGAATGCCACCGTGGCAGCGCCTCAGAGGACTCCGCCTGGCGTGAAATCCTCGACTACTTCTCCGGTGCCACCCATGTCGGCCTCACTGCCACACCGAAGGAAACCAAAGAGGTATCAAGCATCACTTACTTCGGTGAGCCGATCTACAGCTACACCCTGAAGCAAGGCATCGAAGACGGCTTTCTCGCCCCCTACAAAGTGGTTCGCATTGATTTCGACAAAGACCTGCAAGGCTGGCGGCCACACAAAGGCATGCTCGATAAGAACGGCGAACTGATCGAAGACCGCATCTACAACCTAAAGGACATGGACCGTACGCTGGTTATCGAAGCGCGCACCCAACTGGTGGCGAAGAAGGTCACCGAACTGCTAACGGCCACCGATCCATTTCAGAAAACCATCGTCTTCTGCGACGACATCAACCACGCCGAGCGTATGCGCCAAGCCCTCGTCAATCTCAACCCCGAGCGAGTGGCTGAGAATCGCAAGTACGTCATGCGCATCACCGGCGATGACCAGGAAGGCAAGGCCGAGCTGGATAACTTCATCAACCCCGAAGAGCGTTACCCGGTGATTGCCACCACCAGCAAGCTGATGACCACCGGCGTCGATGCTCAGACCTGCAAGCTGATAGTGCTCGACCAGCACATCAAATCGATGACCGAATTCAAGCAAATCATCGGTCGCGGTACTCGTATCAACGAGGATTACGGCAAGTACTGGTTCACCATCATGGACTTCAAAAAGGCTACCGAGCTGTTTGCCGATCCTGCCTTCGACGGCGACCCGGTGGTGATTTACGCCCCAGATATCGACGACTCACCTGTACCGCCGGATGACCCACTTGCCGACGACGATGGCATCAGCGCAGGAAACGATAACGAGGGCAATGACCTGGATTTTACCGGCGAAGATGAGGGCAAAAAACGCATCAAGTACCTCATCGATAGCGTCCCGATTTACGTCGTCGCCGAGCGCGTGCAGTACTACGGTCCGGATGGTCGATTGATTACCGAGTCGCTGCACGATTACACCCGCGCCTGCGTGCAAAAACAGTTTGCTTCGCTGGATGACTTCCTGAGGCGTTGGAGTGATGCCGAGCAGAAAAAGGCCATCATCGAGGAGATGGCCATCCAGGGTGTGATGTGGGAAGCCTTGGCCGAAGAAGTGGAAAAGAAACAGGGCAAGCCGCTCGATCCGTTCGACCTGATCTGCCACGTCGCCTTCGATCAGCCCGCCCTATCACGGCGTGAGCGAGCCGAGCAGGTGAAAAAACGTAACTACTTTGCCAAGTATTCCGGAGCGGCCCGCCAAGTGTTGGAGGCGTTGCTGGATAAATACGCTGATACCGGTATCGAGCATATTGAGGACATCAAAATCCTGCAGCTTGAACCGTTTAGCCAGATTGGTGTGCCCATCGAATTGGTCAAGGCATTTGGCGGTAAAGCTGGTTACAGCAAGGCAATCCACGAACTGGAAGACGAGCTTTACGCAAGCTAAAGGCTAGACACCGACGACATGCCAAAGCACTCACTCCCACTATCCGGTAGAATTTCGCCCCCCTTGCGGTACGCGTTGAGAGAACACCATGTCCATTAGCTCCACCATCAAGTCGATTCAAGACATCATGCGCAAAGACGTCGGCGTAGACGGCGACGCCCAGCGCATTGGCCAGTTGGTCTGGCTGCTGTTCCTGAAGATCTTCGATGACCGCGAGCTGGAATGGGAACTGATGGACGACAACTACCGTTCGCCCATTCCCGACAGCTGCCGCTGGCGTACCTGGGCCGCCGACCCGGAAGGCATGACCGGCGATGCGCTGAAGGACTTTATCGACAATAACCTTTTTCCTCAGTTGCAGAACCTGCACGAGTACAGCAACACGCCCTCAGCCTTCGTGGTGCGCAGCGTGTTTGAAGACGCCTACAACTACATGAAGTCCGGGCAGTTGCTGCGCCAGGTGATCAACAAGATTCAGGAAGGCGTGGACTTCAACAAGGCCCAGGAACGTCACGAGTTCGGTAACCTCTACGAGCAACTACTGCGTGATCTACAGAACGCAGGTAACGCTGGTGAGTTCTACACACCCCGTCCGGTCACCGAGTTTATGGTGCGGATGGTCGATCCGAAGTTGGACGAAAAAGTTATGGACCCGGCCTGCGGCACCGGTGGTTTTCTCACCTGCGCCATCGAGCACAAGCGCAGCCGCTATGTAAATACCGCCGAGGACGAACGCATCCTGCAGGCCAGCATCTTCGGCGTGGAGAAAAAGCCGCTGCCGCACCTGCTGGCTACCACCAACATGATCCTGCACGGCATCGAGGTGCCCAGCCAGATCCGCCACGACAACACCCTAAGCAAACCGCTGATCAGCTGGGGCCCGAGTGAGCGCGTGCACTGCATCGTCGCCAACCCGCCGTTCGGCGGCATGGAAGAAGACGGCATCGAAACCAACTTCCCAGCCGCCTTCCGCACCCGCGAAACCGCCGACCTGTTTCTGGTGCTGATCATGCAACTGCTTAAAGACGGAGGCCGCGCCGCCGTGGTGCTGCCCGATGGCTTTCTGTTCGGCGAAGGCATCAAAAGCCGCATCAAGGAAAAGCTGCTGACCGAGTGCAACCTGCACACCATCGTTCGCCTGCCCAACGGCGTGTTCAGCCCCTACACCGGCATTAAGACCAACCTGTTGTTCTTCACTAAGGGCACGCCAACCAAACAGGTGTGGTTTTACGAACACCACTACCCGGCCGGCGTGAAGAACTACTCCAAGACTCGCCCCATGCGTATCGAAGAATTCGCCGTGGAAGAAGCCTGGTGGGGCAGCGAGGCCAATGGCTTTGCCGCTCGCGTGGAGAACGAATTCGCCTGGCAGGTCAGCGTCGAAGAGCTGCAAGCCCGCAACTGGAACCTGGACTGCAAGAACCCGCATATCGGCGAACAAATCAGCCACGACCCGGAGGAGTTGTTGCGTGATTACGCCAAGCTACAAGGCGAAATCAGCGACCTACGCGATCAGCTTAAGGCGGTGTTGGCCGAAGCCCTGGAGCGCCAGATATGACCGCGCTGCTCATCGACAACCTGCCGCTGCTGGCCGGTGCACCCAATGGCATCAAAAAGTTGCGCGAGCTAATTCTGGAACTGGCGGTGCGTGGCAAGTTGGTGCCGCAAGATCCTAGTGATGAGCCGGCCAGTGAGTTGCTCAAGCGCATTGCTGAGGAAAAGGCGCGGTTGGTAGCTGAGGGCAAGATCAAGAAGCAGAAGCCGCTGGCAGAGGTTGGCGAGGAAGCAGAAACGTTTGAATTGCCAGCAGGTTGGAAGTGGAGTTCATTAGCGCAAGTAGCATTTGTTAACCCT
Source organism: Pseudomonas sp. R45(2017) (assembly GCF_002112305.1). Classification (NCBI taxonomy): domain Bacteria; kingdom Pseudomonadati; phylum Pseudomonadota; class Gammaproteobacteria; order Pseudomonadales; family Pseudomonadaceae; genus Pseudomonas; species Pseudomonas sp. R45(2017). The sequence continues at coordinate 57,095 of NZ_NEHH01000006.1, read as the reverse complement.
CGTAATGCTGCAGCAGACTCACTTGAAGTCTCGTTTGTGCCTATGACTTTTATTGGCACACGCTTCGATGATCAGCATGGGCAAGAACCTCGCCTCTGGGGTGAGGTGAAACAAGGTTTCACGCATTTTGCCGAAGGCGATATTGGTGTGGCGAAGATCACACCATGCTTTGAAAACAGCAAAGCATGCGTCTTTTCCAACCTAATGAATGGCTTGGGCGCGGGCACGACTGAGTTGCATATTGTTCGCCCTGCTAACGGAACCCTTGATCCTAGGTACGTACTGGCCTATCTGAAATCGCCACAGTTCTTGCTTGTTGGCGAAACCAAGATGACAGGGACAGCAGGTCAGAAACGATTGCCCAAAGACTTTGTTGAGGCAAATCCGTTTCCACTGCCCCCTCTCGCCGAACAACACCGCATCGTTGCCAAAGTCGATGAGCTGATGGCCCTGTGCGACCGGCTGGATACCCAGCAGGCCGACGCCGGAAGCGCCCACGCCCAACTGGTAAAAGCGCTGCTCGACAGCCTGACCCAAGCCAGCGACGCTACCGACTTCGCCACCAACTGGCAACGCCTGGCCGAACACTTCCACACCCTGTTCACCACCGAACCCAGCATCGACGCTCTCAAACAAACGCTGTTGCAACTAGCCGTGATGGGCAAACTGGTGCCGCAAGTCTCTAGTGATGAACCGGCCGACGAGCTACTGGCGCATTTGGCTAAAGATCGAAGTGATTACGCAGCTGTACACAAGATTGCTGTGACGAAGCCAGAGCCAATATCCGAGTACGATCAGAGAGTCTCTCTACCCGCAGGATGGGCATGGACACGCCTCTGCTCTATGTTCAGGGTAATTACAGATGGCGACCATCAATCACCACCGAAATCCACTGACGGAATTGCATTTCTAACTATCGGAAACGTGACCAAAGGACATCTTGATTTCTCAAATTGCCGTTTCGTACCACAGGATTACTTCAATCAAATCGCGCTTTACCGTCGCCCAGAAATAGGCGACATCCTTTATACAGTTGTCGGGGCGACGTATGGCCGGCCCATAGCAGTTGATAGCCCACGGGATTTTTGCGTACAACGCCATATTGCGATCCTCAAAGGTAGCGAACTGCTTAACTCTGCATTTGCCTGTTATTTACTGTCCTCCCCGTGGGTATACGAGCAAGCAACTCAAAGCACGACCGGCACAGCACAACCTACAATCCCGTTGCGACCGTTACGCAACTTTCTCGTCATGCTGCCACCGCTTGCAGAACAACACCGCATCGTCGCCAAAGTTGATCAGCTCATGGCACTCTGCAATCAACTCAAAACCCGCCTAACCCAGGCTCGCCAGTTGAACGAACAGTTGGCCTGCACCCTAGTCGAACGAGCCCTTTCCGAAGACGGCCAACGGGCTACCATTCCCACAGACCGTCAAGTAGCCCGTACCTTACTCGCAGCAGAAATTACTCATCGACTGCATAGTCAACGTACCTTCGGCCAACGCAAGCTGCAGAAAGTGATTTACCTAGCCGAGCACGTGGCCAGAATCGCAGCCATCCAAGGTGATTACCTGCGCGACGCCGCCGGCCCCCACGATCGCCAGTTGATGAATAAGGTTGAAGGAGAGCTGCAAAACAATCAGTGGTACGAACGCATCGAGCGCGAGACTGTTGGCCATGCTTACCGCCCGCTTTCGCAAGCAGGGCAGCATCGGCAGGCGTATAGCAGCGCCTGGTCGGCCGCTGAGCGCATCACGATTGAGCAGGTCATTGAGCTAATGCGGGACTGGGATACGGACCGTTGCGAAATGACTGTGACGCTCTATGCCGCCTGGAACGACTTCATCCTAGAGGGCCGACCGGTTACCGATAAAGACATCGTGAACGAAGTCATGCATAGCTGGAACGACACGAAACTGCGCTTTGGCAAAACCGAATGGTTGGCGATACTCGCAGAGATGAAAAAGCACAAAATCCTGATGCCCACCGGCTTTGGTAAGCGCACTAAGGGTGGCATGCTCAGCTTGCCCGGTTTCGAGTAAACAGATGATCCTTTTGAGCACCCTCTGCAAGATACGGGTACGAAGCATATTGCTCGATCCAACCTCTCGCGGCATTCCAATTGGTATTCCAAAGAAATTTACAAACTAACGTTAATTAATTAAATCAAATACCTAATAACCCAATTCAGATTACCCCGGCCCACCAACTCTCAACGACAAGGCCCGCCCAGTGCGGGCCTTGTCGCATCTGGAGATTCATCCCGGGAGACCTCATGCGCTAGGCACTGCTGATCATCGACGTCCAACCCTGCTTCTCCCCGCCCCAATGGCTGATCGACAGCATTCAATCACTGATCGGCAAACTGCCAAGCGTCGCCACGGTCGAGCGCCATGATGAAATCCGCACCCCCTTCCAGCGTCAGCTCGGCTGGCACCCGCCAGCGGATTACGACAGCCTGATCGCCGCAGACCGCATCTTCATCAAGTACGGCAACGCACCCTCCCCGGACACCCTCGACTACCTGAAAAGCCTGAATCTGGATCGCGTGCTGGTTTGCGGCTTGCAAACCGAAACCTGCTGCCTGGCTGCCGGGGTTGCGTTGTTCGATGCCGGTTTGCAGCCGACGTTGCTCACGGATCTGACGGTGGGTTCGTCGCTGGATCGCTCGGGCGGGCTGGGTGTGCGGTTGTGGGAACATCACTTCAAGCACACGCTGACGTCGAGTGAACTTCGCTCCTGTCTGCAGGCGTCCTAGGAAATTTCCCGCAACCCGCGTCGACTTTCATGAACTGGTTCAAGATGCTTCCAAACGCTAGTCTTCGCGCTCCGCTGCAACCCGGCAGATGGTTTACCAAAGGAATTCGCCGGGAGCCTGAAACCATGGAGCCTCGTCATGAAAAAAGACACCCGAAGCCTGCCTGATCAAACACCGCCTCACGAAACCGAATCGAAAGAACCGGCTGTGCTTGCCCAGCCTCAGGAATACGTGAGAAAGCCGCGTCGCACCCTGCCTTTCAACGAGATTTTCTCCGTGCGCACCGACGTGGACACGGCCACTCTGCTGACCCATGCCTGCGAAACCCTTGCGGCGCTGAACATGGTGACGGCCAACATCGCCGATGATTTCACGGGCTCTCAGCGCAGCCGGTTGCTGGCGATCCGGCAGTTGTCGATCATGACTGAAATGCTGGTCAATCGCGCCGTGGAGAACCTGGATCCGGTGAATCTGGTGCCCCGTACGACGGCGCCTGTCGTGCACTGAAAAACGACCGCTCGTCGATGACGCAAGTCGTTCATCGACATGAACTTTTCTTCACCCCAGCGGCGGTGATGGCCGTGTACATTGGCCTCGCTCATTCAAGAAACTACGGTTCGCCCGCGCTCCTGCGGGCTTTTTTTTGCCTGCGGTTTGCCTGGCAGGCGATAGACGCAGGTGTCTTGCTCGCCGTGCCGTTCCGATTGCCGGGCCCCGGGGTGGATCCTGACCAACACGAACCCGACAGCCTCGGCCAGACGCCGGCTTCTCGCATTGGCTGAGGAAGCGGTCAGGTAAAAGGTGAACTCAGGAAGGTTGTTGAGCAGATGTGTGAGGGCGGCGCGCATGTAGCCCTTGCCCGATTGCTCGGTGTTGGCCCAATAACCCACGACGTAGCGGTTGCGCGAGCGGGGCTTGAGTCCGATGCAACCGATCAGCGCTTGCCCGTCCTCGGTCACGATCAGCCATCGTCGCTCGCCGGTTTCACTGTTGAACTCTTTTTGGGCCTTCAGCAGAAACTCGAGCGCCTGCTCCGCGTTGGTGTACTCACGCGGCCAGGGCAGAAATTCCGAATGATCGAGGTAGCTGGCGTTCAGCGCCTGCTGAAACAACGAGTAAAACGCCGGATCCGCGGGTATCAGTCGCAGCGAGTGCTCCCCCGTCTTGAATGCCCATTCCATCATGTCCTCCTTGAACGACGAATCTCATAACCGGATGTGAAGTGAATCAGGGAAATTTATAGTGCTCTGCGTTCGGCGATCCAGTTGTGTTTTCCATCCGTCCGGACAATTCTGTCAATCATCCCCTGCTTCCGGAGCACCCGATGCCGCTGCTGACCCTACCCTGTCAACGCCTGACGCTCGCGGTACTCGACCCGGATCAAGCGCCGCTGGAAAGCGCGTTCTACCAGCGCAATCAACGCCACCTCGCTCCATGGTCGCCGATTCGTATCACCGATTACTTTTCTACTGAACAGATCCGCCGACGCCTGGAGATACAAGCCAGCGCCTTCGAAGCCGGGCTCGCGGTGCATATGGCGTTGCTGACCCCGGATGGTGAGCAGATGATCGGCGCCTGCAATTTCAGCGGGATCATTCGCGGTGCGTTTCAGGCGTGCTATCTGGGTTATCACATCGACGAGGCGCATCAGGGTAAGGGTTTGATGCAGGAAGCGCTGGAGGCGGCCATCGCCTATATGTTCGAGACCCAGAACCTGCACCGGATCATGGCCAACTACATTCCCGGCAATGAGCGCAGCGCCCGGTTGCTGGAGCGCCTCGGGTTCGAGCGTGAAGGCTATGCCAAGGCGTACCTGAACATTGCCGGGCGCTGGCAGGATCATGTGCTGACGGCGCGGGTCAATCCGCGTTTCGAAACGTCGGAGCAACGCTGGTCGCGACCGCTGTCGTGACGTTCACAAATTATTAAGGAATGGCCGCGTAAGCTCGGGTTTCCGCTCACTTCCGGTTGCCTGAACCATGTCGCGTGCCGCCTCTTCCCTGCTTCTGCTTGCCGCCCTGCTGTTCTTTTTCGCCCTTGGCAACCATCAACTGCAAGGCTCCACCGAGGCTCGGGTCGCGGGCATTGCGATGGAGATGCACCTGGACAACGACTGGGTGACACCGCGTCTGTTCGGCGAGCCCTTTCTGGAAAAACCGCCCCTGAGCCTGTGGCTGGACGCCGGCGCCCTGCGGGTTTTCGGTGTCTCGCCCTGGGCGGTGCGACTGGCGTCGGCGGTGGCCGGGTTGCTCAGCGTGATGCTGCTGTACGCCATGTTGCGCCGCTTCGAACGCCCGAAGGCCATCGCCTGGACGGCGGGGGTTCTGCTGGCGACCATGGCCAGTTACTGGAGCAACGTGCGCGGGGTCGGCGAGGATGCTCTGCTTGCTCTCGGCGTGACCATGGTGTTGCTGGCGTTTTTTCAAGCGCAGCGGGCATCGACCTCAGGCAACTCGTTGCTGTTTGTAGTCGGGATTGCGATTGCCACGTTGAGCAAGGGCGTGCTCGGGCTGGCGATGCCGGGCGTGGTGATTTTCGCTTTTCTGCTGGCCGACAACCTGATGGACAAGCGCTTCAAGCTGACGGACTGGCTGCGTCCGGGTTTGCTGACCCTTGTCGGCCTAATCCCGCTGATGATCTGGCTCGCCGTGCTGTATCAGCGCGGCGGCGTCCAGGCGGTCAGCGAAGTGTTGCTGACCAACAGCGTAGGACGTTTCAGCGGATCGTTCGTCGAAGCCGGGCACTACGAGCCGTTCTACTACTACCTCGCCAAGTTGCCGCAGGCATTTCTGCCCTGGAACATTCTGGTGTATCTGGGGTTGTGGCATTTTCGCAAGGAGCTGAAGGCCAACCGTTACCTGCTATTTTTCAGCCTGTGGATCATCGCGCAGTTCATCCTGCTGACCCTGGCCTCGAGCAAACGTACGGTGTACCTGATGTCGATGACACCCGCAGCGGCAGTGATCGCGGCGGAATATGCGGGCGTACTGTTCGACAGATTGAAGGATCACAAGAATGGTTTTGTCGGACGAATCGCCCGTCATCGTCAGACAGTGGCGGTTGGCATATTGGCGGTGGTCATAGCCAGCTACCTGGGCGCCGCGCAATGGGCACTGCCGAACGCCGATAAACACCTGTCGTTCCTGCCGCTGACCGAACACATCCAGTCGCTGCAAGAGAGCGGCAATCATGTCGCACTGTTTCAAGCCAACGAGCGGGTCGGCGGCGCCAGCGTGTTTTATACCCGGAGCATCCTCAAGGGCCTGGACACCGATGCGCAATTGAAGGACTTCCTCAGCGCATCGCCCTCGCACATCGCCGTGATGTCGGGAGACAGCGAACCCGCCGCACCGCTGAAAGTCCACAAGACCATGATGGTCGGGCGCCAGGCGTATTACTTCGTCGGCTATTGATGCCACGACAGCACAAACGAAAAACCCGCCGGTGATGGCGGGTTTCCCATTTCAGCGGCGAGGCCTCAGAGAGAAACCTCAGGCTGCGCAGCGAACACCCGTCGCTCACGCTTGCTCAACACCGGCAATTCCAGACGAGCCCGCCCGTAGAACGCCAGCGCCGTCAGCAAACACGCCAGCCACACGAAGATACCGGCCCAGAACGTGTGGGACATGTAATGCCAGCCCTGTAGGACTCGCGTAGTGCCGTAGACAAAACCGAGCAGCAGCGAGCCCCACAACAACGCGCTGGAGAAACGCCATTGATAACGACGCGCCACGAAATACAGCGCCAGCATGGTGAAGCCACCGGAAGCATGACCGCCCGGCCAGCAACGCCCTTCACCCGCTTCGTGGAACAGCTGGAAATTGTTGTACCACTCGATGTGCGGCATCTTTCCGCCGTACAGCGTGGTCTCGATCGGGCAGTAGACGCTGGTGTGTGCCTTGAGGAAATGGATCACCCCGGTGCAGACCGCGAAAGCCACCACCACAAACAGAAAATCCCTACGGTGCTCGGCGGCAAAGCGCAGCACCGGGGTGACTTTGCAGCGTTCGAGAAAACCGCCCAGTTGCGGATGCTTTTGCGGTTTCACCAGCGGCCAGACAAACGACAATATCGCGCCGATCAAGGCGATTTCCGCCGTCCAGTTCGGAATGATCCGCGCCCACTTGTGGGTCAGTTTTTCAAAGAAGTGAATCTTGTCGAGCGGAAAGGTGTGGGTCAGTGGATCGAACAGCAAATTGCTGAAAGCGATGTCGATGTTGGTCATGTCGAACATCAGAAAAACCACAGCTGCGCAGAGCAGCGGGATGCCGAAGTTGTAAGCATAAAAGCGGGATTTCATCGGGTGGTCACCGTGCGCCAGTCGGAGGCTTCAATGAAGCCGAGCATCTGTGGGGCCGCCGGGCTGGCGGCGGAAACAAACAGCGATGCGCCGTACCCGAGAGTCGAGGCCGGCACCTTGAGGTCTTTTTCCAGCTGCGCCATGCATTCGCTGTGGGTCACCAGAATCAGGTTGCGTCCCGGGACTTTGTGCGCGAGCGCGTCCTGCAACATCCGGCCCTTGCAACTGATCAGCCAGTCTTCGCCGGTCGCCGCCTTGTTGAACATGTAGCCGGCGGTCTGCACCGTGCGCATCATCGGGCTGTTGTAGACGTCGGCCTTGTCCAGGCCCAACTGCTCGAACTGCGCGCCGACGCTCACCGCGACACTGCGCGAGCGATCGGTGATGCCATCGTGGCCGCTCAGGCACGGGGCTTTCGAGTGGTCGCAGCGCTCGACGTGGCGCACCAGCACGATGATTTCACCCTTGTTCCAACCGTCCTTCAGCTCCTGCGCCCCGGCCATGTTGCCGTGGGCAAGGTCCGGCACCGCCGCCGGGGCGAGCAGCCAGAGGGTCAGCGGAATGACCAGCACCGAGGCCGCCAATATCACCCAGGTGTTTCGAAAACGGGTCAGACCGCTCAGATCAATCGAGCGCTTGACGCCGAACAGACTCAGTCGCAATTCCACAAAAAGCCGCCATCACGTGTCATTCGATGCGGCGAGGTTAGAGAGCACGGCGTGGGCAGGCAGTGAAACCCATGTGAAAAAAGTCTTGTGAGTGCCTGTTACAAATTCCGTAGGACAAAAACCTTTCAGCTCTCGGATTTGCGGCCGATACAGTCCTGCTTACACCCTTGCTGGCGCAAAAAAACAACAATCTTCCAGCCTGACCGACGATCAAGACGCACAACGTTTTTCTGGAGGATTTTTGATGAATAGCTGGTTCGGCAACATCAGCGTGAACCTGAAACTGGGGCTCGGATTCGGCCTCGTCCTGGCCCTGACCTGCATCCTGGCGCTCACCGGCTGGACCAGTCTGGGCGGCCTGATTGACCGCAGCAACTGGATGAGCGACATCACCCAGCTCAACGCTGGCCTGACCAAACTGCGCGTGGTGCGCCTGCAATACATGCTGACCAACGGCGACGAAACCGCCGCGCAGAACGTGCAGACCACCCTCGACGGGTTCGCCGCACAACAGCAGAAACTGATCAGCAGCTTCAAGAGTCCGGAAAACGTCAAGCTGCTCAAGGAGCAGGCGGCGACCATCGCCGAGTACCAGACTTCGCTCAACAAGATGCGTAACGCCTACCGCACCGGCAACACGGCGCGCGACTCGATGGCCACCAGTGCCGCGACGGCTTACGGCCTTATCGAAGCGCTGAGCAACCGCGTCCAGCAAATGCCGCTGAGCGATGAGCGTTTCGAGCAGTTCCAGGCCGTCACCGCCGCCAAGGAAGCGTTCATCCTGGCGCGCTACGAAGTGCGCGGTTACACCGCCACCGCCAACGCCGAAACCGAGCAGAAAGCCGTCGGCCAACTGGACGTGGCCATCGCCAGCCTCAAGCCACTGAACACGCATTTCGCCAGCACCCAACAGGACGCCCTGCGTCAGCTGGAAACCGCACTGACCAGCTACCGCAGCGCCTTGCAGGCCTTCAAGAACGCCAACACCGATGCGGTGCAGGCGCGCAAGGAAATGACCGATCAGGGCACGACCATCGTGAGCCTGAGCGAGCAGCTGTATCAGATCCAGCTCGATCGCCGTGACGCCGAAAGCGCCCAGGCCCGCACCCTGCAACTGATCAGCACCCTGCTGGCGTTGCTGGTCGGCATCATCGCTGCCTTCATCATCACCCGTCAGATCACCCGTCCGCTGCAGGAAACCATGGCCGTGGTCGACCGCATCGCCAGCGGCGACCTGAGCCACAACGTGATCGTCACCCGCCGCGACGAACTCGGCGTGCTGCAACAAGGCATCGCGCGCATGGGCGTGACCCTGCGCGACCTTATCAGCGGCATCCGCGACGGCGTCACCCAGATCGCCAGCGCCGCCGAAGAACTGTCGGCCGTCACCGAACAGACCAGCGCCGGCGTGAACAGCCAGAAGGTCGAGACCGATCAGGTCGCCACCGCGATGCACGAAATGACTGCCACCGTGCAGGAAGTCGCGCGCAACGCCGAAGAAGCCTCGCAAGCCGCAGCCGCCGCTGACGGCGAAGCCCGCGAAGGCGACAAAGTGGTGAACGAAGCCATCGCCCAGATCGAACGTCTGGCCAGCGAAGTGGTGCGTTCCACCGAAGCCATGAGCGTGCTGCAACAGGAAAGCGACAAGATCGGCAGCGTCATGGACGTGATCAAGGCCGTGGCCGAACAGACCAACCTGCTGGCCCTCAACGCTGCCATCGAAGCGGCTCGTGCCGGTGAGGCCGGTCGCGGGTTTGCCGTGGTCGCCGACGAAGTCCGTGGCCTGGCCCAGCGTACGCAAAAGTCCACCGAGGAAATCGAAGGCCTGGTGGCCGGTCTGCAGAACGGCACGCAGCAAGTGGCCGCCGTGATGAACAACAGCCGCGCCCTGACCGACAGCAGCGTCGCCCTGACCCGCAAGGCCGGCGACTCCCTGGAAAACATCACCCGCACGGTGTCGAACATCCAGTCGATGAACCAGCAGATCGCCGCAGCCGCCGAACAGCAGAGCGCCGTGGCCGAAGAAATCAGCCGCAGCATCATCAACGTCCGCGACGTGTCGGAACAGACCGCAGCGGCGAGTGATGAGACCGCCAAGTCCAGCGTTGAACTGGCGCGGTTGGGTGGGCAGTTGCAGCAGATGGTGAGCCATTTCCGCGTGTAAGCACTGCACACGAAAGCCGATGTACAAAGAAGGGCAGCTGAAAAGCTGCCCTTCTTTTTTGCCCGGAAATTGCCAACTTCAGGAAGTGGATGACGCGTTCTGAAATGCAATTACACACGCTTGATCAGAGGTGTTTAAGGACACGCCGTGATACGTCCCGAAGCCCACAAAACCTTGCGCCGTTGCCTACGGCTACGCCAGAATCCGCCGGCTTGTGCGCCTTGGGCTGGCTGCGTAATTTGATTGCGTCACTGATTTCCAGTGATCGAACTTAGCGGTTCGGAATGTCCCCTACGGTTGCACATGTCGAATCCAGTCAGGCGCCAGCCTGCACTTGATGGTGGCTGTGCGCATGGCACCTTCGGGTGCGCCGGGTTTTGGGTGACTTACCGGTCCGCTAACTTGCGCACAGCTGCCACCCTTTCGCTTAGCGGCGAAAAGGTGCGGCCTAACCAGAGGTTAGTCACCCATGTTCAAGGTAACGCCAAACCCACCACTCACCGAACCCACAACCCTCCCGGATCCGGCATCCCCCTACGAATGTCCCGGCTCGAAACGCTTCAACGAAGCCGCCGAACGCGCCCTCGATTATCACCTGGGCCCACTCAGCGCCCACATCATGGCCGCGCCCTACAAACCCAACACCCTCTACCAGGCTCACCCCGAAGCCGACACCGAATCTCTGTTGGTGGACGCCAGCGAATCCCTCGGCTCCGCCACCGTCATGCTCAACAATCATGTGGCAATGGTCGAGGGCAGCCACCGCAAGACCCTGCAAGGCATCGCCCAAATCGTGATGATCGCCGAACTGGCCGTTAACCGTGCGCTGGACAAGGTCGTGCCGACGGATTGATGCGGAGATGGCGAGTGCGGTGCACTCGCCGCTTCTTATTGATCGTTCAATGACAAAGCCCGCAGGAAGCGGGCTTTGTCACAGAGACTTAAGGCTTGTCTCGCTCAAATTCTCCAAGGGTTGATCACCTCAACCCCCAACGTCGCGCAAGCGTCAGCCATTTACTTTATTCGCGGATTCAAATTACCTTTCAGAGCGCTCATCCGCCCACGGCGGCCTCGATCAAGAGGATTCGGTCATGCAATCGCTCGGCTTCACCTCCGTCCCACCGCTGCTCAAGTACCTGCGCCATGCCGAACATCTGGGTCTGGCCATCGAGCCTGCGTTGGCGGCGGCCGGGTTGCAGGCGCAGCAGTTGAGCGACAACAGTCCGCGCTTGCCGGGGGAAACCCATGAGCGGTTGCTCGATTACTTTTGCGAACACTCGGGCGATCCGCTGTTCGGCCTCAACGCCGCGAATTTCGTGCTGCCCAACTCCTGGAGCGTGCTCGGCTACATCACCATGAACTGCGCGACATTGGGCGACGCCATGAGCCGCATCATGCCGTTCGAAAAACTGGTGGGCGACATGGGCGTCAGCCGCGCCGAGGTACACGACAGCCACGTACACCTGATCTGGAACTGTCGCTTTGAGCGCCCGCGGATTCGCCGGCATCTGGTGGAAAACGTACTCGGCTCCTGGCTGCAATACGCGCGCTGGATCGCCGATACCCGACTGTCGCCGGCCGCGGTGTGGCTGGAACACTCACTCCCGGCGGGCACGACGCTCGCGCAGTACGAACAGTTTTTTGAATGCCCGGTGCTGTTCGATCAGGCGTATTCAGCGCTGATCGTGCCGTTGCCGTATTTGCAGTTGCCGTTGCGCCAGGCCGATGCGCATTTGCTGCGCACCCTGGAAGAACACGCTCAGAGTTTGATGGCGACGCTGGAGGATGCGTCGCTGGAACAGCGGGTGAAAGGCATTCTGCGCCAGTTGCTCAAGGAAGGCCTGCCGCGCAAGGAACAGGTGGCCGAACATCTCGCCGTCTCCGTGCGCACGCTGCAACGCCAGTTGCATCAGGCCGGCACGTCGTATCAGCAGATCCTCGATGAACTGCGCCAGGAACTGGCCGAGCATTACCTGCTCAACAGCACCCTGCCGATTCAGGACATCGCCCAGTATCTGGGCTTCAGCGAATCACGCTCCTTTCACCGCGCCTTCAAGAGCCGACGCGGCATGCCGCCCGGTGAGTTTCGGCAGACTCACCGGGTTAGTGGTGGTGGCGAGTAAGAGTACGGCTCACAGCAGTCCCCTCACCCCAGCCCTCCCGAAACGTCGGACCGCCCGGAGGGAGAGGGAGCCGACCGCAATATGCTCATGATCTACGCCGACCTGAAAAAGCTTCTGTGAATCCATAATCGAGAGGGAGCCGACCGCGAAATACTCACGATCTACGCCGAACTGAAAACGCTTCTGTGAATCCATAATCGCCACGATCTTTCAGGTCGATGCATGACGATAGACACCTCGGTCAGTCCCCTCTCCCCTTGGGAGAGGGTTAGGGTGAGGGGGCTTTTGGCTCAGAGGCTGATCGCGTTGGTGAACACCAGGCGATTGCCGAACGGATCGGCGATGGTCATGTCCTGGCTGCCCCACGGCATGGCCTGAATCTGTGGATGCGAAAACTTGTATTCCTTGGCCAGCAACTGCTGCTGAAACGCCTCCAGCTCATCGGTCTCGATCCGCAGGGCCGAACCCGGTGTCGCATCGCCGTGGTGTTCGGACAGATGCAGCACACACTCGCCGCGCGAAACCTGCAGGTACAACGGGAAACCGGGTTCGAAACGATGCTGCCAGTCGATCTTGAAGCCGAGGAAGTCGACGTAGAACTCCACGGCTTTGGCTTCATCGAAAATCCGCAGGATCGGGGTGGTTTTGCCGAAGCTCATGGGTTGCTCCCTGACTGATTGACCCCGGAGTGTAGCCGGGGTGGATGTCAGCAATTCGGCTTGGTGATGGCTTTCTTTAATTGCAATGTGCCATCACCGTGACGCAGTCAGCAAAATTCAACGAAAGCCGTCGCGCAGATCGCCCTGGCGCGCCAGGAACCGCCCTGCTGTTTGCCCGTTGGCCTGGCCGTCGCGATAACTCAACACACCATTGATCCACACCCCGTCGATGCCTTGCGCGGCACGCTGCGGGTCGTTGAAATCCGCCACGTCACGCACGGTCGCCGGGTCGAACAACACCAGATCCGCCCAGTGCCCTTCACGAATCTCGCCCCTTTCCTTCAAGCCGAAACGCGCGGCCGACAGACCAGTCATCTTGTGCACGGCGGTGTGCAGCGGAAACAGGCCGACATCACGACTGAAATGTCCGAGCACGCGTGGGAAAGCGCCCCACAGGCGTGGATGCGGGAACGGGTCTTCCGGCAGGCCATCGGAGCCGACCATCGACAGCGGATGAGCGAGGATCCGGCGCACGTCGTTCTCGTCCATCCCGTAATACACCGCGCCCGCCGGTTGCAGGCGTTTGGCGGCGTCGAGCAACGACAGGTTCCATTCGGCGGCGATGTCCATCAGGTCGCGACCGCCCATTTCCGGATGCGGCGTCGACCAGGTGATGGTGATGCGGTGGGCGTCGGTGACCTGCTTCAGATCCAGGGTCGAAGAACTCGCTGCATACGGATAACAATCGCAGCCGACCGGGTGAGTTTTCGCCGCCGCTTCCAGCGAAGCGAGCAACTGCGGACTGCGGCCCCAGTTACCGGCGCCGGCGCATTTGAGGTGGGAAATGATCACTGGCGACTGGGCGTGGCGTCCGATACGGAAAGCCTCGTCCATTGCTTCCAGCACCGGTTCGAATTCACTGCGCAGGTGGGTGGTGTACACCGCGCCAAATGCATTCAATTCTTCGGTCAATTGCATGACTTCATCGGTGGATGCCGAGAACGCGCTCGCATACGCCAGCCCTGTGGATAAGCCGAGGGCGCCCGCCTCCAGACTTTCACGCAACTGCTCGCGCATCGCGGCGATTTCATCGTCAGTCGCGGTGCGAAAGAGATCATCAAGATGATTGCTGCGCAGCGCCGTATGCCCGACCAGCGCCGCCACGTTCAACGTGGGATTGGCCGCTTCCACCGCTGCGCGGTAGTCGCTAAAACGTGGATAGACGAACGCTGCCGCCGAGCCGAGCAGGTTCATCGGATCCGGCGGATCGCCGCGCAAACTGACCGGCGCGGCACTGATCCCGCAGTTACCGACAATCACCGTGGTCACGCCCTGGCTGAGCTTGGGCAGCATCTGCGGCTGGCGGATCACCACGGTGTCGTCGTGGGTGTGCACGTCGATGAAACCTGGCGCCAGCACACGGCCAGCGGCGTCGATTTCATCGGTGGCGCGGGCATCGCCCAAGTCGCCGATCTGCGCGATGCGGCCATCGAGGATCGCCACGTCGGCGGCGTAACCGGGGCTGTTGCTGCCGTCGATGACCAGCGCGTTGCGAATCAGGGTGTCGTACAGCATGTCAGTCTCCCAGCGGCAGGTGATCGTCGCCGCCACGGTATTCGTCGAGGGCGAGTTTGATCCGCCGCAGACGTTCTTGATTGTCTTCAGGATTGGCCAGCGCAAGCTCAGTGGCCAGCACGTCGATGGCGAGCAGCATGCCGTAGCGCGCCGCCGTCGGTTTGTAGATGAACGAGGTCTCGGCGCCTTGCAGCGGCAGGACGATGTCGGCCAGTTCCGCCAGTGGCGAGTCGGCGCGGGTGATGGCGAGAATCCGTGCGCCGTAGTTGCGCGCCAGCGCCACGGTCTCCAGCAACTCCGGGGTGATGCCGGTCAGCGAACAGACGATCACTACCTGCTCGGCGCTGAGGCTGGCGGCGGTGACACGCATCATCACGGCGTCGTGGCACACCGCAATCGGATAGCCGAGGCGCACCAGCCGCACTTGTAACTCATCGCTGCACAGGGTCGAGCAACCGCCGATGCCGAAGGCGTGAATCATCCGCGCCTGGCCCAGCAGTTTCACCGCATCGGCGAAGCGCGATTCATCGAACGCCGCCAGATGCTGGCGCAGGGTGGTTTCGATATCGCCGACGATCTGCCCGTAAAACGCCGACTGCTCGGGCGTGCCCGCCGGGTCGAGGAAACGGCTGCCGACGCCGCTGGCCTGGGCCAGTTGCAGACGCAGGTCGCGTAGGTCGCGACAACCGACGGTGCGGGCGAAGCGCGACAGCGTGGCGGTGCTGACTTCGGCCCGCTGCGCCAGCTCTTCGAGGCTGGCGGAGGCGGCAAATCCTACGTCGTCGAGCATCAGACGGGCGATGCGTCCTTCACCAGCGCTGAAGGAATCCTGACGGGCGCGGATCTGATAGAGGATGTCCATGGCGGATAACTCCGACTACAGCAGGTAAGAAAGACCGACGGTCAGGGCGAAAGCGACAACCGAGATCAGGGTTTCCAGTACCGTCCAGGTCTTGAACGTCTGGGCCACGGTCATGTTGAAGTATTCCTTGATCAACCAGAAGCCGCCGTCGTTGACGTGGGAAAAGATAACCGAGCCCGCGCCGGTCGCCAGCACCAGCAATTCCGGGTGTGGATAACCCAGACCGATGGCCACTGGCGCGACCACGCCGGATGCCGTGGTCATCGCCACGGTCGCCGATCCGGTGGCGATGCGCATCAACGCGGCGAACAGCCAGCCCATGATCAGCGGCGACAGGTGAAATTCGTGAGCGAGGCCGACGATCTGATCGGTGACGCCGGCGTCCACCAGAATCCGGTTCAGACCGCCGCCGGCGCCCACCAGCAGGGTGATGCTGGCGGTCGGTGCCAGGCACTCGTTGGTGAATTTGAGGATCGATTCCCGGTTGAAACCCTGGGCAATGCCGAGGGTCCAGAAACTCAACAGCGTCGCCAGCAACAGCGCGATCACCGAGTTGCCGATGAACAACAGGAACTGGTTGAAAGCGCTGCCCGGGGTGGAAATCAGGTTGGCCCAGCCACCGATCAGCATCAGCACCACCGGCAACAGAATGGTCGCCATGGTGATGCCGAAACCCGGCAGGCTGTCGCGGGGTTCGCGTTCGAGGAATTGTTTTTCCAGCGGGTTATCCGCCGGCAACTGAATGCGCGGCACGATGAATTTGGCGTACAGGGGGCCGGCAATGATCGCCGTCGGAATACCGATGGCAATCGCATACAGCAAGGTCTGCCCGACCGACGCCTGATAGGCCTGCACCGCCAGCATCGCCGCCGGATGCGGCGGCACCAGCGCATGCACCACCGACAGCCCCGCGACCATCGGCAAACCGACCATCAGGATCGACACGCCAACCTGCCGCGCCACGGTAAAGGCAATCGGCACCAGCAACACGAAACCGACTTCGAAAAACAGCGGCAGCCCCACCAGAAACGCAATGCACACCATCGCCCAGTGCGCGTTCTTCTCGCCAAAGCGCTCGATCAACGTGCGCGCCATCTGCTCGGCGCCACCGGACTCGGCCATCATCTTGCCGAGCATCGTCCCCAGCGCCACCACCAGCGCAATGTGCCCCAGCGTCTTGCCCACCCCGGCCTCATACGCCCCCACCACGCCGGACGGCGGCATCCCCGCCACCAGCGCCAGGCCGATGGAAATCAGGGTGATGACAATGAACGGATTGAGCCGGTAACGGGCGATCAGAACGATCAGGGCGATGATGGCAACGGCGGCGTACACCAGCAGCCAATAGCCGAAGGACGGTGTCATGCGGTACTCCTCGAAAGGGTCACGTTCGAATGGGTTGTGAAACTCATAAATCATTTCGAGATCGAGTTTTCAAACCAGGTGAAAGTAATTTTCGTGGAGGGATAAGGGTTGTCGTTTCTGGATATGTCTTGTCGCGAATAATGAAAATCGCGGGGTGGGATTTTCATGGTTTTCGGGCACAAAAAAACCGGTGGAAACAATCAAGCTTGTTTCCACCGGTCTCGGGGCCGTCACCTTTTCAGCGTGAACTCACACCATTTCGTTACGAATCCATTCAACCACCGACGTACGCTTCGGCGCCCAGCCCAGCAGTTCGCGGGCATGTTTGCCGCGTACGCGGCTGTTGGAACCGAGGCCGTAGTTGGCCATTTCGTAACCCCACTCGGCTTCGGCGTCTTTCAGTGGCCAGTCTTGTGGCTCGCCGAGGTTCAGGGCTTCGGCCATGGCGGTGGTCATGTCGATGAACGACGCTTCGCCGCTTTCGACGAAGTAGAAGGTGCCCGGAACGTTTTTGGTCAGGGCCAGCAGGTACAGCGCCACCACGTCTTCGATGTGTACGTTGGACCAGATGTTCTGCCCGGTGCCGACGTGGCGCACCACGCCGCTTTTGCGCGCCTGTTTCAGCAGGCGCGGCAGTTGCACGCTGTCGCGATTGACGCCCAGGCTGTGGCCGTAGATCAGGGTGTTGCAGATGACGGCCGAGTTCACGCCGTCCTTCGCTGCGGCGAGGATCAGGTTGTCGATGGCCACGCGTGCGGCCTTGTCGACGGTCGGCTCCGGCAGGTTGTCTTCGAAGTAGATGACGTCGCTGGATTTGCCGCCCGACGCATCACCGACGATGCTCGAACCGCTGGTGTGCAGGAACACTTTGTTCGAGCCGCGCAGGGCATCGAGCAAGGCTTCGACCGCGCCGCGATGATCGCTGCTGGCGGCGTTGATCACGGCGTCGGCGGCGCGGGCCTGTTCGGCCAGCAATGCGTTGTCGTCGAGGGTGCCGATCACCGGGGTGATGCCCAGTGCTTTCAGCTCATTGGCCTGTTCGGCGCTGCGCACCAGACCGGTGACGGTGTGGCCGGCCTGGACCAGACCGGTGGCGATGGAGCCGCCGATAAAACCAGCAGCGCCGGTGACGAATACGTTCATGGAGAAACTCCCTGCGTGAGTAAGTGATGCAACGAGTATCGACCGGCGAGCCCGGTGGAAAAACCCGCCCACAACCAAATCACTGTTGCGCAGGGATCACGAATCAGCCTTTGAAATCGGCGCTGGCGTAAGCCGCCAGTTTGCTCTGGATGAAGTCGAGGAAGCACTGGATGCGCAGCGCCAATTGCGAGTTGCGGTAGTACACCGCGTTGATCGGCTGGCGATAACCGCTGTTGAATTCCGCCAGCAACACCTTGAGGCGCCCGGCACGAATGTCGTCGATGGTCATGAAATGCGAGAGGCAGGCAATGCCCTGCCCCTCCAGCGCCAGATGGCGAACCGTCTCGCCGCTGGAGGCGCTGATCGCCGGAGTGATCGGCCAGCGGTCGCCGTGTACATAGCGCAGCGGCCATTGGTTAAGACCTTCGTTCTGGGTGAAGCCGAGCAAGGTGTGTTCGCTCAGATCGGCCACCTGGAGCGGTGCGCCATGTTTTTCCAGATACGCAGGGCTGGCGACGATCAACAGCGGACTGCAACCCAGCGAGCGGGCATGCAACGTCGAATCGGCGAGTGTGCCGATGCGGATGGCGACGTCGGTGCTTTGTTCCAGCAGGTCAATGATCAGGTCATTGCTGTTGAGTTCGAGCTGGATCTCCGGGTACAGCCGGCGGAATTCGTCGATGTACGGCACGACGGCGTGGAGCATGAACGGCGACGCGGCGTTGATCCGCAGTCGCCCTGATGGCGTCTGCTGGCGCGAAGACAGGCGCTCTTCGAGCTGGTCCATCTGGTCGAGGATCAGCTTGGCCTGTTCGAAGAAATACTTGCCCTCCTCGGTCAGGTCCATGCGCCGTGTGGTGCGGTTGATCAGCGTGGTGTCGAGCTTGGCTTCCAGCCGCGACAGCGTGCGGCTGACCGCCGACGGCGTCTGTCCGACCTGCTCGGCGGCGGCGGAGATCGAACCGCATTCGATCACGCAGACGAAAATCTGCAACTCATCGGATCTGGCTTTCACGGGTGTCCTCGAATCGAAAGGCCTGCTGCGCAAGCTCAGGCCTTCGATAGTAGCCGAGCGTCAGGCCTTGAGGCCAAACACCTCGGTCAGATGCTGCTCATAACGCGCGACATCCGCTTCGATGTTCGGGCGCTTCATCACGTCCACACAGAGGAACGTCGGCAGGCCGGTCATGCCAAGAAACTCGTTGGCCTTGTGGAACGGGAAGTACACCGCGTCCACGCCTTTGGCTTCGAAGAAATCGGTCGGATCATCGAACGCCTGCTGCGGCGCGTTCCAGGTCAGCGACAGCATGTACTGCTTGCCGTGGATCAGACCGCCGCTGCCGTACTTCTGCGACGCGTCGGAACGGGTGCGACCGTCGCTGGCGTAGAGGCTACCGTGGCCTTCGGTGAAGACTTCGTCGATGTACTTTTTCACGGTCCACGGTGCGCCCATCCACCAGCCCGGCATCTGATAAATGATCACGTCGGCCCAGAGGAATTTGGCGACTTCTTCGGCGACGTCGTAGCCCTCGTCGATGAAGGTGGTCTTGACGTCGACACCGCCGCGATCCAGCACGCTCAGCGCGGCTTCGTGCAGGGTGGTGTTGTAACGACCGTCGGAGTGGGCGAATTTTTTACCGCCATTGAGCAACAGCACTTTTTTCATGGGAGAGCCTCGATCGGATTCCGATACGCAGCGCAGAGCGCTGGATGGAGAAGGGGAAAAATTGAATGGCGGCAGATTAGCGATCCGCCTCGCGCGGAATAAGCAACGGTTGCGCAAAATTCATTTGAGTAAAACGCACGAATCGAATGCCGATTGTTGCCGTAGGATTGGCCGCCATCTGAATCTGAGGAGTTTTTTGCGATGAGCGAACGCCAGGGTTTCATCCTGCACGCCAAGACCCGCCCGGAAAAAGCCGAGGCTTTCGAAGCGTTTTTCCGCGCTTATGTCGAACCGAGCCGCGCCGAACCCGGCTGCATCGAGTACCACATGCTGCGCGACAAGGAAGACCCGAGCCTGTTCATCTTCTACGAGATCTGGGAAAGCCAGGCGCATCTGGACGTGCACTCGAACCTGCCGCACATGCAGCAGTTTCTGGCCCAGCGCATGGAATACCTGGAGCGGGATTTCGATATCCGCCCGATTGAAATGCTCAGCGATTCGTCCGCTAGCCGCTGATCAGCAGATGGGCGCCGAGCGCGCCCAGACCGATGAAAAACACCCGCTTGAACAGCACGGCGCTGATGCGTTGACGCAGCCATTGCCCGAGCCACATGCCGAGCACTGCCGGGATCAGCGCCAGCAGTGAGGCGCTCAGTTCTGCGCCGCCAAGTGAGCCGCGCCAGAGCAACCCACCGGCCAGCGCCAGAGTCGACACGGTGAAGGACAGGCCCAGCGCCTGCACCAGTTCATCGCGGCTCAAGCCCAGGGCCTGCATGTACGGAACGGCGGGAATCACGAACACACCAGTAGCCGAAGTGATGACGCCGGTGATCACGCCACACAGCGGGCCGAGCCACGTTTCATGGCGGCGACTGACACTCAGCGTCGGCAGAAACAATCCACTCAGCGCATAGAGCAACAGCGCCGCGCCGAGCCCGCGCACCACCCAATGCCCGCCGGCCATGCCGATCCACAAAGTGCCGACCGCCGTGCCGAAGAAGATCGCCAGCAGCATAGGCCACAGCCGTTTCACCAGCCCCTGCAAATGCCCGCCGAACGCCAATTGCCAGACGTTGGTGAGCGTCGCCGGGATGATCAGCAACGCCGCAGCCTGCGACGGTGCCATAGCCAGACCGAGCAAACCCATGGCGACGGTGGGCAGGCCGAGACCGATCACGCCCTTGATCATGCCGGCGACGACGAAGGTCGCGATCACCAGCAACGACAAGGCCAGGCCGAGGTTTTGATAGAAATCTGCGAGTGCGTTCATGGCGATACTGTGCGCCTGCGCGGGTGAACTGAAAATCTGTCATACACTGAGGCAGCCTCTCTCTCAGCAAGAGCCACGCATCATGCACTTCGACCTCACCGACCTGCGCCTCTATTTGCACATCATCGACAGCGGCAACATCACCGCCGGCGCCGCACGCAGTCACCTGTCGCTGGCGGCGGCCAGTGCGCGGATTCGGGCGATGGAAGCGTCGCTGGGCACCGAGCTTCTTGAGCGCGGGCGCCGTGGTGTCACGCCGACGCCGGCCGGCAAAGCCCTGGCGCAACATGCGCGGGTGTTGCTGCAACAGGCGGAACGTCTACAACAGGATCTGGCCGAGTACGCCCGCGGCGTCAAAGGTCAGGTGCGGTTGCTGTGCAACACCACGGCACTCAGCGAATACCTGCCGGAGGTGCTGGCGGATTTCCTGCGCGAGCACCCAAACCTCGACATCGATCTGCAGGAACTGCCCAGCGCCCGCATCACCCATGCCTTGCGTCAGGGCGCGGCGGATCTGGGCATTGTGTCCGACGCGATCGACACCACCGACTTGCAGACCCGAGCCTTTCGCGATGATCCGCTGGTGCTGATTCTGCCTTTGGATCATCCGCTGTCTGACGCGACCGGAGTCAGTTTCAGCGACGCTCTGCGCCATGACTTCGTCGGGCTGCAGGCCGACAGCGCTTTGGCGATTTACCTGGAAGAGCAGGCGCTGCACAACGGCTCGCGGATGCAGATCCGCATCCGCGCCGATGGCTTCGACGGCGTGATGCGCATGGTGGCCCGAGGTGCCGGTCTGGGCATCGTGCCGCTGGCGGCGGTTCAGCGCGCTGCGCCGCAAGCCTTCAAGACCCTGCCGATGAATGAAGGCTGGGCCAGGCGCAAGCTGTTGCTGTGTGCCCGGGACTTCTCCGCCCTCCCCGCTTATGCCCGCGCCTTGCTCGACGCCTTGACTCTGCCCTGAGGGGCAGACTTTACCCTTGGGGTTTCTTCTTCAAGGACAGTGATTATGGGCAAGCGGATTCTGCTGATTCTCGGCCATCCATCCAGCGAAAGTTTTTGCGCGGCACTGGCCGGACGCTATTTGGAATCGGCCCGCGAGGTCGGGCATGAGGTGCGACAACTGCCCCTCGGCCAGCTCGATTTCGACCCGGTCCTGCGCGACGGCTACAGCCGAGCCCAGACACTTGAACCGGATCTGCTCCAGGCTCAGGCCGACCTGCTGTGGGCCGAACATCTGACGCTGGTGTACCCGATCTGGTGGGGTGGAATTCCGGCGCTGCTCAAAGGTTTTTTCGACCGGGTCCTGCTCCCCGGCTTCGCGTTCAAATATCGCGAGGGCAAAGCGTTTCCCGACAAACTCCTGCACGGTCGCAGCGCCCATTTGCTGGTCACCATGGACACGCCGCCCTGGTATTACCGCTGGATCTATCGCATGCCCGGCCTGCACGAAGTGCGCAAGAACACATTGGCGTTCTGCGGGATCGAACCGCGCCGGACGCTGACCTTCGGGCCAGTGCTCGGCGCCAGCGACCATCAACGCGAAACCTGGCTGAAGCAGGCCGGATCGATTGCCCGCCATTGAGTTTTCCGCTATTGGTGCGCATGCCCGCTGACGGAGAAAAGGGATTTGCACATGTACATCGGCCAGGCCGCACAGCGTTCGGGAACCACGATCAAGACCATCCGCCATTACGAGTCGATCGGCCTGCTGCCCGAGGCCCGGCGCCAGGGCAAATACCGGGTTTACGACCCGCAGACGGTCGAACTGCTGAGCTTTATCAAATGCGCGCAGGCGCTGGGTTTTCGCCTCAGGGAATTGCAGGCGATCTTTGCCGGCCAGCCCGAACTGACGCCTTATGAAAAAGCCCGCCGCGCGATTGCCGGCAAGCAACAGGAGATCGCGGCGCAGCTGTTGAAACTCAGCCGACAGCAAGAGGAATTGAGCGCGCTGGAGGCCAGTCTTGAACACGCGCAACAGCAATGCCTGTCGAGCGTATCGACCACAAAATAAGCACAAGGAATAGCTTGCAAGGTACGTATACATACGTACTATATCGCCAGAGCGAACGTGTTGCCCGATACCCGTTTTCGCACAACGACAACGGACAAGGAAGAACGGATCGGCTCCATTAAACCTACATGGAATGAGGTGACGCGATGGTTGATTCAACGGAGTTTCGTAATGCAATGGCGATGCTGGGGAGTGCCGTCACCATCGTCACGACCGATGGCCCTGCGGGGCGTTTCGGCTTTACCGCATCCGCGGTGTGCAGCGTAACGGATTCACCGCCCACGCTGCTGGTGTGCGTCAATCGCTCGTCGTCCAATCACGAGCATTTCAAGACCAATGGCGTGCTGTGCGTGAACGTCCTGACCGGCGACCACCAGTCGACCTCCGGGGCGTTCGCTAATCGACAGTTGAGCATGCAAGAGCGCTTTTCCAGCGTGAATTGCCAGACCCTGAAAACCGGTTCGCCGGTGATCGAAGAGGCGCTGGTCAGCCTCGATTGCCGGGTCAGCAAGGTCGACGAGGTTGGCACCCACAGCATCTTCTACTGTGAAATCCTCGAACTGCAGCAGCACAGCGAGGCCACGGAAGGCCTGGTCTATTTCAACCGCAGTTACTACCGTCTGAACGACGAACTGCGCCTGGCACCCGAGCAGTGATCCAGACACCCGCTGGCCTCGGCTGACGCCGGCGGGTCATGACAGGGATGTAACCATGCTATTCAATGAAGACAACTTCGCGGATATCGACCTGAACCTGATCATCATTTTCCTGGTGCTGTTCCGCGAACGCAGCGTGTCCCGCACGGCCGAACGTCTGCACGTCAAACAACCCGCCATCAGCGGATCGCTGGCACGGCTGCGCAAGCGCTTCGACGATCCGTTGTTTCTGCGCTCGTCGAGAACCATGCGCCCGACCTCGAAAGCCGAGCAACTGGCGCAAGCGCTGACGCCAGCCATCAAGCAAATCGAAGCGGTGATCCGGCTCTGAAAAACCGGCGAAAAAAAACCTGCGGGGGTTCGCTTCCGCAGGTTTCATTTCATCAGGCCGACTTGAGCGCCTGAGCGTACTCGACCCGAGCCCAGAACGCTGGCAGAAAGCACTCGCTGACCAGCAGCGCCGAACCATTGCGGGTGAAACGCGAACGCCGGGCCAACAGACGTTCGGCTTGCGGCGCGTAGCGATAGGACAGCGCGGCCAACGGCGCACCGGGCGGCAGCAAGGCACATTGGAAAGGCTCGCGCAGGGTCTGCTCCGACGTGTAGAGAATCTCGGCGAGCGGTCGACGACCATAGCCGTTCAGATCCGCCCAGTCGCCATTCAGTGCCGGCACGCTGGTCAGGCTGCGCGCGGTGACGCAGGCTTCGCCATCGAGCTTCATCACCACCTCACGCACCCAGCCGAGGGTGGCCGGCGGCACGTTCAGCGCTTGCGCTTCTTCAGGATTGAGCGGGCCATGGGACTGCTCGACGACTTCGATTGAATAATCGCCCATGGCTTTCAGACGTGGGGTCAGTGCCCCGGGCAAAAACAGCCAGTGATGCTCGGAGCCGGTCAATTCCGACAGCGGTTGCGATGACCAGTAATGACTTGTATCCATACCCGCTCACACCTTCCTGGTGATGGTGAATTGTTGGTTGCCGTGGAAGGCCAACCCTTCACCGGCGGTGTCTGTCACTCGGCTCCGTTTTCTTCGGTCACTTCGTGTTTGCTGATGACGCTGATGGTCTGTTCATCGGTCTTGACCGCCGACAGCAGCGAGTCGAGCAATCCCGGAAAACGCACGTCCATGTCTTCACGACGCAAGGACAGCAGGTTTTCCCGACCGTAAGGGCGCTGCCAAATCAGACCGCTGTCGCGCAGAACCCGCCAGTGGTGGGTCATGGTCGACTTCGATGCGCCCTTGAGGATCCGGCCGCATGGATGTTCCTGGCCATCGGCCAATACTTTCAACACGGTCAGGCGCAGCGGGCTTCCCAATGCGGACAGCACATTTTCCAGAAGGATCTGATCCTGATTGGGATGATTCGGGACGTTCATAGGTAGGTACCCTTGATGATATAGGCGGGAAAAATCCGGCTTGTATTCGTCTATACGAGAACAGTAAGACTATACACAAGATGTTTTTTCCCCGCGACAGCCGCCCCGGAGGCGGCGTCCCGCAAAACAACTACAAATCGCTGCTCTGCGCTGTCTCCCGCGCGGGCGCCTGGAACCCGCCGCCCAGCGCTGCCATCAACGAAACCGAACTGTCGATGTGCTTGCTGTTGAGGAAGGCCAGGCGCATTTCGTCCTGAATCAATTGTTGCTCGATGTTAAGCGCATCGAGGAACGTGTCCTCGCCGGCCTTGTAGCGCGACTGCGACAGATCGTAAGACGACTGGGCAATCGCACAGGCATCGCGCTGCACGACTATCTGCTGCTCGAACGAACGCAACTGCGTCACCGAAATCGCCACCTCGTGCAGGGCCGAATTCAGCACCCGGTTGTACTGCGCGATGGAGCTGTCGAGTTCGGCATTGCCGGCCTTGAGATCCGAGCGCAGGCGCCCGGCATCGAAGATCGGCAGCGACACCGTCGGCGCCACATTCCAGAACTTGCTGACCCCGGCGAACAGCGCATCTCCCGTCAGCGCATGAGAACCCGCCGCCGCCACCAGATTGACGTTCGGGTAGAACGTGGTCTTCACCGCCTCGACGTTTTTAGTCTCGGCCTCCACTCGCCAACGCGCAGCGACGATGTCCGGACGACGGCCCAACAACTGGGCTGGCAACTGCGCCGGCAAGGCCACCACACTGGCTTGCAGATTCGATGGGCGCTCGAGCGTGTGCGCACGATCAACGCCTTTGCCGATCAGCGCCGACAACTGGAGACGAGCAATTTCAATGTCTTCGTTGGCGCCGATCAGGGTCGATTCCGAACGCGCCTTGAGGCTCTGCACCTGCTTGAGTTGCGACAGGTTGTCGAGGCCCGAGCCGTAACGTGAATCCGTCAGGTCAACCAGTTTGCTCAAGCGTTCGAGATCGCGCTGGTTGAGCTCCGACACCTGCCACGCATACGCCAACTGGTTGTAAGCCTTGACCACATTGGTCGCGAGAATCAGCCGCGACGATTGCAGGTCGACTTCCGCCGCCCTTGCGCTGTTGAGCGCCGACTCCCACGCGGCACGCTGGCCACCCCAGAGGTCGAAGGTGTAGCCGAAATTGACCGCCAGATTGCGTGCGGTGAAATACTTGTGGCCCTCGCCGCTGTAGTCCTCAAAGCGCGACAGCCGACCGCGAGTGACACCCGCCGACGCGTCCATTTCCGGATAACGCTCGGCGTCGCGCAGGTCGAGAAATGCGTTGGCTTTCGCGACCCGGGCAGCGACTTCCTGCAAGTCCGGGTTGCTGGCGTAAGCCTCTTCGATAAGAGCACCCAGACGTGGATCGCCCAGCGATGTCCACCAGTCCGCACGCGGCCATTGGGCCGGTGGCAGTTTGTCTTTCAGGCTGTCGGACGGCGCATCGCCGACCGCCAGCAATTTGCCCTGATGATCGATCCCGGCGTAGTTCACACAACCCGCCGCCAACAGAATGGACGCCGCCAGCGGCGCCAGCATCAAACGTGTAATCGAATGCATGTCACGTCCTCACAGGATGGGTTGCGGCACACCGGCCGGCTCGGCTTCGGGTGCATGGCTCGGTTGCTTGATCGAACTGAGCAGCGTGTACACCGACGGCAGAATGAACAGGGTGAACAAGGTGCCGATCAGCATCCCCACCACAATCACCAGGCCCAGGCCGAAGCGGCTGTTGGCGCCGGCACCGCTGGCGAACAACAGCGGCGCGAGGCCGACCACCATTGCCGCAGTGGTCATCAGGATCGGTCGCAGCCGCACCTGCGCGGCATGCTGAATGGCTTGCACGCGGTCCATGCCTTGCTGGCGCTGCAACTCGTTGGCGAACGCGACCATCAGGATCCCGTGCTTACTGATCAGACCGATCAGCGTGATCAGGCCGATCTGGGTGTAGATGTTCATCGAAGTCATGCCCAGCGCCAGCGGCACCAAAGCCCCGCAGATCGACAACGGCACGCTGATCAGAATGATGAACGGGTCGCGGAAGCTCTCGTATTGCACGCTCAGCACCAGATAGATGATCACCAGGGCCAGGCCGAAGGTGAACGCCAGGCTGTTGCCTTCCTGCACGTATTGGCGGGCGTCGGACTGCCAGTCGAAACTGAAGCCGGCCGGGAAGCCTTCCGATTGTTTTTGCAGGAAGCCCACCGCATCACCCAGGGTCACGCCCGGCGCCGGAATGGCCTGGAACGTGGCGGAGTTCTGCTGGTTGAACTGGGTCAGGCGATTCGGCTCGACCTTGACGCTGAGAGTGGCCAGTGTCGACAGCGGGACCGGATTGCCCTTCTGATCCTTCACGTAGTACAGCTTCAGGGTTTCCGGGGTCAGCCGGTCGGCCGACACAGACTGCGGGATCACGTCATAGGAACGGCCGTGGAACGAGAACCGGTTGACGTACTTCTCGCCGATCAGGCTGTTGAGCGTTTCGCCGATGTCCTGCATGCGGATGCCCAGAGCGTTGGCCTTGGCCCGGTCGACCTGGATTTCCACCACCGGGTTGTTGAAGTCCAGATCACTGTCGACCACCGCGAACAGACCGCTGGCCTGCGCCGCCTGCTTGAGCTGATCCATCACGTTGTACAGCGCCAGATATTCCTGATCGCTGCGGATCACCATCTGCACCGGCAGGCCACCGGTAGAGCCCGGCAACGGCGGCATCTGGAACACGAAAATGCTCGTGCCTTCGATCTGGTTCACCCGCGCCTGCAAGTCGGGCTGGATGGTGTTGGCATCGCGGCCGCGTTTTTCCCAGTCCACCAGGTTGATCCCGCCGACGCTGTTGGACAGACCGTCGGAACCGTTCGCCACCCAGTTGCTGTAACCCTCGGGGATTTCGTTGAAGGTCTTGTACAGCTCGTGTGCGTAGGCTTCGAGGTAGTTCAGGTTGGCGTGCTGTGGTGCCTTGATCGCGGTCAGCAGGATGTTCTGGTCTTCCAGCGGCGCCAGTTCGGTCTGCGCCGAGCGATAGAGGAACGGCAGGCTGAAGAAGATCACCAGCGCCACGCTCAGGCTGATCCAGCGACGCGCCAGCGAACCGCCGAGCAGTGCGCCATAACGACGGGACAGATACTGGAAGAATCGATCCGCCTTGACCGCCATGAAGCCTTCGCTGGTTTTCGCGTCCAGCAGACGGGTACTCATGATCGGCGACAGGGTCAGGGCGACGATGCCGGAAATCACCACGGCACCGGCCAAGGTCAGCGCGAACTCCTTGAACAGCGTGCCGGTAAGGCCGCCCATCAGACCGATCGGCGCATACACCGCCGCCAGGGTGAAGGTCATCGCCACCACCGGACCGGCCACTTCACGGGCGCCGATCAGCGCGGCGTCGAACGGCGTCTTGCCCTCTTCGATGTGACGGTGAACGTTCTCCACCACGACGATGGCGTCGTCCACCACCAGCCCGATGGCGAGCACCATGGCAAGCAGGGTCAGCAGGTTGAGGCTGAAGCCGAACATCTGCATCAGCATCGCCGCGCCGAGCATCGACAGCGGGATGGTCACCAGCGGAATCAGCACGGTGCGGAACGTGCCCAGGCACAGGTAAATCACCAGCACCACGATCACCAACGCTTCGAGCAGGGTGTAGCTCACCTCGTCGATCGACGACTGAATGAAGTGCGCCACTTCGAACGGGATCTGCACGGTCACGCCCGGCGGCAGGGTTTCCTGGATCTGCGGCAGCAATTCACGCACACGTTTGACGATGACCAGCGGGTTGCCGGTCGGTGCCGCGTCCAGACCGAGGAACAGCGCCGGCACATCGCTCATCGCGCCGCTGGTGTCGGTGGAGGCGGCGTTCAGCTCCACGGTGCCGACGTCACGCACACGGATGATGTGGCCGTTGTCGTTGCGCAGCACCATGTCGCGGAAATCTTCGACGCTGTTCAGGTCGGTGTTGACCCGCAGGTTGCTGACCACGTACAGGCCTTTGACCTGACCCGGAGCCGCCTGAAAGTTGTTGCCCTCGATGGCCGCCGAAACGTCCTGCCCGGTCATGCCGTAACCGGCCAGACGCTGCGGGTCGAGCCACAGGCGCATGGACAGTTTCTGCTCGCCCATGATGTTGATCTTGGCCACGCCTTCGATGCCGGCGAACATCGGCTCGACGACGCGGGAGATGTAGTCGGACATCTCCGGAATGGTCAGGTTGGAGCTGGCGAACGCGACGTAGGCCACGCTGGTGAAGCCGCCGGACGTGCGTTCCACCACCGGGTCGTACGCGTCCTTCGGCAAGCGGTATTTGATCTGGTTGACCTTGGCCATGACCTCGGTCAGCGCCGCGATGGAGTCACTGTTCAGTGCCATGCGGATCGTCACCTGGCTGCGACCCTGGGTCGAAGTCGACGACAGATAGTCGATGCCCTCGACCGAGGCCACGGCCTGGCTGATCGGCTGCGTGACGAAGCCTTGCATCAGCTCCGAAGAGGCGCCGGGGTACTGGGTCGTGACCGTGATGGTCGACGTCTCCAGCATCGGGTACTGGCGGATCGGCAGGTTCATCAGCGCGCGCACCCCGAACAGCAGGATCAGCGTGCTGACCACCACGGCCAGCACCGGGCGGCGAAGAAAGAGGTCGGTGAAATTCATTTTTCCAGCCCACTGAGTTTAAGAGCAATCGTGTCCGGCACGCCTTCCACCGCCACGCCGTCGTGGAGCTTGAGCTGGCCGGACGTCACCACCTGCACGCCCTCGGTCAGGCCCTTGTCGACCACCGCCCAGCCATCGCGGCGCTCGCCGACCTTGATGCTTTCGCGCTTGACCTTCTGCACGCCGGCTTCGTCGGTGTAGACCGAGAACACGCTCTCGCCGTAGGCGTTGTAGGTGATCGCGGTTTCCGGAATCAGCAGCTCGGCGGTCTGCGGCAGGGTCACCGAGACCCGTGCGTACATGCCGGGACGCAGGCGTTTTTGCGTGTCGGTAATGACCGCTTGCACGTTGATGGTGTGGGACTGGTTGATCTGCGGATCGACCGCGACGATCTTGCCGGCGAAGGTCACATCACCCCAGGCATCGACCTTGGCCTGCACGGTCTGGCCCAGTTGCACTTGCGAGCCATCGCGCTCGGCGAGGGTGAAGTTGACGCGCAGCACGCCCGGATCGGTCAGGGTTGCCACCGCGCTGCCGGCCTGCAGGTATTGGCCCAGGTGCGCCTGGCGAATGCCGAGGGTGCCGGCGAACGGCGCACGAATGTGCCGTTGGGCGATCTGCGCCTGCATGCGCTCCATGTCGCCTTTGGCCGCGTCGTATTGAGCGCGGGCACTGTCGAAGGCGCGACGGCTTTCGGCGCCGGTCTTGGCCAGTTCCTGGACCCGGGCGAACTGGGCCTTGGCCGATTCGTACTCGCCTTTAAGGCGAACCAGTTCGCCTTGCTCCGGCGCATCGTTGAGCTTGAGCAGCACTTGCCCCGCCTTCACTTCATCGCCGGACTCGAAATCGATGTCCACCACTTTGCCGCTGACTTCAGCCGACACCAGCACCTGACGCTGGGCTTCGAGTTTGCCGATGGCTTCGAGGTAGTAGGTGTACGGTTGTTTCTTGACCACGGCCAGACCGACCCGGGTGCTGGGAATCCGTTGCTCGGCCGCCGCCGGTGGCGGCGACCAGAAACGCCAGCCCAGTGCAGCAGACAACACCACCACAAGAATAATAAAGATCAGCGACTTGATAATGTTTCGAGCAAGCATGTGGCACTCCCTTGACTCTTTGCTGCGAGCACAAAAGTTTGAGTTTTAAGAAAATAAAGGTGCAACTTAAGGCGGGCGCGTTATCGATCCTTGTGAACTTTCACTTGTAAACGCGCCCGCTTTATTTATCCGTTGTTACGCCGCGGCCAGTACGTTGGTTTTATCCAGGTAATACTTGCCGATACCGTGCAAGTTCAAAGGCGAAAGGGTGAAGTGTTTCGAACCGGTGTGGATATCGCGGAAGCAACGCTCCAGAAAGTGCGACTTGTAGACGGCTTTGGAACCGGCCATCGAGTAGATCTGGTTGACCGCATTGACCGAGTTCTCGGTCAGCACCGAGGCTGCCAGGCCGACGCGGGCGCTGACCGGTTCGCCGATGGTTTCACCCCGGTTGATCACCTGATGGATAGCATCTTCCAGCAGCAGTTGTGCGGTGTGTACCGCGGAGATGGCGCGACCGGTCTTCTCGAAGATCACCCCTTCCAGGCCCGGGTCGGTGTTCACGGCGCGGTCATTGCGGAAGTGATCGACCGCAGCCCGGGCCACGCCGAGCACGGTGGACATCGCCGCCAGGGTGCCGAACTCGTAGTAACCGGTGGCATAGGCCCGGGAGCTGCGCGCTTCGGGGGATTGCTTGAGGGTTTCGACATCCAGCGAGAAGGACTTGTGGACGATCACGCTGGAGCACTGGAAGTGATGGCTGCCGGTGCCGCGCATGCCCAGGGTGTCCCAGGTCGGCAGGATGGTGCACTGACTGGCGGGCACGAAGAACATCCGCACTTCCGGGGTGGTGTTGTTTTCGGTGCCCTTGACCGTGGCGGTGCAGACCAGCCAGTCGGCGTGGGCCGAGCCACTGGCGAACGCCCATTTGCCGCTCAGCAGGTACTCGTCGCCCATCGGCAGCGCTTCGCCGCCGGAGTGGATGGCGCCGATCACAAAACCGTCGCAGCGGTTGTAGATCGCTTCGGAAGTGGCTTCCGGCAGGTAATCCGACAGGCGCCCCATCGCCACTTGCACCGCCAGCTGCCAGGACAGCGAGGCGTCAAACCGGGCGAATTCCAGCAGCAGGGCGGAGGTGGTCTGGATATCGACCTGGGACCCGCCAAACGCCTTGGACACCGAGGTGCGGCCAAAACCCTCCTTGAAGAATCGGGACATCACATCCTTGTGCGTCGCATTTGTCTGCTCGCTGTAATCGCGGTGCTGAATAATCAGCGGATTCAGTGCACGCACCTTCTCGAGCCATTCATTGGATTCGGAGGGAAGGCTGTTCCATTGCATTAGATTTTTCATAACGGCTCCTAGCTATTATTTATTTACGATCAGCAGACGAAAAAACAGACAGAACTTTTTATTGTTGTTAAACCCCGATAAAAATGTACGTCTACAGTCGTACATTTTACAAGCACTATTATCAGACTTCTTTCATTTCCCAGTAAAAGAGCAATCACTGTCCGACAATTACGCAAGGCGCAAGAGGTCAACGTAACTTGCGAACAAGTTACGTTGCTTGAATCTTTTGATTACTTCACGCCGGCGCGCCGGTCACTGACTTTCGACAGTGAGGCCCAGTCCTGATCGGCCTGACCATGGGCCATGCCGTCCAGCAGGTTGTCCTTCAACACGCTGGCAAACGGCAGCGGCACCTGCGCCGCTTCACCGGCTTCCAGCGCCAGCCGTACGTCCTTGAGACCCAGCGACAATTTGAAACCGGCCGGCTCGAATTTTTCATCGACCATCAGCTTGCCGTAGCCCTGATAGACCGGCATGGCGAACAGGGTCGAGGTGATCATCTCGATGAACGCCTCGCGACTGATACCGTAGCCGCCGGCCAGGGTCGAGGCTTCGGCCATGGATTCGATTGCCGAGGCGATCATCAGATTGGCCGACAGTTTGGCGGCGCAAGCCACTTCAGCCGTGTCGCCGAGCGTCCAGGTCTTGCGCCCCAGCACATCGAACAGCGGCTGCACCCGGTCCAGTGCTTCGGCGGGCCCGGAGGCGAGAATGTTCAGATTGCCGGCAGCCGCCACATCGACCCGCCCCAGCACCGGTGCCGACACGTAACCGACGCCGCGTGCTTCATGCACGGTCGCCAGTTCTCTGGCCAGCGCCACGGACACCGTGGACATGTTGACGTGCACGCTGCCGGCCTGCAGACCGTCCAGCGCCTTGGCGTCGAAGAACACCGAGCGGATTGCCGTGTCATCGCCGAGCATGGAAATCAGCACCTCGGCCTTCGCCGCCAGCGCCGGTGTCTCGACAGGTTCGGCGCCGGCCTTGGCCAGTGCTTCCAGCGGTGCCGACGAACGATTCCACACGCGGACCCGATGCCCGGCTTTCAGCAGGTTCAGCACCATCGGTGCGCCCATCGTGCCCAGACCGATAAATCCCAGTTCCATGTCGCGTTCCTCTCTCGATGAGGTGTTCAAAGCCGTTCAGACGATGATGCAGAATTGCGATTGTACGTGTACAGGCGTACATTTCAAGTGCCGCGACGATTCATTCTTCGCGGCAAGGGTTTCAAACACACCTTTACCCAAGGCAAGGAGGCTTTATGCAATTCGGGATCTACACCGTTGGCGACGTCACACAAGACCCTACCAACGCCCGTACCCCCAGCGAATCCGAGCGCATCCAGGCCACCCTGCAAATTGCGCAGAAGGCCGAAGACATCGGGCTGGACGTGTTCGCCACCGGCGAGCACCACAATCCCCCGTTCATCACCTCCTCTCCCACCACGCTGCTGGCCTACATCGCAGCCAAGACCCAACGCATCATTCTCTCGACGTCTACCACCCTGATCAGCACCAACGATCCGGTGCGTCTGGCCGAAGAATATTCGCTGCTGCAAAACCTCTGCGGCGGCCGCATGGACCTGATGCTCGGCCGGGGCAACACCGCGCCGGTCTATCCCTGGTTCGGCAAGAGCATCGCCGACGGCCTGCCATTGGCGATGGAAAACTATCGCCTGCTGCACCGGCTCTGGCGCGAAGAAGACCTCAACTGGAGCGGACGCTTTCGCACCCCGCTGAAAAACTTCACCTCGATCCCCAGGCCCCTCGATGACCTGCCGCCCTTCGTCTGGCACGGCTCGATCCGCACCCCGGAAATCGCCGAACAGGCCGCGTATTACGGCGACGGTTTTTTCGCCAGCCACATCCTCTGGCCCCGTGAGCATTTCATGGCGCTGGTCGAGTTCTACCGCGCGCGGTTTGCCCATTACGGTCACGGCACGCCGGAGCAGGCGATCGTCGGCCTCGGCGGACATATTTTCATGCGCCGCAACTCGCAGGATGCACGCCGTGAATTCCGCCCCTACTTCGACAACGCCCCGGTGTATGGCCACGGTCCATCCTTGGAAGAGTTCATGGAGATGACCCCGCTGGCGGTTGGCAGCCCCCAGGAAATCATCGACAAGACCCTGACCTTCCGCGAGTACTTCGGCGACTATCAGCGCCAGCTGTTCCTGTTCGACCATGGCGGCATTCCGCTGAAGACCGTGCTGGAACAACTCGACATGTTCGGCAAGGAAGTCTTGCCGGTGCTGCGTGAAGAAACCCGCAAACGCCGCTCGCCGCTGGCGGCCGAAGCGCCGACACATGCCAATCGCCTGGCCCGGTTGCAAACCCTGTCGGCCGATCCGCACGCCACGGCCAAAGCTGCACAACTCGACAGCGTGACCGGCCACTGAACCTGTGGGAGCGAGCACGCTCACTCCCACACTTGATCAGGCAGCGCCTTTCAACGGGCGCTGCGCATCCATCGCCACCACCACGTCATCGTGGATCAAACGCGCCAGATACTGACCGTAACCGGTCTTGCTCATGCTGCCCGCGTGCACCAGCAACTGCGCGTCGTCGATCCAGCCCTTGTTGTAGGCGATCTCTTCGAGGCAGGCGATTTTCAGGCCCTGGCGTTTCTCGATGGCCTGCACGAAATTGCCGGCCTCAATCAACGCATCGTGGGTTCCGGTATCCAGCCAGGCCATCCCACGACCCATCACCGATACGTTCAATTTCCCGCGTTGCAGATAGACGTTGTTGACATCGGTAATCTCCAGTTCACCTCGCGGCGATGGCTTGATGTCGGCGGCAATCTTCAGCACTTCGTTGTCGTAGAAATACAGGCCGGTGACGGCATAGTTGGACTTCGGATCGCTCGGTTTTTCGCAGATGCTCAAGGCCTTGCCGGCAGCATCGAATTCCACCACGCCAAAGCGCTCGGGATCGGCCACGTAGTAACCGAACACCGTAGCGCCTTCATCACGCGCCGCCGCTAGCAGCAGGGTTTCGCCGAAGCCGGCGCCGTAGAAAATGTTGTCGCCGAGCACCAGGCAGACGTTGTCTTCACCGACGAATTCGCGACCGATGATGAACGCTTGAGCGAGACCGTCCGGGCTCGGTTGCACCGCGTAGCTCAGGCTCAGGCCCAACTGGCTGCCGTCGCCGAGCATGCGCTGGAAGCCCGGCAGATCTTCCGGGGTGGAGATGATCAGGATCTCGCGGATTTCCGCCAGCATCAGCACCGACAGCGGGTAGTAGATCATCGGTTTGTCATACACCGGCAGCGACTGTTTCGAGACGCCCAGGGTGATCGGGTGCAGCCGCGAACCGGCGCCGCCTGCCAGCAGAATTCCTTTGTACTTGGCCATGCTTTTTTCCTTTCAAGCAGTGAGATTTGAATGACTGAATGTTCAGGCCACGAGGGCTTCGTCGCGTTGCTCGCCGAGGCGCTCCAGCGCGTAGGCACCGGACATCACCCGCACCCACCAGGCGCGGTTGTCCAGGTACCAGTCGACGGTTTTCTGCATGCCGCTTTCGAAGGTTTCCTGCGGCGTCCAGCCCAGCGTTGCGTGGATTTTCCCGGCATCGACGGCATAGCGTTTGTCGTGGCCCGGACGATCCTTGACGAAGGTGATCAGGTCGCGGAAGTGCGCAACGCCTGCCGGCTTCTCCGCGCCGCGTGCCTCAAGTAAATCGCACAGGGTGTGCACCACTTCCAGGTTGGTCTTCTCGTTGTGGCCGCCGATGTTGTAGGTCTGCCCGACCTCACCGCGCGTGACCACCGCATACAGTGCGCGGGCGTGATCTTCGACGAACAGCCAGTCGCGTATTTGTGCGCCATCGCCGTACACCGGCAACGGCTTGCCTTGCAGCGCATTGAGAATGACGTGAGGAATCAGTTTTTCCGGGAAGTGATACGGCCCGTAATTGTTCGAGCAATTGCTCATCACCACCGGCAGGCCAAAGGTGCGATGCCAGGCGCGGACCAGATGATCGGAACCGGCCTTGGTCGCCGAGTACGGCGAACTGGGCGCATACGGCGTGCGCTCGGTGAACGCCGGATCTTCGGGTTCCAGGTCGCCATACACTTCATCGGTGGAAATGTGATGGAAACGGAACGCCGCCTGTCGCGCCGCGTCCAGTCGGTTCCAGTAACCACGCGCCGCTTCGAGCATCGTGTAGGTGCCGACGATGTTGGTTTCGATGAAGGCTTGCGGACCATCGATCGAGCGGTCCACGTGGGACTCGGCGGCCAGGTGCATCACCGCATCCGGTTGCAGGCGCGCGAACAGTTCGTCCAGCGCCGGCTTGTCGCAGATGTCGACCTGGCAGAAACGGTAACGCGGCGAATCGGACACATCGGCCAGCGATTCAAGGTTGCCGGCGTAGGTCAGTTTGTCGACGTTGATCACTTCACATTCGGTCTCTTCAATCAGAAACCGCACCACGGCCGAGCCAATGAAGCCCGCGCCCCCTGTCACTAAAATTTTCATCAGCGCCTCCCCTGGCAAAATGATGACTTAACGTCCTTCGATGCTGTGTGCGGGTCAGTTCAACAACGCGACCCAGTATTGCGACAGTCCTTGTTCGAGAATCAGCAGTGTCTGGATGCAGACGAAGCTTTCGTCAGTGGTTGCCGAGGTTGCGTTGAGCGGGCCGAAACCACCGTCCTGCTTCTGATGGGCAGCGATCCAGTCTTTCGATTCCTGCAAATACGTCGGCTGCGCGTCGAGCAGATACATTGCTGCGATAGCCATGTAAGTACCCACCAGGCTGACCGCTTTGCCCGGCCGGTAGTGGAACGATCCATTGGCCAGTTGCAGCTTTTGCAGCCAGGCGATGGTCTGTTCGGCATCGACGATGCGTCGGTTGAGAATGAACAGCGTCGACACCACGCGGTACACCGAAAACGCGTCCGGCGGATAACCCGGCTTGTTGGCAAAACCGCCGTCGGCCGAGCGGCAGCGCAAGGCAAACGCCATCACGCCCTGCTCGTCCGGCGCCTTGGCTTCCAGCGCATGCAGCGACAACACCGCCAGGTTGGTGTGCCAGATGTCCGAGCCGAAACCCGGTACATCGCCGAACCCGCCATCGGGGTTCTGGCACGCTTGCAAGTAACGCACGCAACCGCCGATATCGTTCGGCAACGCGCCCAGAACTCGCAGAGACAGCACCGCGCAGTAGGTCGCGAACACATCGCTCAGATGACCCGGCTGCTCGGCGAATCCGCCGTCGGTGTTTTGCGAGGCCCGGATGCAATCGATCAGGCTGGCCTTGTTTTCGATTTGCAGACCCAGCGCATGCAAGTCCGAGATCACGTGCAACCCGGAGAACACCTGCCAGGTCTTGTCGGCACGGAACCCCAGTGGCGCGGTTTCGGCAGTCAGCCCGTAAGGCGTTTCATTCGATGCCCGAGCCTTGGCCAGCCAAGCCAGATAACGCTGCAGATCGACATTGATGGTCGGCACGCCATTCGGATGAATGCGCTGCACATCACCACCGCCATCGATCACTCGCAGCTCACGGTTTACCAACGCCGCATCGTCATGATGAGTGACGGCAGCGACCGGTTCGATGGACTGCAAGGCGTGGGCCGCGGCGAGCTGGGTTTTCAGGCTTTTCAGGTGCAGCGGCAGGTACGTCAAGTTGCCGATGCTGAAGATCCCCGGCTGACGCGGCGGCGCCCAGAACTGTCGAATGAACGGCACGGTCGGGTCATCCGGCGTCGACCAGAAATAGCCCTTGCCCATGAACAGACCGCCATTGCGGGCGTCGTGAAACTCCAGCAACGCCGCCGTCACCGAAGCCCGGTCGGCTTCGCTCGCGCCGGACGGCAAGGCCTGAATCGCCTGCAACAGCAACGCCACGTCGTAGGCGGTCTTGATCGGAAATGGCGACTCGTGATTCTTGTACGAGGTGTGCCAGTCACAACGCACTTTGCCGTTGATGCCTACCCGGTCCCAATACCCGCCGTACGCCGGATCGCGGAACAGCGCCAGGGTTTGCAGCAGGAACGAACGGGCCAGATTCGACAGCGCATTGTCGTCGCGCGCATCAGCCAGTTGCGCCAGCACCAGGCTGACCTGAGCCCGCACGCCGCAACGGGTCAGCGCCACATCGACACAGGATTGGCTATCGCTGCCGGCCACCCGACCGATCAGGTTCTCTGCATGAATCTGCAAGTGCCCGACCAACCCGAGACCCAACGGCTGATTGTCGATACGCGCCAGCAACGCCGTGGCGCTGATGTCGAGATCGATTGAGGTCGCGAGTTCCAGCGGCGTCGACCAGTCGCTGCTGTACAGGCCGGCGACCGTGGAGCGGGCATAGAGTGTTTCAACCTTCTCCAGCAGGCCGTGGATCGCGGCATTGTTCGCCGCGTCCTGCGGCACCCGGCGCTGATAGGCAATCAATGCCGCCAGCGCGTCCAGTTGCAGCGCCAGCGTGCGGCAGCGTCCGGAGCCGTGCGGCGTCCAGTAGCGGTCGGCGAGCTCGTGGAAACCGGCATTCGATGCATCATGCAAACGCATCAGCCCGTCATGGGCAAAACGCAGTTCGACATCGTCGCCGTGCTCGGCCTGATAAAGCGTCGCGGCGACCTGATCCTGCAACTGCTTGTCGCTGGAAATCGCAACCTCGCCACTGGCATCGGTCACGGCGAAAAAACCGCCGTGGTCGATGTCCTTGAGGCCTTGATCAAATAGAAACTGCGGATGCAGTGACATGGTGAATCCCTCTTCCTTGAGGTTAAGCGGCTTTGCTTTCGGTCAGCGACACAACGCTGCCCTGGCACAACTCGATGATGCGCGTCGCGGCGCGGGCGGCACCTTCGCCATCCGGCGCGGCCACTTGCTGATGCGGTGCGTAGTAGGTCGAAGCGTCGGTGTCTTTTTCCAGTTCGCCCTGGATCAGTTCGACGATCGCATCGCGGTCGTGGCCCAGATGCGTCGGGAAACCCAGCAGCTCCAGACGGCGCAGCGCCTCGAGTTCGTGGTACTCGGATTTGGACGGCAGCACGAACAGCGTCGGAATCTGGAGTGCGGCGATTTCCGTTACGGTGATCCAGCCCGGCGCCGAAATCAGCAGGCTGGCTTCGCGCAGCAGGCCCATCCAGTCCGGGTAGTACGGCACGCAGACGACGCCGTCCTGAGCCTGGATATCCTGACGGCCCAGCAACACCAGTTTCAGTTCCGGATTGCGCTCGCGCAGGATCTTGAAGCTGTCCAGATACGCAGCGAGCAGCGCATCCTTGTTCTGGGCAAACATCGTGGTGCCGCTGATCGAAGCCACAATGAACGGCGAGTCGCCGAGGTTCAGTTGCTCGCGCACGTTCAAGCCGGTCTGCACATTGATGTCGCGGATCATCGGGCCGACAAAATGCGCCTTGCCGCTGACCAGCGCTTCGGCCACCGGCGTGCCCTGATCGAGGGAAGCCACGTACGGTTTGTCGGTCAGCACCAGTTGGCTCTGATTGATCATCCAGTTGAACTGGCTGTGCAGCGCGGTGCGGGCCCGGGCCATTTCCAGCGCGTTGACTTCGAAACCGCCGTCGGCCAGATCATGGTCTTCGAGCTGGCACAGGGTGAAGTCGTAGCGCTCGGTGACGAACACCAGCGGCGTACCGCTGAAAATCGCGGCCAGGCAGGCGGCCATGTTGTAGTCCGACACCAGAGCGGTCGGTTTGTACTCGGCGATCAGGGCCAGGTAAGACAGAATCCGCTCGCCGGACAAGAAGGTATTGGCGATATAACCGCCAATGTAATTATTCCAATCGAGTTCTTTCGACAAGTTGCTCTTTTTCGAGTAATCGACCAAACGACCGGCAATATCCACAACTTCTACACCAGACTTTTCGAACATCGGCGTGAAGGTCGGCTGCAAGGAAGCCAGTGCAACGGTCAATGGCATGTCCGGACGCTGTTTCTTGATCGCCTGAGCGATGGACAGCGCGCGCATGTTGTGACCGGAACCGGTTGGGTTGGGGGCAAATAAAATCATTCCTGAATCTCCATTAGTTGAACAACGCCATGAACCACAGTGTTTTCCAATACATCCCTTATAACCACCGAGTACGGTTTGATAACGGCACCGTCACCAATATTCAGTGGACCTACCAAGATGGCGCCCTCGCCAATAACGCAACGACTTCCAATGCGCACCGGTGCCTCCTCCCAAGGCAGTGAGCGGAATGAATGATCATGGGTGGAGGCCACGATCGTGACCCCCTCGGACAACTCGCTGAAGGCACCGACGGATACGCCGCCGGCCGCCTCGATAACCACACCGGCAGCCAGTCGTGCGCCGGTGCCCAATTCGATGCCGCCCAGTTGCGACATGCCGCCCTGACGGTTGCTGCGCCCGATCAGAATGCAGTCCCGGGCGATTTCCACCGACGCTCCGCCGCGCAATTCGGCATCGATCAAGGCGTCGTCGCTGATGTCCCAGGTCTGGGTGTCGGGGTTCAGCGACTTGAGCCGCGCGACCGACTGCGTGGACCGATCGAGCATCGACGGCAAGCCCTGGCGCGCCCGCTCCCGGACTTTGGCCAGCACCGGTTCCGGGCTCGGTCGGCCGTCCTCGACCACGGTGCGCCGGGCAATGACCCGCGCCGGACGACCGACGACGATTGCGTCCGGCGGCACATCCGCTGTCACCAACGCGCCAGCCGCCACCACGGCCCCGGCACCGATGGAGACACCGGCAGCCACGGTGGACTTGGCGCCCAGCCAGACGTTTTCGGCAATCCGAACCGGAGACTGCGCCGTCCCCAGGCACTGGGCGCCGGTGGCGAACATGCTGGATTTGCCGATGGACGCATACCGCAAATCGCACCTGAAGCCGATAAAGCAGTCATCGCTGACCTGCACATTTGTCAGGCGACTGCCGGCACGCACCCAGACGTGCCGGCCAAGTTCACTCGCACTATCAACAATCGTCGAAACTTCAATTACGTTTATGTCGTCCACAATAAAGCCTCATTCCATTGATGCCGGGCACATAAAAATTCGATAGACGTGCATATCCCGCAGATATAAATCCGCCAGCGCACAAATAATAATTAACTGTTTATTTAAGGCTTCAACTCAAAGCACGCGAGACATTGCGTCCGCGCCGCTTATTAACTGTCCGGTTCATTCAACTGTCATTATTCATTAACAACAGGTAGAAGTTCACACTTGAGCCAAGAGCCAAGTCAGTTTCGAGATGAGAAAAAGCCGATTCAAGTCTGTCCGTGACTCAGGTTAAGCTCCCTTTGGAGGAATAGTTCTTTAGTACGAATGTTATAGTACAGACGATTTTGTTTTGCAATAGGTGTCAGAATGGTTATCTCGTTTTAGTCTAAAAATTGATTGAACTTTTATGGTGCACGCTTGTACCAAAACCTCCTTATATGCACAGCGTTGGTGCAATTCGGTAGATGCGCAGATCTCCTCAGCGCTTACAGGCATCTGGAGGTCGACCCAAGACATTCCAACAGCACCCGCGAAGGCTACGGTGACGGCTCCAACTCCCTCTGGCCTGGAGCCGTCATGCCCGCACCTATCACCGTTCTGCGCGACACCCATCCCCTGCCCGTACTCGACGCCTGCAAATGGGAAAAACTCGAGGGCGACCCGCACACCGTCAACCTCAACGCCTACACCAGCGAAGACGGCAGCAAGATCATGGGCACGTGGATCTGCACGCCGGGCAAGTGGCGGGTGGATTACGTGAAGTGGGAGTACTGCCATTTCCAGGAAGGCTACTGCGTGATTACCCCGGACGGCATGGAGCCGATTCACCTGCGCGCCGGCGACATCTTCGTGGTCGAGCCAGGCATGAAGGGCACTTGGGAAGTGGTCGAGACCGTGCGCAAATATTTCGTGTTCGCCTGATACAAAAAAGCCGGGAAACCACCCGACGTGATTTCCCGGCAACACCTACTGCATCTGAATTGCAGACCTGCGACGAGCGCAGGCCTGACGACGATTACTGCGGCTTGCGATAGCTGTTGATGATCGCCGAGAAGTCCTTACCCCCTTCCCCGCGCTGACTCATCGCCTGATACAACTGCTGCGCCACCGCGCCCAGCACCACCGGCTGATGGGCCTGACGCGCCGCTTCGGTGGCCAGCCCCAGATCCTTGAGCATCAGCTCGGCGCCGAAGCCACCGGTGTAACCACGAGAGGCCGGCGCCGTTTCGACGATCCCCGGCCACGGGTTGTACATTTCCGAACTCCAGCAACGCCCGGTCGAGCTGTTGATGATCCCGGCGAGCACCGTGGTGTCGATGCCCAGCGCATCGCCCAGCGCCATCGCCTCGCTGACGCCGACCATCGAAATGGCGAGCAACAGATTGTTGCAGATCTTGGCGATCTGGCCGGTGCCGACCTCACCGCAATGCACGATGTTGCGGCCCATCTGCGCCAGCACCGGTTGCAGGGTGGCGAACAGTTCAGGAGTGGCGCCGACCATGAAGGTCAGCGTCCCGGCCGTGGCGCCGCCAGTACCGCCGGACACCGGTGCATCGGCCATGGCCACGCCTTGTTTGGCGGCCGCCGCTGCCACATCGCGTGCGGTCTGCGGATCGATGGTGCTGCAATCCACTGCTGGCACGCCTTTACCGATCCCGGCCAGCACACCGTCCTCACCGAGCCAGACGCTGCGCACATGCACCGCCGCCGGCAGCATGGTGATCACCAGTTCTGCATCTTCAGCGGCCTCGCGAGCCGAAGCGCGGATAGTGCCGCCCAGTTGCTCGAGTTCCGCCAGCACGGTTTTGTTCAGGTCCACCAGATTCAGCGAATGCCCGGCCTTGATCAGGTTGCGCGCCATCGGCGCGCCCATGTTGCCCAGACCGATAAATGCGATTTTCATGGCCATTCCTCAGCGCAGGTTGATGGTGGTATTCACGCCGTCGTTGACGCTGTCGTCATCGAACCAGCGCGCCGTGACCGTTTTGGTCTGGGTGTAGAACTGCACCACTTGCTTGCCGTACGGGCCGAGGTCGCCGAGTTTCGAACCGCGCGAACCGGTGAAGCTGAAGAACGGTACCGGCACCGGAATCGGGATGTTGATGCCGACCTGGCCAACGTCGATTTCAGTCTGGAACTTACGCGCCGCCGCACCGCTCTGGGTGAACAGGCCGGTGCCGTTGCCGAATGGGTTGGCGTTGACCAGCGCGATGGCCTGATCGAGGGTGTCGACTTCCAGCACCACCAGCACCGGGCCGAAGATTTCCTGGGTGTAGATCTGCATGTCGGTGGTCACCCCGGAGAACAGGGTCGGGCCGACAAAGTTGCCTTTCTCGTAGCCCGGCACGCTGATGTCGCGACCGTCCAGCTCGAGTTTGGCGCCTTCCTTGATGCCGCTTTCGATCAGATCGAGAATCCGCGCCTTGGCCTTTTTCGAAATGACCGGACCGACATCGGTGCCCGGCTCGTTGCCGGCGTTGACCTTGAGTTTCTGCGCCAGCGCTTTCAGATCCGGCAACCATTGTTTGGCCGCACCCACCAGCACCACCACCGAGGTGGCCATGCAACGCTGACCGGCCGCACCGAAACCGGCGCCGACCAGCGCATTGAGCGCTTGCTCGCGATTGGCATCCGGCAGCACCACCGCGTGGTTCTTCGCGCCCATCATCGATTGCACGCGCTTGCCATGCTTACCGGCCAGGTCATAAACGTGGGTGCCGACGGCGGTCGAACCGACGAACGAAACCGCCTTGATGTCCTTGTGGGTGCACAAGCCGTCCACCACGTCCTTGCCACCATGGACGACGTTGAGCACGCCAGCCGGAATGCCGGCCTCGATGGCCAGTTCCACCAGCAGCATGGTCGACAGCGGATCCTGTTCGGACGGCTTGAGTACAAAGGTGTTGCCGCAGGCAATGGCCATCGGGAACATCCACAGCGGAATCATTGCCGGAAAGTTGAACGGGGTGATGCCGGCGCAAACGCCGATCGGCTGGCGCAGGGTGTAGGTGTCGACGCCGCCGGCCACGTTCTCGGCGAACTCGCCCATCTGCAGGCTGCCGATGGAGCAGGCGTGCTCGACCACTTCCAGACCACGGAAAATGTCGCCTTCGGCATCGGCAATGGTCTTGCCCTGCTCGGCGCTCAGCACCACGGCGATGCGTTTGGAATGCTCGCGGATCAGCGCTTGCAGCTTGAGCATGATGCGCATGCGCGCGCCGATCGGGGTCAGTTTCCAGGTCTGGAAGGCGCGCTGTGCGGCGCTGACGGCGGCGTCGACTTCAGCGGCGGTGGCGAACGGAACCTTGGCCAGAACCTGCTGGGTCGCCGGGTTGACGATGTCGTGCCACTCGGTGGTCTGCGACTCGACCCACTCGCCGTCGATCAGCAGCTTGACCTTCTGGATCGTGGTTTCGTTGGGCGTAAGCGATGCGTTCATACTGGTCTCCAGAACTTGTTTTTATCTTAGGAGCCAAGGCGAAAGGTTCGCCTTGAGATGAGGCGTGTGTCACGAATTGGTTGTCGGACTGTTTTTGGAGTATAGATGTGCAAACTTCTAATAAGAACGCACATATAAGCCCGTCCATCATGCAAAAAAACATCACGTCTTTAGGCTCGCTGAACTGGGACGACCTCAAGTTTTTCCTCGAAGTCGCCCGCACCCGCAAGGCCAGCACCGCGGCCAAACGCCTGGCGGTGGACTACACCACCGTGTCGCGACGGATCAGTTCGCTGGAATCGGCGCTCGGCACTTTGCTGTTCGA
This sequence comes from Pseudomonas sp. R45(2017), assembly GCF_002112305.1. Classification (NCBI taxonomy): domain Bacteria; kingdom Pseudomonadati; phylum Pseudomonadota; class Gammaproteobacteria; order Pseudomonadales; family Pseudomonadaceae; genus Pseudomonas; species Pseudomonas sp. R45(2017). The sequence goes on along the minus strand of NZ_NEHH01000006.1, from coordinate 12,723 downwards.
AAAGTCCCGCACCAGTGGTTTCGTGCTGACTGCCGAAGGCCAGCGCCTGCTGAGTTACGCCGAGTCGATCGAAAGCACGCTGCACATGGCCTGCGAGCAGGTGTCAGGCTCCGGCGTCGCGCTGTCCGGGCATGTGCGCATGGGCTGCACCGAAGGTTTCGGCAGCTTCTTCATCACCCCGCAACTGAGCCACTTCGTCGACGCCTACCCGGCGATCTCGGTGGACATCCTGCCGCTGCCGCACTTCATCAGCCTGTCCAAACGCGAGGCCGACATCGTCATCGCCCTCGAACGCCCGGAACACGGGCCGTACGTGTGCTGCAAACTCTGCGACTACCGCTTGCAGCTCTACGCGACCCAGGAATACCTCGACAAACACCCGCCGATCCGCCGCCCCGCCGACCTGGGCAAGCATCAATTCATCAGTTATGTGGATGATCTGGCGTTCAGCTCGGAGCTGCTGTATCTGGCGAACGTGTTGCCCGGCGCCAGCGCCAATTTGCGCAGCACCAGCGTGATCGCGCAGTTCGTGGCGGCGCAGCAGGGGCGCTCATTGGCGATTCTGCCGTGCTTCCTCGCAGCACAGGATCCGCGCCTGTTGCCGGTGCTGCCGGAGGAAATCGACATCACCCGGCAGTTCTGGATGTACTGCCGGGAGGATCTGCGCAAGCTCAAGCGGATCACCCTGTTGTGGGATTACATCCGTGAAGTGACCGAGCGCAATCAGGGTCTGTTGATGGGTGAGACCCGCGAAATGCAGTTCGCCGATTAATCGGCGCTGACCACGATCGACACCCGGCGGTTTTCGGTGCGGCCGGCGGCAGTGTCGTTGGAGGCGACCGGTTCGCGACTGCCGAGGCCTTGCAGCTGAATGTTCTCTTCCTTCATGCCGACCGACGTCAGCACTTTGCCGACGCTTTTCGCGCGACGCAGAGACAGCTGCTGGTTGTAGGTTTCCTTGCCCGAAGCGTCGGTATGGCCATCGACCCGCACGCGCTCGATGCCGACACCCAGCAACGCCTTGCCGATGCGCTCGACGATTTCGGTACTTTGCTTGTTCAGGCTTTCGACATCGCTGCCAAACAGCACTTTGCCCGACAGGCCGAACTCCCAGCCATCATCGGTCAACTCGAAGCCTTGCTGCTTGAGGACCGCAACCTGGGCTGGCGTCAGGCCTTTTTGCGGGGCGGTCTGGCAACCGGTCAGGGCCAGCATGGCCGTCAGCAACAGGGTGGAAAACAGTCGAAAGGAAAGTGAGAACACGGGCATCAGCTCCTGGTTTGAACGGGATCGACCGGGTGCTCCGACCCGGCCGTGGATTGGGCGCCGCGCGACAAACGCTTGGCTTGATACATCGCGGCATCGGCCGCATCGAGCAAGGTGCCGGGCGTGACGCCATGATCGGGGTAAACCGCGATGCCGATACTGAGCGACGTCACGACACTGCTGTCGCCCGGCAGCGCAATCGGGGTGTCCATGCTGGCGAGGATCTTGTCGGCAATGCGTTCGGCGTCTTCGGTCTTGTGCAAGGGCGTGAGCAGAACGGCGAACTCGTCACCGCCCAGACGCGCCACCAGATCCTCTTCACGCAACTGCGCCCGCACCCGATTCGCCACCGCCACCAGCACCGCGTCACCGGCGGCATGACCGAAGTTGTCGTTGATGTCCTTGAAGCGGTCGCTGTCGAGAAACAGCACCGCCACGCGCTCGTTGAGTTTGTGGGCGCTGCGTAGCGCACGAATCAGGCGGCCTTCGAAAAAGGCCCGGTTCGGCAATCCGGTGAGACTGTCGTGGCTGGCCTGATGGGCGAGGGTTTCGTTCTCGCTTTGCAGGTGGGTTTGCCAGTCTTCGAGTTCATCGAGCAAGGCATTGAAGTCATTGCCGAGGTTGTCCAGTTCGGCAATCTTCGCCCGTGGCACCCGTCGATCCAGTGCCCGCTCGCTGCGGGCCGCATGCGCCACCGCCGCTAGGCTGTGCAACGGGCCGATGATCCTGCGCAACTGACGCTGCGCCAGGTACAGCGCGACCCAGGCGCTGATCGCCGTGCAGAGAATGATCCCCGCCAGACCGCTCAACAGAAAGCGCATCAGGCTGCCGCCGTGGCCGATCAGCAAAATGCGCCCGATCTCGCGATCCTGATGCTGAATCGGCAGGTTGATGGGTTTTTCCAGAATCACTCGCGCGACCTGCATCTCCAGCTCGGAAATCAGGCCGTTCTCCGGACGCTGCCAGCGCGCGAGCAATTGGCCCTGAGTGTCCAGCACCTGGGCATCCGCCACCTCTTCGGTCGAGGCGATCAACGCCAGCGCTTCGGTCGCGGCGGCCTTGTCGTTGAACACCACGGCGGCTTCCACGGTGTAACTGATCGAGCGGGCGATCAAGTGCAGGTTGTGATCGGCATAGACCCGCAGCGCCAGCACCCCAAGCAGCGTCAGCGACACACTGGCCATTGCCACGGCGACCAGCGCCACAATCAGGTTGCCACGGCCGATGACCGAGCCGAGGGTCGGGCGCCCTGTGGATTTGTCGCGTCTCATGGCACCGCCGGTTTGCGGCGCGACAACTGCAGCACGCTGGGATGAATGCGCACGCCGCTGCGGGCGACGGAGTCGAGATTGACCTCAAACGACACTTGTTCATCGCCGACCCGCAGGCAGAAAAGGCTGCCGACCGTGCATTGATCGCCGCCTTCGCTGATGCTCAGCACCGGATGGCCGATCAGGGACGCGAACAGCCGGCTGCGTTCGTCGGTCGTAAGCTTACCGATGTAGACCGCGTCGCACTCGCTGACGATGGCCGGATTGTCGGCCAACAGTCGACGCACGATGACCGGACGCCCCGTGGCCTGGGTCGTACCCTTGACCAGGTCGTCGGTGTATTCGGTCGGGCCGACGATGCACAGGCGCAATTGCGCCGGTTCTACCGGCCAGCGCGCGTAACTGAGGATACCGAGGACAACCTGGGTGACGGATTTGGCCCGCTGTTCGGCCATGCCCGTCGGGGGTTGAGCCTGGGCAGCGGCCACACCCGTGAGCAAACAGAGCACACCGGCAAGCAACGCCCGCTTGCAGCCAACTACGCGCTCTGTCGCCCAGACAGCCACCTTCATGCAGGGATTCTCTTGGATCGTTACGAAATGATGCCGCAACGATAGCACAGGGTTGGAACACCAGCGATACAGCGACCTCTGACCGGTCGATCAATTATCGGCGGCAATCGAAGGCACCTTCATCCTTTATGCGGCACCCCTTCTTCCAGTTCCAGCATCAGTCCACTCAGGCGCTTCACCTTGCGCTGCACCGCTTCTTCAAACACGCCGCTCCGAGGTTCGATCAAGGTGAACCAGTCCTTGGCCCGGGTAATTCCGGTGTAGATCAGCTCCTTGGTCAACACGGGATTCAGGGCGTCCGGCAGGATCAACGCGGTATGGGCAAACTCCGAGCCCTGCGACTTGTGCACGGTCATCGCATAGACGGTCTCGACATCGTTGAGCCGGCTCGGCAGCACGAAACGCACCCCTCCGCGCCCGTCGTTACGCGGGAACGCCACTCGCAACACCGACTTGCCGGCATCCGGGCCATCGCGCTCGGGCAATTTCAGGGCGATACCGATGTCACCGTTCATCAGCCCCAGACCGTAGTCATTTCGGGTCATCAGCACCGGCCGGCCTTCGTACCATTGCTGATCGCTTTCGATCAGCCGCGCTTTGAGTAACGCGTCGGTGATGCGCTGGTTCAGCCCCTCGACACCCCACGGCCCTTTGCGCACTGCGCACAACAACTGGAAGGTATCGAAGGCCCGCAGGACGTCACGCGCCCAGTCGACCCAGCCTGAATGTTCGAGCGGCGTTCCAATCGCCGGACGTCGATCGCGCAAAACGCTCAGATAATGTCGATAACCGTGAGGGCCTTCGCCGTGTCCATCGAGCACCAGGTGCTCAAGTTTCCGGTCGTGCTCGTTCTGAAGCGGCAACGAAAACACATCTCCATGAGTCTTGGCTTCCAGCAACTGCCGAGCCTCGTCCGGGAGTTGCTGATTCACCCGCCGCGCCAGTTGGCCGATGCCGCTGCCCTCGCCGAAACGCCGCGAGTGACGCAACATCACCACTTGCTGGGCCAGCGGATGCGAGCCGTCAGAGCCTTCGTGCAAGCCGCTGTCCTGCAGGGATTCGCCGCTCACCTGTTCCAGCCACTGGCGAGTCTGCGGACTGTACCAACCGGCTTCGGCATCGCGGCACAAATCTCCCAGCACCGCCCCCGCCTCCACAGAGGCCAGTTGATCCTTGTCGCCCAGCAACACCAATCGGGCATGAGGCGGCAAGGCATCGAGCAGGTTGGCCATCATTTCCAGGTCGATCATGGACGCTTCATCGACCACCAGAACGTCCAGGGGCAGACGGTTACCGGCATGGTGGCGAAAGTGCCGCGTGCCGGGACGACTGCCGAGCAGGCGGTGCACCGTGGTCACCTCGGTCGGGATTTTTTCCCGGACGCTGTCAGCGACCTTCAGCGATTGCACCTGCTGACTGATGGACTCGGTCAGCCGCGCCGCCGCTTTACCGGTAGGCGCCGCGAGCCGAATGCGCAATGGTTGATGCGCCTCGACCGCAGGTGCCTGGAGCAACGCCAGCAAACGGACCACCGTCGTCGTCTTGCCGGTACCTGGACCGCCCGTGATGATGCTGAAGGCACTTCGGGTGGCCAGGGCGCAGGCGAGTTTCTGCCAGTCGATGACATCCGCACGCTGCGCTGGATCGAACAGCTCGTCCAGCCGCCGTGCAAGATCGGATGGTGTCGCTTCCTGCTCCGCGAGCCGCTGACGCAATGCGCTGTCGATACGCCGCTCGTAGGCCCAATAGCGCCGCAAGTACAAGCGCTTGCCGGACAACACCAGCGGGCGTTCCTGCGACGACGCACTTTCGTCGGCGGCCAGTGCCACCAGCGAACTGCCGGCCAGTACCTTGCACCAGTGCGCTCCGTCGAGGGTTTCGAGCAGTTGCGATGGCAGCAGCAACACGCCGGGTTGTGCATCCCCCTCTGGCGGTAGGGACAAAGCGAAATCCGGCGCCTTGAGGGTTTCGAACAGATCCAGACAGACATGACCATGGCCGAGCTGGTGACTGGTCAATGCGGCGGCGAGCAACACCAGCGGATCGACATCGGGTGCCAACTCATGAAGAAAGGCCACGAATGCCTTGTCCAGTGCCCGCAACCAGCCACGCTCGACCCATTGGGTCAGCAACAGCAACAGATCATCGGCACGGGTCAGGGGCGTCAGTTGCGCGAGGCTGTCGGCGGTCAGCGGCGTTGGCAGCAGGTCGGCGAATGTCCGGTTCATAGCAATACTCCCTGTTCCCACGCGGGCTCGGCCTTGGGTTGCGGTTTGCCCTGGAACATCAAGTCCAGACGCTCGATCAGCGCCCTTGGTGGTCGCGCGAAGTAAACGCCACCGCCAGGGGCCCGTGTCCCGCGCAGGAACAGATACAACGCGCCGCCGATATGCCGGTCGTAGTCGTAATCGGCGAGCCGCGCCTTGAGCTGACGATGCAGTGCCAACAGGTACAGCACGTATTGCAGGTCATAACGGTTGTCGAGGATCGACTGCTCCATGGCCCGCTCGGTGTACGCAGCGTCATCGACGCCCAGCCAGTTGGATTTGTAATCGGCCACGTAGTAACGACCCTCGTGCTCGAACGTCAGGTCGATAAAGCCTTTGAACATGCCATTGAGCTGCACCGCTTCGGCGCCGACCCGGGCCACGCCGTTGTGGGTGAACTGACGCACCTGTTCGTCGAGCTTGAGCACGTCGACTTTGTGGCTGGCGAACCAGAACTCCATCTCGACCCGATATTGCTTCAATTGCTCAAGCACCACTGGCGGTTGGTCGAAGCCCGCAGGCAGTGGCAGTTTGAGCAAGTGCTGCAACCAGTCGCCGAGGGTGGTGATCCAGCCCTCCCAACCCCGTCGATTGCAACGCCGGGCGATCGCATCATCGAGCGACTCACGGGTGACCGCGAAGCCCTCCTCACCCGCCCACTCGAGCAAACCGTGAAGAAACGTTCCCGGATTCGGTCCGCGAGGGAAGCGGTGAATGTCGGCCCCGCCGGCGAAGATCTCGCGCGGAGCTTCAGGATCGAGGCGTTCGTCGTCGAACAGCTTTTGCGCTTGCGGACTGTCGGGGGCTTCGTCGTTGCCAGCGCTTAGCACGTCACTGATGCGCAAGGCACTGTACGAAGCGATCCACCAGTTCTCGCTGGCCCTGCGGCTCGGTAAAAGGGTGGCACGCAGCTTGGCTTCGTTACGCGGAGGCTGGTACTCCTCGCTGGTGGCCGCCGGCATTTCAACAACGCTCAGCGCCGAACAATCCTGTTGCAGATCGTCCAGCCAGCGAGCCAATCCGCTGGATTCACCCAACGTTGCGCCACCGCCCAACAGATAGCCCAGCGCAGAAAGATGCAGTACCGAGCTGCTGTGGTTACCGCGCTTGAGATCCGTCACCCCGAGCCAGCACGCATGTTGTGCGCGAGTCAGCGCGACGTAGAGCAAACGCAGATCCTCCGCCAGGCGCTCGTTGTCCGCCAGGGCGATCAGTTCGGCGTCGGGCTTCAGACTGATGCGGGCCTTGCCGGACTCATCGTGGTAATGCAGCGGCAATCGACTGCCATCCACGGGTTTGGCCGAGCAGATGAAAGGCAGGAACACCAACGGGTATTCAAGCCCTTTGGACTTGTGAATGGTCACGACCTTGACCAGTTGTTCGTCGCTTTCAAGACGCAGGATCTGCTCTTCACCTGCCTGCCCTGACAGCGCCAGATGCTCGGCCAGATGACGGATCAGTGCCTGCTCGCCATCGAGTTCCGACGCGGCCTGTTGCAACAACTCCGACAGATGCAACAGGTTGGTCAGCACCCGCTCGCCATCACTGCGGGCAATGAGCATCTGCGGCAGTTGAAAGTCGTGCAGCAGGCGCCGCAACATCGGCAGCACCCCTTGCTTGCGCCAGAGCTCACGATAACCTCGGAACTGCATGACCCGGGTTTCCCAGACCAACTCGTCCTGATTCAGACGTTCCAGCTCAGCCAGCGGCAGGTTCAGCGTGATGCACGCCAGCGCCGCTTTCAGGGAGCGTTCGACATCCGGCTCGGCACACGCCTTGAGCCACGACAGCAGGTCATGGGCTTCCTGAGCGGCAAAGACCGAGTCCTTGTCCGACAGATAAACGCTGCGGACTCCGCGCGCTGCGAGCTCACCGCGTACCGCCTGCGCCTCTTTACCGTCGCGCACCAGGATCGCAATGTCCGCTGGCCGCAGTCCACGCCAATCCTCGCCGTCCTGCGCAAACCCGGCACGACCGGTTTGCCCGCCATTGAGCAGAGTCGTGATCTCACTGGCGCAGGCCGCCGCCAACTGCTGGCGATAAACCGCCCCGGACAGTGGTTTGTCGGTGGATAAATGCCAGATGTTCAGCGCCGGTATGTCCAGCCCGGATACCTGCAAATGTTCTTTACGACCCTGAGCCTCCACAGGCTGGAACGGCACCGGGTTATCGCCACTTTTCTCTCGGAACAGAAATGCTCCGCGCCCTTGCTCACGGGACTCGGCACGTTCGAAAACATGGTTGACCGCACTGACCATCCCGTGACTGGAACGGAAGTTGGTGCCCAGGGTATGCAGGCGTCCGGTTGTGGCCTGGCGGGCTCGCAGGTAGGTGTAGATGTCCGCGCCACGGAAGGCATAGATCGCCTGCTTGGGGTCGCCAATCAGGAACAGCCCGGTCTCGGGGTTATTCTCTTCAATGCGATAGATGCTTTCGAAGATCCGGTACTGCACCGGGTCCGTGTCCTGGAACTCATCGATCAGTGCGACCGGGAACTGCTCGCGGATGAGCGTGGCGAGCCGCTCCCCACCGTCGGATTGCAAGGCCGAGTCCAGACGCAATAGCATGTCGTCGAAACCCATTTCGGCTCGACGGCGCTTCTCGTCTTCAAAGCGGGCACCGACCCATTTGGCAGCATGCTGCAGCACGGCCGCATCGGGCGTCGGCAAATTGTCGAGGCTCGACTTGAGCACAGGCATGGCATCCAAGCCCGGGTGACTCGGCGGCTCGCCCTTCCAGGCTTCAGCCATGCCCTCCGGCGTGAGCCTGGCGAACCCGGTGCCGATATCCAGTTGCTCGAACGACTCGTCCTCGGCCCAGGCCTTGAGCTTTTCGAACCAGGGTTCGAAATAGCGGGCTTGCATCTTGCGCCCGTCCACGGTTTTGTTGGCGACGCCCTGATGACAGATCGCGAGCAACTCATCGGCCCACTGCCGCCATGGTCCCTTCAACTCCACCAATGCCGCACGGCGTTCCTGCAGGCATTCTTCGATCAGCTCGGAGGGGGTCTTGTCAGAGTCCGCTTCGCGCTCGGTGCCAAACAGCCCACGCACTCGCGGTAACAGGGCCGCCGGACCTCCCCAGTGACTGCGGACCCAGCTCAATGCATCGCCCTGCATCGGATAGCAGAACAGCCGCCAATAATCGCGCAGCACTTCGCCGAGCAGGTCGCTGTGATCGGTTTCCAGGGTCTGGGTAAACAGACTGCCGCTGTCGAACGCATGCTCGCGCAACATTCGCTGACACCAACTGTGGATCGTCGAAACGGCGGCTTCGTCCATCCATTGCGCGGCGATATCCAGGCGGTTCGCGCAACCGGGCCATTGTTGCGGATCGAACTCTGCACGCAGTTCATCGATCAGCGCATCAGGGGGAGGCGTCTCGTCACGAAAGAAACGGGCGGCCTCGGCCAGACGCGTGCGTATACGTTCGCGCAGTTCTTTGGTGGCCGCGTCGGTGAAGGTCACCACGAGAATCTGCGGGGGCAACAGCTCTCGACCGAAACCACTCGCCTCGCCTCCGTGGCCGAGGATCAACCGCAGATACAACGCCGAAATGGTGAACGTCTTGCCAGTGCCCGCACTGGCTTCGATTAGCTGACTGCCTCTTAACGGGAATGCCAGGGCGAGCGGCTGTTGGTTGCTCATGCGCCTGCCTCCTCTTGGGTCCATGAACGCCACGGTGCCTCAAGCAGAGGGCGATACAGTGCATCACACCAACCGGAGAATGTTTCATCCGCCTGCAATGCATCGAAGTCGACGAATTGTCGGGACAGAGCCGGGCTTTCGCGACGCTCGCCTTCGCTGGTCTGACCATCCCCCTCATAGGCTTTACGGGCAGCCGCTTCAGCCTTGACCGGATCGGTCTGGGCCAGCCATGCAAAAGCCGTTTTTACCGCGACTGGCAGCGGCTGGCACATGCCCGTCTGCCAGGCGAGCAGCAGATCCTCGAGAATTCGCCCCGCTCGAGTCTGTTCCAGAGGTTCAAGAAGGAGCGTGTCATCACTGGCCACCAGTGCGGTCGTCAGGGAGAGTCCACTGGCGCACGCGACGAGATGGCTGACCCAGGGCTTGGTCATGCGATGCCATTTGCGGCTCTTGATCGAGCCTATGCTGTTGGGGATTGTTGTGACCGACAGTACGCCGCCATCGGCGCGCCGGTGCAAACCGCCTAGCCATCCTTCAAGGCGCAGTTCCTGCCATTCAAAATTGATCGGTAGCGCGTTGGTTAGCGGTGTCGGCCATAACGCCAACAGCTGTTGATATCGTTGCAACAAGTCTGGCAAAGGCTCGATCAACTCTCGTTGAAGGCATTCACCGAACCCGGCCATGGGCAGCAGTCCGCTGTTCTGCAGGCGTCGGGCTTGAGACTCGAGCGCCTGATCAACATTGTCCGGGTGTCTCAAGGCTGCCCCGAGCAAGCTGTCGCTGAGCATGTATCGCTGCAACGCATCCAGCACAAAGGGTTCCTCGTCAGCCTGAGGTACCTGCGCCGCTTCAAAGTAAACCTTGAGTCGCTGAGTGAAAAAGTGTCGAACCGGATTGCGCAGGAAGTCCTGCAGCAGCTCCAGACTCAACGGTTCCTCCTGAACATGGGGGGCAAGCATTGTTGCGACGTCATTCTGCTCGTGATGCTGATGCAGCACTTGCCATTCGCTGGCATAGCTGAACAGTTTGTCTTCCTCATGGAAGTAGCGCGAACTGAATGGCTGCAACGGATGCTCCTGAGTCATGCCAATCAGAAGATCTTCGTTGTCGTCGACCGATCGCCATCCATTGGCGAGATGATCGCGCAACTGGCTGATCAACACAGAGGCTGGCCGCTCGCTGTTGTCGCGAATGCTGCGGCCCACCCAACTGATGTAAAGCTGATGACGGGCGGACAAGAGCGCTTCGAGCAGAAGATAGCGATCATCCTCCCGACGGGATCGATCTCCCGGCCGGTAGTCGCTGCCCATGAGATCGAAGTCCAGCGGCGGTTGGGCGCGTGGATAATCGCCATCGTTCATTCCCAACAGGCAAACCAGCTTGAACGGGATCGCGCGCATCGGCATCAGTGTGCAAAAGTTCACGGCACCGGCCAGGAAGCGCTGCGACAGACGCCCCTGATCCAGTCCCGCCAGCCAGGCCTCGCGGACGACGGTCAGTGGCAGCTCGTCCAGCAGACCGACGGCTTCACAAGTTTCCAGCCAGGTTTCGCGCAACTCCTCGAGTTGAGCCAGCAGATAGTCGTCATGCTCATCTTCGGGCTTGAAAAACAGCTGCATCAACGCCTGAAGCCGATGTCCCCATTCCTGCGGTTGCGCGGGTTTCATCAGTTGCTGATGCGAGAGTTCCAGTGCATCCAGCAACGCTACCAACGGGCCGATCAACGCGGCATCGAGACCACCGATTTCATCGTAGGGTTCGATATCCCCACAGGCTCCGGAACTGCCGACGGCATAGCCGAGCATCATCCGACGCAGGCCGAAGCGCCAACTGTTTTGCTCCAGTTCGTCGGGCAATCCCAGTTCGGCCCGTTGCCCGGCATCGATGCCCCAACGTACGCCGGCCCCTTCGATCCAGCGATGCAGAGTCGGCAAGTCTCGCTCCTGCACACCAAACCTGGCGCGTAACGCAGGAACGTCGAGCAGGTCGAGAATTTCACTGACGGGGAAACGACTGTCCGGCAGCTTGAGCAGATGCTCGACAGCGATCAGTAATGGATCCCGTCCGCGCTGCCCCTGATCGGCCATGGTGAAAGGAATGAAGCGTGGATCATGACGATCCAGTTGGCCAAATACGGCGCGGATATGCGGCGCATAACTATCAATGTCAGGCACCATCACGATCACATCGCGAGGGCGTAATTGACGGTTGGCACTGAAACGGGCCAGGAGTTGGTCGTGGAGAATCTCCACTTCGCGCTGGGCGCTATGAGCTATGTGAAAGCGGATCGAATCGTCTTGAGTCAGATCGACTGCCGGCCAGAGCGTTCGAGTCTCGCTGAGCGGCCGCAGCTCCAGAATGTCGTCCTGTAACTGATTAAGCATGTTCTTTGGCTGGGTTTCGCTGAACAGATCGATACGTCCATTGCGAAATGCTGCGCGATAGCTGTCCGGCTCGTCGTAGCTGTCGAGAAGGTTGATGTAATCGCGACCTTGCTTGCCCCACGCTGCGAGGAGCGGGTGAGCATGTTGGTGGAGCGATTCCGAATCCAGCACCACAGGCATGCCGTTTTTTCGGGCCTGCCGCTTGTACTGATGACGCAAGAGATCCTTGTCGGCAACGATATCGGCCCAGTGATAACGACAGGGGTTATGGACGCACAATAAAACCTGGCTGAAACGAGACAACCCGGCCAATGCTTCCAGTACCTGGGCGGGCAACGAGGAAATTCCGAAAACGATCACTCGCTGTGGAAGTCCGGTCGGTGCGCGTTCAAGACTGTTGATGCGCTCCATGAACCGCTGGTGCACGCCCGCGCGACTCTGGGCCATGCCTTGCTCGCCCACATCGTCCAGCAGAGCGCGCCACAATTCTGCCTGCCAGCAACTGGTCGGCGAGAGCGGCTTCGCTTCACCTCTTACATTACGGAGTTGATGATGCCCCTCTGCCCAGTCCTCAAGCCAATCAGCGCGGTAAACCTGGTATTGGTCGAAGAGGTCTGCCAGACGTTCGGACAACTGGTAGCGTTTGCGTAGATCGGTGTCATGGGTGAGGAAGCGTTGTAGCGGTTCGAAATGCGGACGGTTGATGACCTGTGGCAACAGGCGCATCAGACGCCAGGTCAACGGTGCCTTGTCGAGCAGCGACTTTGCCGGAATTTCCTCTCGTCCCAGAACCATCCGGTAAAGCTGCCACATGAAACTGCCCGGCAGTTGCACATCAATAGCGGCGGCGATACCACAGCCGCCGGAGTCGTCCTCTTCAGGGTCCTCAGCCAGTGCCAGCTTGAGCCATTGAGCGATGCCGTTGCTCTGTACGAGCGCGATTTCGTTCTCCAGGGGAGCCAGTGGATAGCGCCGCATGATGCTGATCACAAGGCTGCGCAGTTCATCCAGGCTGTTGCTCTGAACGACCATGAATGCAGCGTTGAGGGACTGGGTGTCCGGCATGAAGGCTTCCTTGGAAAAGTACAAAAGCTAGGGCTGAACCTTAGCATTGTCGGCCGGCGGCGACAGCCGCAAGGCGGCTGAGAATGCTGTAAGAACTTTCCTGCGGGCAAAACAAAACCCCAACTGCTTTCGCAATTGGGGTTTCGGAATTTAATCTTGACGATGACCTACTCTCACATGGGGAAACCCCACACTACCATCGGCGATGCATCGTTTCACTTCTGAGTTCGGGATGGGATCAGGTGGTTCCA